>NZ_CP155729.1:902500-1203333 GCF_039724765.1 Sagittula stellata E-37 | reverse complement strand
TGGAAGAAGGCCATCGCCTCTTCGGCGAGAACCGCGTGCAGGAGGCTGCGGGCAAATGGCCCGACTTCCGCGAACGCTTTGAGGGCGTCGACGTGCACCTGATCGGCCCGCTCCAGTCGAACAAGGCGCGGCAGGCGATGGACCTGTTCGACGCGATCCATTCCGTCGACCGCCCGAAACTCGCCAACGCCATCGCCCGCCTGGCGCAGGAGATGGGCCAGTGCCCCGACCTCTTCATCCAGGTGAACACCGGCGAGGAAGACCAGAAGGCCGGCGTCCTGCCGAAGGAGGCCGACGCCTTCATCGCGGAATGCCGCGGGCTGGATCTGCCGGTCGCGGGCCTGATGTGCATCCCCCCGGTGGAGGAAACGCCTTCGCTGCACTTCGCACTTCTGGCGAAGATCGCCGCGCGAAACGGGCTGACCGGCCTATCGATGGGGATGAGCGCCGACTTCGAAGAAGCGATCGCCCTCGGCGCGACGCATGTGCGTGTCGGCTCCGCCATCTTCGGAGAGCGTGTCACCACCTGAGCCGCCGCGTATCGGACCAGATTGCGCACCGGATAGGTCCAGTCTAGCGTCGCCACATGGCAATCCCGGTCGAGACTTTCCACCTCGCCCCAAGGGTGCAGGGCACCCTGCAGGCACGCATCCAGCAGCTGGTGGCAGAGGGCATTCTCTCCGGCCGCTTCAGGCGCGGCGAGAAACTGCCCTCCACCCGCGCCCTCGCACGGCATCTCGGCATCAGCCGGATTACCGTGACGCTGGCCTACACGGAACTCCTCGCCAACGACTATCTGACGGCACGCGGGCGGTCGGGCTATTACGTCAGCGACAACGCGCCCGAACCGCCGGACTTCCGCCCTGTCGCCGCACGCAGCGACAGGGTGAACTGGGACGCGGCCCTGCCGCGCCGCTACGCCGGCGGCCCCGCTTTCGACATGGAGCGCCCGCCGGACTGGGCCAGCTACCGCTACCCGTTCATCTACGGCCAGACGGATCCGGCGCTTTTCGATCACGCCAACTGGCGGCTCTGCGCGATGCAGGCGCTGGGGGCCAAGAACTTCGATGCGCTCACGCAGGATCAGTTCGACGCCGACGACCCGGAACTGGTCCGGTTCATCGCCCAGCAGACCCTGCCCCGCCGCGGCATCCACGCCCGTCCCGACGAGATCCTGATCACGCTCGGCGCGCAGAACGCGCTCTGGCTGGCGACGCAACTGCTGGCCGTGCGGCGGCGCGTGGCGGTGGAAACACCGGGCTATCCCGCGCTGCGGCAACTCCTCGCCCAGTCCGACAGCGAGGTGCACGCGGTCCCGGTCGATGACGAGGGCCTGCCGCCGGACCTCGTGCCGGAAGGCACACGGGTGATCTTCACCACGCCCAGCCACCAGTGTCCCACCTCCGCAACCCTGCCCCGCGCCCGCCGTGAAGCGCTGCTGACCCGTGCCGCCGATCTCGACGCCGTCATTGTGGAGGACGACTACGAGTTCGAAATGGCTTATCTCGACGCCCCGTCTCCCGCCCTGAAAAGCCTCGACGAGGATGGCCGCGTGATCTACGTCGGCAGCTTCTCCAAGTCGCTCTTTCCCGGCCTGCGACTCGGCTACCTTGTCGGCGCCGCCCCTTTCATCCGCGAGGCCCGCGCCCTGCGGGCCTCGGTCCTGCGCCACCCGCCGGGCCACGTCCAGCGCACCGCCGCGCAGTTCCTGAGCCTCGGGCACTACGACGCCCTCGTCCGCCGCATCGGTCGCGCCTTGGCCGCACGGCGCGACGTGATGGAACGGGCCATCGCCTCCCACGGTCTCGAGGTGGCGGGAAAGGGCGCACACGGCGGCTCCAGCCTGTGGATGCGCGCGCCCGAAGACACCGACACCCGTGCGCTTGGACTGGCCCTCCGCCGCGAAAGCGTGCTCATCGAACCCGGCGCCCCGTTCTTCTCCGGCCGGGACGTGCCGCACCGCTTCTACCGCCTCGGCTACAGCTCGATTCCCTCGGACCGCATCGACGAAGGCATCGCCCGGATCGCCACGGCCATCGCAGGGCATTCCCCCTCGGCCTGACCCCCGGACCCTACACCTCGCTCCTTCATCTTGGCAAAAATACCTCGGAGGGGGTCCGGGGGAGGCAGAGCCTCCCCCGGCGGATCGCGCCCGAAGGGCGCGATGCCAAAACCGGTTTCACCTTCGCCCGGAAATGCTCTAAGCCGCAGGCATGCGGATCGTCAGAGACTACCAGTACACCAGGCCCGGGGATCGGGGCGCAAGCGTCGCCATCGGCAACTTCGACGGCGTCCACCTCGGCCACCAGGCGGTGATCGGCCTCGCCCGGCAGGCTGCGCCTAACGCCCCGCTCGGCGTGCTCACATTCGAGCCGCACCCGAGGGAATATTTCGCCCCCGACGCGCCCAGCTTCCGCCTGATGAGCGCCGAGGCGCGCGCCGCCCGGCTGGAGAAACTGGGGGTCGACATGCTTTACCAGTTGAACTTCAACACCGCGATGGCCTCACTCAGCCCGCAGGCCTTTGCCCGGCGGGTGCTCTGCGAGGGCCTCGGGCTCGTCAACGTGGTGGTCGGTGCCGACTTCTGCTTCGGCAAGGGGCGCACGGGCACAGTCTCCGATCTCATCGCCTTCGGAGAGGAGATGGGGTTCGGCGTGACGGTGGCCGATCTGATGGAAACCGACGGGCTTGTGGTCTCGTCCACCGCCATCCGCGACGCGCTGTCCGAGGGACGACCGCGCGACGCGGCCAAGCTCCTGGGTCACTGGCACCGGATCGAAGGCGAGGTGATCGGCGGCGAACAGCGCGGCCGCGAACTGGGCTATCCCACCGCCAACATGTCGATCGACGGGCTGCATCCGCCGAAATTCGGCGTCTATGCGGTGCTTGTCGACGTGCGCGACGGTCCGCACCGGGGCAGCTATCACGGCGCGGCCTCCGTGGGCGTGCGCCCGATGTTCGACGGCGAGGTGCCCAACATCGAAACCTTCCTTTTCGACTTCACCGGCGATCTCTACGGCGCCACCCTGTCGGTGGGACTTGTCGATTACCTCCGTCCCGAACTGAAGTTCGACGGGCTCGACGCGCTCATCACCCAGATGGACGCCGACTGCGTAAAGGCGCGCACCATACTGGAGGCATTGTGACACAGCCCATCGCCCGTCCCGGCCTCGCACCACGTTTCTGGGAAAAGAAGCGCCTCGGGGACATGTCGAAGGACGAGTGGGAGGCGCTCTGCGACGGCTGCGGCAAGTGCTGCATGAACAAGCTGGAGGACGAGGACACCGGCGAGGTCGCCCTGACCCGGGTCGCCTGCCGCCTGTTCGACGATTCGACCTGCCGCTGTTCGCAGTACCCGATCCGCCACCAGTTCGTGCCGGAGTGCATCGTCCTGTCGCCCGCGAACCTGCGCCACAATCTCTACTGGATGCCCGAGACCTGCGCCTACAAGCTGCTGAACAACGGCAATCCCCTGCCCGACTGGCACCCCCTGCTGACCGGTTCGCCCGACAGCGTGCACAAGGCCGGCGTCAGCATGCAGGGCGCCACGGTGCCGGAGTTCGAGATAGGCGAGGACGACTGGGAAGACCACATCATCGAGGAGCCCACATGACCGGAGAGGGCACATGAACTTTGCATCCGACAACGCAGGCCCCGTCCATCCAAAGGTGATGGAGGCGCTGGCGCGCGTGAACAGCGGCTACCAGCACGGCTATGGCAACGATCCGGAGACCGAGGCCGCAAAGGCCGCCCTCCGCGAGTTGTTCGAAGCCCCGGAGGCCGAGGTCTTCCTGATGCCCGGCGGCACGGCGGCGAACGCGCTGGTGCTGGGCACGCTGGTCCAGCCCTGGCAGGCAGTCTATTGTTCCGGCCTTGCCCACATCCATGTCGACGAATGCAACGCGCCGGAGTTCTACACCGGCGGGGCAAAGCTGGTCGCCGCCGTGCCGGGCGACCGCATAACCCCCGAGGCGCTGAAGAAGGCCTGGGCCTTCTGGGACACCGGCGACGTGCACCAGCCGTTCGGCGGCGCGCTCTCCGTGACCAACACCACCGAGCGTGGCAACACCTACACGCTGGACGAGCTGAAGACGCTTTTCGACCTCGCGAAAGGGCGCGGGCTGGCGGTACACCTCGACGGCGCACGCTTTGCAAACGCCGTGGCCAGACTGGGTTGCACGCCGGCCGAGATGAGCTGGAAGATCGGTGCCGACGCCGTGGTCTTCGGCGGGACGAAGAACGGCTGCATGGCGGTCGAGGCGGTGATCTTCTTCGATCCCGAAAAGGCGCGCGGCCTGCCCTTCCGGCGGATGCGCTCGGGCCACCTGCTGTCGAAGCACCGCTACCTTGCCGCCCAGATGAACGCCTACGTGGCCGACGGACTGTGGCTGGACCTCGCCAGGACCGCCAATGCAACCTGCGCCAGTGTCGTGGACGGGCTGACCGCGCTGGGGGTGACGATCGAAACCGAGACACCGGCCAACATGATCTACTTCCGCCTGCCCCTGCGCGTCCACGAGGCGCTGCTTGCCAAGGGCGCGGTGTACTACCACATGCCGGAACCGGGCGATGGGCCCGACGCATCCGTGCGCGCCCGGCTGGTCTGCGACTGGAACCTTTCCGAAGAGGCTGTGCAGCGCTTCCTCGACCTCGTGAAGTCAGAGATCTGAACAAAGGAAAAGGCGGCCTCCCGGGGCCGCCTTTTCCTTTCGCTGCATCCGCGCGCCGGATCAGTTCAGCGCAAAGTGCAACTCGTAGCTGCCATCGGTGAATGCCCCGAACAGATCGGGGATGTCGGGATGATCGACCGGCTCGCCCGAGTAGTCGGCGATCAGGTTCTGTTCGGACACGTAGGCCACGTAGAAGCTCTGATCGTTTTCCGCCAGCAGATGATAGAACGGCTGCTTTTTCGCAGGCCGGCTCTCTTCCGGGATCGATTCGTACCATTCCTCGGTGTTGTTGAACTCCGGGTCGACATCGAAGACCACACCGCGGAACGGGTGTTTCCGGTGCCGGACGACTTGTCCCAGGTGATATTTCGCGCGCTGTCTCAGCATATGCTCCACCTTACTTTGCCCCTGTTCTACCGCTCCGGGTCTGGATTTGTCCAACAATTGCCAAGATTCTGCCGGAAACACTCTGTGGAGTCGTGTCCGACAGTCGCCAATGCGCGAAGCGCCTTCAGATTGATCACGCAGCTTCCACGACTCACTCAAAAGGAAATGTGATTTCAAAGCGGGCCGCAATGGGTTAAAATCGAGCAAACTAAAATAACAAACGACGCGAGAGGCAGATGAGCAGAACCCTTCGCGCGCTGGTGATCATACTTCTTGCCGCGTCCTGTGGAGGCGGCGGCGGAAGCGGCACGTCCCCGAACCAGTTGGACGATGCCTGCGCGATTCTCCAGCAGCGCCCGACCTATTACCGCGCCTTCCGGGCCACCGAACGCCGTTGGGGCGTGCCGGTGCACGTCCAGATGGCTGTCATCCACCAGGAGAGCAAGTTCGACTCAGACGCGCGCACCCCGCTGCGCTTCACGCTCGGCGTGATTCCCGTTGGGCGGCAAAGTTCGGCATTCGGCTATTCGCAGGCGCTGGACGGCACCTGGGACGAATACCTTGCCGACGGCGGACGCAGGAATGCGCGGCGCGACGACATCCGCGATGCCACGGACTTCATGGGCTGGTACATGAAACAGACCGAGGAACAGCTTGGCATCCCGCTCTGGGACGCACGGCGGCAATACCTCGCCTACCACGAAGGCCGCACCGGCTATCGTCGCGGATCGTACAACAGCAAGGCGTGGTTGATGCGCGTCTCCTCCTCGGTCGGGGACCGCGCCGTTATGTACCAGGGACAGCTTCGCGGCTGCCGCCACGCACGCTAAAGGACCGTCAGGTCGTGATCGGGGGCACGTCCCAGGTGTCCCCCGGCGCCTGAGCCCGGAAGCGGTCAGGCGCCACCGCATGACGCGCCAGAGCCTCCTGCAAAGCGGTCAGAGGGGCGGTGCGCGCCTCGTCGGTCAACTGGATCGTGCCCCAGTGGTGGCCGATGGCGTGTGCCGCCCCCGACAGCAGAAGACCCTGCACCGCCTCGTCCGGGTTCTGGTGCTGATCTCGCATGAACCAGCGCGGCTCGTAGGCGCCGATGGGCAGGATCGCCAGCCGGAGCGGCCCGAAACGGTCGAGCCCGCGATAGGGCCGCCCACCGTCGAAACCGGTGTCCCCGATGTGCAGGATCGTGCCGGCCGGTCCGGTGACGACGAACCCGCCCCACAGCGCCATGGACCGGTCCCCCACGCCCCGCGCCGACCAATGGTGGCAGGGCGTGCAATGGACCGTCAGCGGCCCGGCCTCGACCGATTGCCCCCAGTCCACCGCCTGGCAGCGCAGTCCGGTCGGCGACACAAGCGCGTCGTTGCCAAGCGGGGTGATGACAAGCGGGTCGTGCACGGCCTTCAGGCGGCGCAGGGTCGCCAGATCGAGGTGGTCGTAATGGTTGTGCGTCAGCAGCACGATGTCGACAGGCGGCAGGTCGCCAAAGGCAATACCCGGCGCCACCGCCCGCTTCGGACCGGCAAAGGTCATGGGTGACGCGCGCCCGGACCAGAACGGATCGGTCAGGATGTTGATTCCGGCCGTCTGGATCAGCAGCGTCGCGTGGCCGACCATTGTCACGGTCAGATCCTGCACACGCTCGGCCGGTTTGGCTGTGCCCGACAGCGTGACCTCTTCCGGCCAGTCCTCGGGTCTTGGCCCGAAGCGCCAGCGCAGCAGATCGCGGAAACCCTTCGGCGCCTGACCTTCGGGGTTGAAGAAACGGACCCCGTCAAAGTGATCGCTGACGGGGCCATCGTAGTAGCGGTTGCGTCCGGCGCGCGCAGCCACCGTGCCGCCCGCCGCGGATACGCCCAGAAGCGCCGCCGCAGACCGGAACAGGCTGCGCCGGTTCATGCGCCCGCACCGTTCAGCGGTTCAACTCCGTGTCGATCAGGAACTGGCTCGTGGGGATCGACGTCTTCTGCAGCCCGCCCAGCACGACCGTCGTCTTCACCCCGTCACCATCGGTGATGATCCACTGGCGCAACTCGGTCGGGTTGGCCGTGAACTTGAGCTGGATGTTGCCGTACTCGGGACGGCGCGGATCCTGCGCGGTCACCACCGTCGCGGTGCCGTCAAAGCTGTGGCCGGTCACCATGCCCGCCTGCCCGAGATTCACGTTCCGCGCCAGGATGATCGACAGCGGGGTCTGCTCCAGCGGGTAGGTCTCGGGCATGCCGCCCAGCTTGCGGTCGAGGATGTAGACGGAGCCCGACGACACCAGCACCAGCCCGCGCTCCGGCGGGTTGTAGTCGAAACGCGCCTTGCCCGGCCGCTTGATCGAGATCGTACCGGTCGAGATGGTGCCGTCCGAGTTGATCTGGGTGAACGGGCTTTTGACGGTCTGGAGCGTGTTCAGGTAACGGGAAATCTCGTTCAGCGACAGTTGCTGCGCCTGTGCCGTGGCTGCCAGGAATATGGCGGCCGCTGCGGCCAGTAGGGTGCGGATCATGCGGAGTCTCCTGCTCTTGTCGCCTTCCATGTGTCGGTTCATCGCCTGATATGCGATAGCCGCCGAAGTGAAACCGCATATCATCGGCGAAGTTCCACCGATCGTGGCGGCTTTGGGGAATGTTGTATCCCCCGCTCCCGCCAAATTCCGGAAAACTTCCTCAACAAATCGCTTAGCAGAGGGCATGCGGCGCGGTACGATAGCTGCGGTTGTACACTCGACCAACCGTATCATCTCGCAACACGACGCCATACGCGCAAAGGTGACCCTTGGATCACGCCGCTCAGCATTTGCCCCGGATGTGCCCGGCCCTGCGCCATGCCTTGCTGGTATGGGCCTCGTGGCGCCATGACGAAACCCACCCGCCGCGCTTCGACGAGATGCAGATCGTCGACGTCACGACGCAGGAGCTGGCCGTCAGCGTGGCAGAGGTCATACGCCAAGGGGACGATCCGGAGCCGGATGACTTCCGGCTGATCTACGTCTGCCCCAACCTGCGCAAGCTCGCGCTCGGCAAGGGGGAAGGTGCCCGCTTTTCGGAGCGCAAACACAGCCGCCCGGGCAGCCCGACCTTCGAATCCGCGCGTGCCTCCGCGACCATCGGAAAGGCGCAGTACTTCGATGCCTCCGGCGAGAATGGCGTGCTTGGCTTTCGCAAGCTCGAAGGCGTCTCGCTGCCCATGTTTGGTGACACGGATCGGGTGGATTACGTCATGACCGTCGTGTGCTTCGAACGCTAAACGGCGCCTCCCTGCCATCGCGCTTGCCGGGCCGCGGCCCGGGGCCTTGTCGAGACCGCCCCATCGCTTCCCGTGAACTTCGCCGCGACGGAAGGAACACTCCGCCCTCGCAGCACCATGGAACTGTCGACCCGTGCAAAGCAAAGGGCGGGGAAGACACGCTTCCCCGCCCCGTACATGTTCAGTCGATCCCGGGCCCTCAGGCCTGTTCGGGCACCAGGATTTCGCGTTTGCCGACGTGGTTCGCGGCGGATACGACGCCCTCGTCCTCCATCTGCTCCACAAGGCGAGCGGCCTTGTTGTAACCGATCCCAAGCTTGCGCTGGATGTAGGAGGTGGAGCACTTGCGGTCCTTGATGACGATCGCCACGGCCTGATCGTAAAGCGCGTCCTCGCCACCGGTGTTGCCGCCCGTGTTCAGGCCCAGCACCGCGTCGATGTTGTCCGCCTTGTCGTCGTCGGGGCCTTCCACCACGCCGCCGACATATTCCGGCGGACCGTAGGCCTTGAGGTGATTGACGATCTCCTCGACCTCCTCGTCGGACACGAACGGCCCGTGGCAGCGGGTGATCTTCGCCCCGCCCGCCATGTAGAGCATGTCGCCCATGCCCAGAAGCTGCTCGGCCCCCATCTCGCCAAGGATCGTGCGGCTGTCGATCTTCGACGTGACCTGGAAGGAAATCCGCGTCGGGAAGTTCGCCTTGATCGTGCCGGTGATGACGTCGACCGACGGACGCTGCGTCGCCATGATCAGGTGGATGCCCGAGGCCCGCGCCATCTGCGCCAGACGCTGGATGCAGGCCTCGATCTCCTTGCCCGCGACCATCATCAGGTCGGCCATTTCGTCGACGATGACGACGATGTAGGGCATCTTCTTCGGCTCGAACTCGTCGGTCTCGAAGACCGGTTCGCCCGTCTCGTCGTCAAAACCCGTCTGCACCGTGCGCGAGAACATCTCGCCCTTCGACAGGGCATCCGCCACGCGGGAGTTGTAGCCGTCGATGTTCCGCACGCCCATCTTGGACATCTTGCGGTAACGGTCCTCCATCTCGCCCACGACCCACTTCAGCGCCACGACGGCCTTCTTCGGGTCGGTGACGACCGGCGACAACAGGTGCGGGATGCCGTCGTAGACCGACAGTTCCAGCATCTTCGGGTCGATCATCACCAGCCGCAGGTCCTCGGGCGTCAGCTTGTAGAGCAGCGACAGGATCATCGTGTTGATCGCCACCGACTTGCCCGACCCGGTCGTACCCGCGATCAGCAGGTGGGGCATCTTGGCCAGGTTCGCGACCATCGGGTCGCCGCCAATGTCCTTGCCGAGTGCCAGCGGCAGTTTGTGGTTGCCGTCGCCGTATTCGCGACCGGCGAGGATCTCGCGGAAGCAGACCATCTCGCGCTTGTCGTTCGGCAGTTCGATCCCGATGACCGACCGGCCCGGCACGGTGGAGACACGCGCCGAAAGCGCCGACATCGACCGGGCGATGTCGTCGGCCAGGCCGATCACGCGGCTGGCCTTCAGGCCCGGCGCCGGTTCGAGTTCGTACATGGTGACCACCGGGCCGGGACGGACCGAGACGATCTCGCCTTTCACGCCGTAGTCGTCCAGAACGGACTCCAGCATACGGGCATTCTCTTCCAGCGCCTCGTCGGACAGGTGGTGCCGTTCGATCCGGTCCGGCGACATCAGAAGCGACAGCGGCGGAAGCTCGAACTCGGGCGCGTTGTCCTCGAACTTCAGGCTCGGCTGGGCCTCCAGCTTGGCACGGGTCGACAGTTGCACCGGCTTGCGAACCTGCTGCTGCACCACCTTCTTGGCATCCTGCACCGGCGCGGCGCGATAGACGGGCGGCGCGGGCATCGGCGGCGCGGGGGGAAGCGTGCGGTGATCGTCATCGTCCTCGTCGAAGCGGGACATGACGTCACCGTCATCGTAGCCGTCGTCAAAGCGATCGTCGGCCTCGTATCCGTCGTCGTCGCCATAGTCGTCGAAATCCGACAGTTCGCTGTAGGCATCGGTTGCCTGAACCCTGTCCGGCTCGGCCACGCGCGGAGTGGCCGCCATGGCGGGCTGCGGTGGCAGCGTCGCCTCCTCCGCCACGGGTGCGGCCATGGGGCGCGATGCACCGGGCGCCTGAGGCACGGCACCGCGCGGCGTGGCATGCAGCGGCGGCAGGCCGGCGGTCCCCGCCCCCACAGCGCGCGATGCGGTCAGCGGCGGTTCCGGCGGCAGCGCAGCGGGACCGGCGGTCATCGGCGGCTCCGGCGGCAGGGCGGCGCCGGCCGCTGTTTGCGAGATCAGAAGCGGCTGCGGCCCGTGGCCCCGTCCCTTCGTCAGCGGCTTGGTCGGGTCCGGCTTCTTGGCGCTCAGCGTCGGCATGGCGGGGCGGCGGGCATTCACGGCCGAGGCGATCTTGGCCCGGATGCGGTCCTCACCCGGAGCGTCCACATCGTGATCGACCAGGTTTTCCACCAGTTCCGGCTGCGGCATGGGCGCGGGCTCACGCCGGATAAGCGATGGCATCCGCTTCAGGAACCCGGTCTTCTCCGGCGGCGGCGCAAAGGCCGGATCGTCGAAATCGACGTCGTCCTCGGTCACCTCAAGCGTATCCATCGGCGGCACGGCGCGTTTCACGCGCGGCGCCGTCGGGATGCCTTCGTGCGAAATCGCCTCGGCCTCTGCCACGGCCGCGCGCGAGGCACGGCGTTCGGCGTTGCGCTCCTGCATGACCCTTGCGGCGCCCACGGCCTGCTGCGCGCCACGGCCCGTCAGTCGCACGATAAAGGCGTAGGTCATCACCAAGCCGATCATCATGAAGCGCCCGATCCGCACCAGTTCCTCGCGCGTGAAGCCCAGAACGAAGGCACCCAGCCCGATGATCCCGAGACCCAGAACCAGCATGGTCAGCTTCAGCCCCAGCGCGGGCGACAACGGGAGACCGGTCAGGATCGAGCCCATGACCATGTCACCGAACAGACCGCCATGGCCGAAGTGATGCGTCCAGTCGCCCCCCTGCGGCAGGCCCGACGCGTAGACCGAGCACAACATCATCCAGACCGGCGCGAGGATCACGCAAAGGAAGGACCGACCCTCTGCCTTGTGCGCCACCATCCGCACGCCCCAGACGGCAAAGGCGAAGGCCAGCGCCCATGTGCCCAGCCCGAGGATCATGAACAACGGCGCAGAGATATAGGCTCCCAGCCGGCCCATCCAGTTCTGCACCGGCGCGTCCGTGGCCGAGAGCCACGACGGGTCGTCCGGAGAATAGGAGGCGATCATCAGCGCGACGGCAAAGCCCACGATCACCATAACCACGCCCACCAGTTCGCGCCCGCGCTTTTCCAACACCAGCGCGGTGTTCGAATCCAGCAGCGGGTCGCGGCGGCGGCCTGAGTTGTGAGCCTGGAAAGATGCCATGTCGTGTTCGCCTCTTTTCTTGTCCTTGCGCCCTCTTCCGGGGTCTTCGACGCCGTCGCGCGCCGGTGCCCCGGCGGGTGCGCCGGTCTTTTCTTATCCGTAAAGCGTGTCCCTGATGAGGGTCAGCCCTTCTTCCGTTTCGTCCCGCGGTGCAACGATGGCCACGCGGATGTATGCCTTGCCGGGGTTGCCCGCGGCGGTGTCCTTCGACAGGTACGCGCCCGGCAGCACGCGCACGCCGGTCTTCTGCCACAGCTCCAGCGTCGCGGCCTCGCCGTCCTCGACCGGCAGCCAGAGGAACATGCCGGCGGCCGGGCTCATGTAACCCGGCACATGGCCCAGCAGGCGGTCCGCCAGTTCGTACTTCTCGACGTACAGCGCGCGGTTCTCGGTAACGTGCGTCTCCTCGGCCCAGAGTTTTTCGGACACGCGCTGGATCGGCAGCGGCAGGGGCGCGCCGGAATAGGCGCGCAGTTGCTTCATCCGCGCGATGCTCTCCGGCCCGCCCGCGGCAAAGCCCGACCGCAGCCCCGGCAGGTTCGACCGCTTCGACAGCGAATGGAAGGACACCACGCGTTCCGGGTCGGCGCCCATCTCCTTCGCCACCTCCAGCGCGCCCTTGGGCGGCGCGTCGCGGTAGATCTCGGCGTAGCATTCGTCGGCGAGGATGACGAAGTCGTGCTTCTCCGCCAGCCCGATCAGGTCCCGCCAGTAGGCATCGTCCGCCATCGCTCCCTGCGGGTTGGCGGGCGAGCAGATGTAGACGGCCGCCGTGCGGTCCAGCACATCCGCCCCGACCGAGGCAAAGTCCGGCAGGTGGCCCGTCTCTGCCGTCGCGGGGACAAAGCGCGGCTCCGCCCCCACCGAAATCGCCGAGATCATGTAGACCTGGTAAAACGGGTTCGGCATCAGCACGACCGGCCGCTCGCCGTTCTTCTGCTCCGGGATCAGCGACATGCCCGCGTTGTACAGCCCTTCGCGCGACCCGTTCAGCGCCATGATCTGAGTGTCCGGGTCCATCATCACGTCGTAGCGCCGATAGAGCCAGTCACGGATCGCACCGCGCAGTTCGGGCGTGCCCTCGTTCGGCGGATACTTCGCGAATTCATGAGCATGGGCGACCAGCGTGTCAGAAATCCACAGCGGAAAGGGATGCTTTGGCTCCCCGATGGACATATGGCGCACCGGTCCGCCCGGCTCTGTCGAGTCGAGAAGCGCCCGCAGACGCGGGAAGGCATAAGCCGGTAGGTTCGAGAACCGCTCGGGGAACATCTGGTTTGCTCTGTACTGCCTCGGTGTGCCCGTTCGGGCTGCGGGGTCGTTTGCCGCCCCACGTTGCAGGAAGGATACGTTTATTGCCCCCGGTCTGTCCAGAATCTTGGGGCACCTGCGGAGCGCTGTGGCGCGAAAGTCGCAATGGCCCTCAAGGACTTCGCCCGCGCACCGCCGGTTCTTGCGCGCAGTCCGGCGTCCGAACCGCGCCCTGGGCGCGCCGGGGCCACGAAAGGGGCCACGAAAGGGACTGTTCCGCGCATCCGGGCGACCGTCGCCACGCCCCGAAGGTCACGCAAAACGAAACGCGCCGTCAGCCCCGAGGCAGACTTCTTGTACCGGGGCCGTTGACACCGGCGCAGCCATGCTCACCGCGCTGGAAGGTCTCCGGCCCGGGCATCCGGACCCGCCGCTTTAGCCCGCCAGCGCCGCCTCCACGCCTTTCGCCAACCGAAGCAGCCGGTGCTCCGCCATCGGCGGCGCCATGAGGGAGATGCCACAACTCGGCAAACCGGCAGGCAGCGTGACGATGGCACCGCCCAGCAGGTTGCCGATGCGGGTGTTGCGCAGGGTCCGCAGGTTGGCCTTCACATATGTCTCGCCCAGTTCCATCAGCGTCGCGGTCTTCTCCGGCAGGTTGGGCGCCGTGGGCATCAAGACGCCGTCGAACCCGGCGGTCGCCAGCGCCCATGCCTTCCGCACTGCCCGCAGCCGTTGCCATGCGGCCTCGAAGTCCGGTCCGGAATGCGACTGTCCGCTCTCGAAACGTTCGCGGATCGGCTGGAATATCAGGTCGGGCCGTGCGCTGATCTCTGCGCCCCAGGTCGCCCAGGCCTCGACCGTATACAGCATGGCGCTGTCCTTGTGCGGCCCCTCGATCTCCGGGAAGTCGAGCGGCACAAGCTCTGCCCCGGCTTCCCGCAGACGGTCCAGCGCCTGCGCGTAAGCCCGCGCCGGCGCGTCGTCGAGGTCGTCCATCACCACGGTCTGCAAGGTTGCGAAACGCCGCCCCTTCAGCGAGGTGTCGCCGCGCAGGTCCGGCGCGGGGCTGCCCTCCAGCGCCGACAGGACCAGCGCCGCGTCCTCCACCGTGTGGCACAGCGGCCCCACCGTGTCGAAGCTGACGATCAGCGGGACCACACCCTTCAGCGACAAGCGGCCCGTTGTGGTCTTCAACCCGACGAGGTCGTTCCAGCAGGCGGGCAGACGGACGCTGCCTCCGGTGTCCGACCCGATTCCCGCCGCCGCCAGCCCGAATGCCACGGAGGCCGCCGCCCCCGAGGACGAGCCCCCCGCCACCGCTTCGGGATCGTTCACGCAGGGCGACGTGGCGGTCGACGGGTTCAGTCCCAGACCGGAGAACGCCAGTTCCGACATATGCGTCTTGCCAAGGCAGACCAGCCCGTTCAGCGTTGCCGTGCGCAGCACCTCCGCGTCCTGCGCGGGCATCCGGCCCTTCAGCAAAGCCGAGCCCGCCTCCGTCGCGACGCCCGCCGTGTCGTAAAGGTCCTTCCAGCTGATCGGCACACCGTCCAACGGGTGACGCCGCAGCTTGAGCCGCGCCCGCTCCGCCGCGGCCTCCGCCTCGGCCATGGCGCGGTCCGGGGTCACGCGGGCAAAGATCCGGTCCTTCATCGGATGAGCCTCGATCGCGTCCAGCATGTCGCGCGTCAGGCGGACCGGATCGGTCTCGCCGGTGGCGATGGCGCGTCCGAGGTCTGCGGCGCTGGGTCGGTCGGTCATATCGGGCTCCCTGTCATGCATCGCCGGACGTCGGTTGCGACGGCGAACCGTCCGTCCCGTTTCCGGTACGTCGCGAACAGGAGTAGCGGCGGGAAGGCGCATGGACAATCCCGCGCGGGCCGCCATATTCCGCCGTATGGAACATGACCTGATCATCGTGGGCGGCGGACTGAACGGCCCCGCCCTTGCCCTCGCCGCCGCCCGCGCCGGACTGACAAGCGTCGTGCTCGACGCCCTGCCAGACGCCACCCGCAGCGACGACAATTTCGACGGGCGCGGCTACGCGCTTGCCCTCGCCTCGCAACGGATGCTGGCCGCCCTCGACCTGTGGGACGGCCTTGCCCCCGATGCCCAGCCCATGCGCCAGATCAAGGTCTCCGACGGCCGCGTCGGCGAAGCGCAGGTCTTCCTCGGCCTGCACTTCGACAGCGCCGAACTCGAAGAAGGCCCGATGGGCTACATGCTGGAGGACCGCTTCCTGCGCCGCGCACTGATGGCCGCGACAGAGGCCTCGCCCCTCATCACCCCGCGCGCCGGTGCACGGGTCACGGCCCAGTCCACACGGGCCGAGGGCGCGACCGTGACACTGGACGACGGCGAGGTGCTGAAAGGCCGGCTGCTGGTCGGCGCCGACGGGCGGTCCAGCGGCACGGCGGCCCGCGCGGGCATCAGACGCACCGGCTGGGGCTACGGCCAGACCGCACTGGTCTGCGCCATATCGCACGAGAAACCGCACGAAGGTATCGCCCACCAGCTCTTCCTGCCCTCCGGCCCGCTGGCGATCCTGCCGCTGCCCGGCAACCGCTCCTCCATCGTCTGGAGCGAGACCGAGCAGCGTGCCCGGGCAATCAACGCCCTCGGCGATGCCGAATACCTCCAGGTTCTGCGGCCCCGCTTCGGCGACTTCCTAGGCGAGATCGGTCTGGCCGGGCAACGCTTCACCTACCCGCTGAACCTGACGCTGGCCAACCGCTTCGTCGACACCCGGCTGGCGCTGGTCGGCGACGCCGCCCACGGCATGCACCCCATCGCCGGTCAGGGCCTGAACGCCGGTCTGCGCGACGTGGCCGCCCTGGCCCATGTCCTGAGCCACGCCAACACCCGGGGCGAGGACATCGCCTCCGAGCCCGTCCTCGCCCGCTACCAAAGCTGGCGACGCTTCGACACCGCCTCGCTCGCGGCCAGCACGGACCTGTTCAACCGGCTGTTCTCGAACGACAACCCCCTTCTCCGCCTTGCGCGGGACGCGGGCATGGCCGCGGTCAACGCCGTCCCCGGCCTGCGCCGCGGCATCATCCGCGAAGCCGCGGGCCTGACCGGCGACCTGCCCGACCTGATGCGCGGCTGACGGAACACGGCACGGGCCGCCCGGGCCGCGCCTCCCGACAGTGCGACGACAGCCCCGCCACACCCGACCGCGCCCCTTCCGCACCGCGCCGCGCTCTGCTTATCTGCACCGGTCAACGGGAGGAAAGACACCAATGAAAACCGCTATCGTGACGGGCGCCGCCCGGGGCATCGGGCTGGCCACAACCGACCTTTTCCGGGAAATGGGCTGGCAGGTCGCCATGGTCGACCGCGACCGCGAGGAACTGGAAAAGGTGGCGGGTGCGCGCGAAAACACCCTCGCCGTCTGCCGCGACGTCTCCAACCCGCAGGACGTCGACGCCATGATGCGCGACACGCTCTTCTGGTCGCCCACCGTCGACGCGCTCGTCAACAACGCCGGCGTGGCGGAATTCGGCCCGATCGAGGACTGCGACTTCACCACCTGGCGGCGGGTGATGGAAACCAACCTCGACGGCGTCTTCCTCTGCTCGCAGGCCGCGACACCGGCGCTGAAGGCAAGCCGCGGCGCGATCCTCAACATCGCCTCGATCTCCGGACTGCGCGCCTCCACCCTGCGCGTGGCCTACGGCACCTCGAAGGCAGGCGTCATCCACCTGACGAAACAGCACGCCGCCGAACTCGGCGAATACGGCATCCGGGTGAACTGCGTGGCCCCCGGCCCGGTGAAGACCAAGCTCTCCATCGCCGTGCACAGCCCCGAGATCATCAAGGCCTACCACGATTCGATCCCGCTCAATCGTTACGGGTCCGAGCGTGAACTGGCCGAGGTCATCTGTTTTCTCTGCTCGGACAAGGCTGCCTATGTCACCGGACAGATCGTCGCCGTCGACGGCGGCTTCGACTCCACAGGGGTGGGCCTGCCCGCCCTCAGGAACTGACCCCCGGGCTTCTCTGCTGGAAAATACTCCGGGGTGAGGCCGCAGGCCGAGGGGCAGCGCCCCTTCACCGGGTCGCGCCGCAAGGCGTGACCTCATCCTGACGCGCGGCACGCGCGCCCGTTTCGCAACCGCAAACGAAAAAGGGCGGGGTCCCGGCCCCGCCCTTTCCGAACGTCGTCAAAAGATCACTTGATCCGCTGGCCGTTCGCCAGGATCTGACCCTGAGCGTTGAACTCGATGGTCGAGGACGCGGTGTCCGGTTCGGCGCCCGGCACGGTGAACATGCCCAGCATCATCCGCGCACCCATCGCGTCCTGCTCCTGCACCAGCCCCATGGCGATCAGCTTGTCGATCAGCCCGTTCAGGCCCGACACCTGCAGGTTCACCTCGCCCTCGGGGCGCGGCATGCCGTCGAAGGTCTCCAGGTCGGTGTTGTCGAAGGTGAAGGACCCCGCACCGAGCAATTCCGCTCCGACGGCGCGAATCACCAGGTCGGACAGGGTCAGGGCGTTCAGCTCACCCGGCACGCCGCCCTGGCTCTCGACCGCCTCGATCGCGTCGGGGTCGAGCAGCGACACGAAGGGCGTCACCTCGGCCTCGACGTTGGCACCGATGGTCGCCGGATCGCGCGGCAGCGTCTGGCCCGGATCGAAGATGTTCCACAGCATGTCCGCCATGGTGAAATCCGCCAGCAGGATCGACAGCCCGGCAGGCTTCGGTGTCTCCGACTTCTCCAGCGGCACCTCGATCGAGAAACCCGCCTCGCCGAACCGCGCATCGATCGGGAACGGCATATCCGGCACGGTCATCGACACCGTCTGGCCGGTCGCCGACAGCGCATAGGTCATCGCGGCCTGCGACATCGACATGCCCAGCTCGCCCGCTTCCGACGAAAGCGTGCCGGACACCGTGTCGGAGCCGTCGACGAAGTTGAATTCCGTCGTGCCGCCCTTGTGCGCCATGGTCGCATCCACCGCGAAACCCGCGGCGAACATCGCCGCCGGATCCTCGTAGTCCAGCTCCAGCGGTACGGTCGTCTCGCCCGCGGCCGCCAGCCCGCGCAGGGTGCCCTTCAGCATGCCCGAGGACTTCGCGTTCTCGGGATCCTTGAAGGCGAAGTCGTAGGCGATGTCGCCATACGTGACCTCCTGGCTGATCGTCTGCCTGTCCGTTCCCTTCGAGACATCCGCAGTGCCCGCCATCGGCCCCATGGAGACAGTGGCTTTCAGCACGTCCGGCGGCAGGACCTCATCCGGGCTCTCGATCTCGTCCAGCGTCACGCCAAGGCTGTCCGCACTGTACGTGTAGTGCATGTCGTTCTCGTCGCCCGAGATGTTCATGGCCATGCCGGAATGGGTCATGCCCAGCTTGATCCTGCCGTCCTGTTCCTCGCCGTTTTCAGAGAAGGTGACGACGACCTGCGAACGCTCCGGCATCGACACGTCGACAGATCCGTCCCCTGCCGATGTGTAGGTCATGTCGGGCATGGTCACCACGACACTGGCGTCTTCCTCGGGGACCGGAATGGTCATGGTGATCGCGGAGACGGTCAGCGTGTCGCCGCCACCGGTCTCGGTGGCGGACACCTTGTAGCCGAAACCGGCCATGTAGGCTTCGAAGCTGTCCCAGGCCTGTTGCGGCGTAATGTCCGCGTAGGCCGGTCCGCTCAACACGAGCGCCAGGGCAGAGGCAGTGGCAAAGCGTTTCATGATATACCTTTCTGAGAGACTCTCGTTGTGCTCCAGAATCGAGCACCGGGGCCGGTCAGGTCAAGGGGCTGGATTCCCTACCTTTCAGGCTTTACCAGTTTGCCGGGAAACCACAGCCGGGGGCAAGGTATGGATCAGACAGGCAAAGAGCTCGCAGGCAAGGTGGCGCTGATCACCGGGGCAAGCCGCGGCATCGGCGCGGACACCGCCCGCGCCTTCGCGGCGGCAGGCGCCAGGGTCGCACTCGTCGCGCGCAGTGCCGAGGCGGTGGCCGACCTTGCCGGTGAAATCGGCCCGCAGGCCGTGGCGGTGCCCTGCGACATTTCGCGCTACTGGGAGATGGAGCAGGCGGTCGCCAACTGCCTGACGGCACACGGGCGGCTGGACATCCTCGTCAACAACGCAGGCGTGATCGAACCGATCGCCCACATGGCGGACGCCGACCCGGACGCCTGGGGACAGGTCATCGACATCAACCTGAAGGGCGTCTTTCACGGCATGCGCGCGGCCCTGCCGGTTATGCTGGCCCAGGGCGGCGGCTCGATCCTGACGATCGGCTCCGGCGCGGCACACGGACCGGTGGAGGCGTGGTCGCACTACTGCGCCTCGAAGGCCGGCGCGCTGATGCTGACAAAGATGGCCCACAAGGAATACGGCGCACAAGGCGTCCGCGCCATCTCGCTCTCACCGGGCACGGTGGCGACGCAGATGCAGCGCGATATCAAGGCGTCCGGCATCAACCCCGTCAGCCAACTCTCCTGGGACGACCACATTCCGCCGGAGTGGGTGGCCAGGACCTTGCTCTGGATGTGCTCCGACCACGCCGACGACTTTCTCGGAGACGAGATCTCGCTGCGCGACCCGGACATACGCACAAGGGTCGGCGTCGCGTGATCCGGCTGGACAGGGAGGGCGGTCTCTGGATCGTCACCATCGACCGCCCGGAAAAAGCGAATTCCCTGACCGAAGACATGCTGGAACGCCTGACCCGGATCGCGGAGGACGCCAGCGACGCCCGTGTCCTCGTCCTGACCGGCGCCGGCAAGGTATTCTCCGCCGGCGCGGACCTCGACGCCGCGAAGGCCGGACTGGCGGTGTCGCCGCTCTGGGAAAGGCTCTCCGGCGCGCTGGCCCGACACCGCGGCCTGACGATCTGTGCTCTGAACGGCACTGTAGCGGGCGGCGCGATGGGTATGTTCCTTGCCTGCGACCTGCGTATTTCCGTACCGGGCGCCAAGATATTCTACCCGGTGATGAAACTCGGCTTCCTGCCGCAACCTTCCGACCCCGCCCGTCTCGCGGCACTCGCAGGCCCCAGCCGGGCGAAGCTGATCCTGATGGGCGGTACGAAGGCATCGGTCGAAGAAGCGCTCACATGGGGCCTGGTCGACCGCATCGTGGACGGCGATCCGCTCGCCGCCGCCCGCGACCTCGCCACCGACACGCTCGCCGCGACGCCTGCGCACGCCGCAGGCATCAAGTCGCTGATCCGCTAGGGCTTGTACCTTCTCCGAAACCGCCTCGCCTGCATGCAGGTGGCGCAGGGTCTTGCACGCTTTGACAACTGACTGGAAGGGGAGCAAAGGTTTCGCCTCGCTGTCGCGAGGCGACCGGTTGGGGGCTCTGCCCCCACCGAGGTATTTCAGCCAAGATGAAGCGCCCGCGTCTCCAGTACCTTCATCTTGGTTCAAATACCTCGGGGTGAGGCCACAGGCCGAGGGGCAGAGCCCCTTCCGCGCCCGGAGGGCGCGTCTGTCGGAGGCCGGCCGCGCTGTCGAAGATAGCGTGCGCCGGGCTTCGAGGTGTGCGTTGCCCTTTTCCCCTGTGGCGTGTCGTGTACCGTGGGCGCGAGTCAGGCAGGAGACGGTGGACATGGGTACTCTTGAAGACAGGATTGCGCAGGGACGCGGCGATGAGGCGGCGGACATCGTGCTGCGCGGCGGGCGGATGCTGGATCTCGTCACCGACGCGTTGCTCGAGGGCGACGTGGCGATCTGCGGTGACCGGATTGTCGGTACGCTCGACAGCTACGACGGGCGGGAGGTGATCGATGTCGGTGGGGCGATCCTCGTGCCCGGCTTCATCGACACGCACCTGCATATCGAGTCCTCGCTGGTCACGCCTTTCGAATTCGACCGGTGTGTCGGCCCGCGCGGCGTCACAACCGCGATCTGCGACCCGCATGAGATTGCCAATGTCATCGGCGCGGCGGGCATCCGGTATTTCCAGGACGCGTCCCGGCACACCCTGATGGACATCCGCGTGCAACTGTCCTCCTGCGTGCCGTCGACCCACATGGAAACCGCCGGGGCAGAGCTTGACGCTCAGGCGTTGCGCCCGCTGATGGGCCACGAGAGCGGGCTGGGTCTGGCGGAGTTCATGAACTATCCCGGCGTGATCCACCGCGATCCCGGCTGCATGGAGAAGCTCGCGCTTTTCGATGGCGGCCACATCGACGGCCATTGTCCGCTGCTGTCCGGGCGCGACCTGAACGCCTATGTCGCGGCGGGTATCCGGACGGAGCACGAGGCGACCTCGGCCCCCGAGGCGCTGGAGAAGCTGCGCAAGGGGATGCGGGTCCTGATCCGCGAGGGGTCCGTCTCGAAGGACCTGCACGCCTTGCAGCCTCTGCTCGACGAACGGACCGCGCCCTACATGTGTCTGTGCACCGACGACCGCAATCCGCTGGACATCGGCGAGCACGGGCATCTCGACTACATGATCCGCGAGCTGATCCGGTTGGGGACGCCGCCGCTGGCGGCCTACCGGGCGGCGACGCTTTCGGCCGCCGAGGCGTTCGGCCTGAAGGACCGGGGCATGATCGCGCCGGGCAAGCGCGCGGACATCGTGGCGGTGGGTTCGCTCGAAGCCTGCGATGCGCGCATGGTCATGGCGGGCGGCGTGGTTCTGTCAGAGGCGGCCTTTGCCGCGCGGCAGGGGATCGAACCGGTCGGTCGCGCGTCGGTCAAGGCGCCGGTGGTCCGTGCCGCCGACTTCCGCCATCGCGGCAACAAGGTGGAGACCGACGTGATCGGCATCCGCGAGGGCCAGATCCTCACCGATCACCTGCACGAGGACATTGCCATCGCCGACGGCGACAAGGCACCGGACACCGCACGCGACCTTGTGCGGATCGCGGTGGTGGAGCGGCATGGCAAGAACGGCAACATCGCCACCGGTTTCGTCAGGGGATTCGGTCTGAAAGCGGGCGCCATCGCCTCGACCGTCTGTCACGACCATCACAACATCGCCTGCGTCGGCGTCTCATACGAGGACATGGCCGTGGCCGCGAACCGGCTGGGCGAGATCGAGGGCGGTTTTGTCGTGGTGCGGGACGGCGCGGTGCTGGCCGAACTGGCACTGCCGGTGGCAGGTCTCATGTCGCTGGAGCCGTTCGAGGCGGTGCGGGACTCGCTGGAGTCGCTTCGTGCGGCGGCGACATCGCTGGGCGTGACGCTGGAGGAGCCTTTCCTGCAGCTGGCTTTCCTCGCACTGCCGGTGATCCCGGCGCTGAAGATCACCGACCGTGGCATGGTCGACGTGACAAAGTTCGAGATCATTTCCTGAGCGCGCGCCCGTGCGCATCGTGGGAAGGCGGCGCATAGCCCCGCCCTACGGGCCGTCGCACTTCAGAAAACGTTGCGCCAGATCCCGCGCAGCGGCCCGGTTCTGCCGAGGATCGGGTCGGTCTCCGGCAAGGGCACCGCCGCGATGCTGGCCCGGTCGCCTGCCTGCATCTCGCCGGTGCGACGGGTGCTGTAGCCCTCCTGCCCCGGCGGGTAGGCGCCGCAGAGACGGAAGTCCTCCGACTGCGCGACCCGGCAATGGCCGGTGCCGGCGGGCAGGACCAGCGCGTCCCCGGCCTGCACCGAGACCGTGCGCCCCCCGGGGCCGCCCAGTTGCAGCCGGGCAGTGCCGCTTGCCACGGCCAGGGCTTCATGCGCGTCGGGGTGGAAGTGGTGGTAGGGAAAGACGGTGTAGACCCATGTCCCCGTCCAGCCGTTCGCTTGCAGCAGGGCGCAGGTCGCTTCCGGCCCCTCGCTTTCGAAGGCACCGCCATAGACCACCACCGGCAGGTCGGGGTTGTTCGGAATGTCGCGCGTCGGGGGCAAGGCGATACGGGTTATGACCGGTTCCGCCATCTCAGGTACACCTGCTGTACACAAGGGGGTCGGAGACGATTGCGCCCTCCACATCCCGGCGGACAAGGGTCTGACCGTCGCCCTGCAGATCGAAGAGGAACTCCGAGTCCCAGGCCTGACCCTCGCCGTTTGCGGCAAAGGTGGCCCGCAGGTGATCCGGCCCGGCCTCTTTCACCCGTTCCAGACTGTGGCGGCTTTCGTAGAAGGTGAGCACGGTGGCGTCGATCCCGAGCAACCCCTTGGCGTCTGCCCGGGTCGGGTCGCAATCCGCCGGGTTGATGCCCCAGCGGCCCTGAAACGCGGGCGGGATGCTGTCAGGCTGCGGTGTATCCTGCGGCAGGCACGCGGCCAGCACCGGCAGCAGCAACGTCATGGGCAGGGTGCGCGCGATCATGTGGTCCCCACGGTGCGGTCCCGCCGCAGGGCGCGGTCCTCCACGATGGAGCCGCGAAACAGGGTTCGGATGAAGTACTGTATCATGTCCGACCAACGTCTGCGCATCGCGGCAGTTCCCGGACCTCCGATCAACTGCGCAACGAAAAGCGCGCGCCGTGCCGGATCGGACCCCGGCCCATCGGCGCACGCTGAAGGTGTCACAGCCGGTTCAGGAGCGCTGCGGTCGGCCATGCGTCGGCGGGCAGGCCCAGCTCCTTCTGCACGTCCCGCACCGCGTTGCGCGTGCCGCTCCCAAGGATGCCGTCGATCTCGCCCACGTCATACCCCCGTTCGGCCAGCTTGCGCTGCAGCAGCTTCATCTGGTCGCCGGACAGTCCCTGCTCCGGGTTGCCCGCGTCGTAGGGCGCCGCACCCATCAGCCGGGTGCCGAAGTAGGCCGCCGTCAGAACATACGTAAAGCTCTGGTTCCATTCGAAATAGACGCGGAAGTTCGGGTAGGCGATGAAGGCCGGTCCCTTGCGGCCCTGCGGCACGATGATCGACGCCTCAAGCCGTCCGTCGTCCAGTTGCCCGCTGCGCGCCCGGACGCCCAGTTGTTCCCACTCGGCCACGGTCTTGGTGGTCTGAAGGCCGGTCTCGTACCAGTCGAGGTCCTCCGGCAGCGTCACCTCCTGCAGCCAAGGCTCATTCGGGCGCCAGCCGAGGTGCGACAGCATCTTTGCCCCGGACAGCAGCGCATCCGGCGGAGAGGTCTTGAGCGACACATGCCCGTCGCCGTCGCCGTCCACCCCGTTTTCGAGAATGTCCTTCGGCAGCATCTGGACCATACCGATTTCTCCGGCCCACGCACCGGTGGTGGTCGCCGGGTCGAAGTCGCCGTGCTCAAACAGCGTCAGCGCCGAGAAAACCTGCGGCCGGAATATCTCGGGGCGGCGGCAATCGTGCGCCAGAGTCACCAGCGCATTGGCGGTGTTGAAGTCGCCCTGATAGCCGCCATAGTCCGTCTCGAACGCCCAGAAGGCCAGCAGCACACCTGGCGAGATGCCGTATTCACTTTGTATACGGTCAAAGACACCGGACCATTCACGCGCTTTCCGCAGGCCGGTGTCCAGACGGTTCTGAGAGATCAGCTTTCTCGAAAACGTGATGAACGGATCCTGAAAGATCCCCTGCCGGCGGTCCGCTTTCAGCACCGACTGGCTTTGCGAGATGCCGGAAAAGAACCGGTTGACGGTCGCGGGGTCGTGCCCCTCGGCCACCGCCTGATCCTTCAGCCCCTGTACGAAGGACGAAAAGCTGCCACCGCAGGGCACGTCCTGTGCAGAAACCGGGCCGGACAGGGCCGTGGCCGCAAGGACCAGACCAAGAAGGGTGTTGCGTCGCATGAAGCCTCCCGAGCGTGCGTTTCGCGGCAGATTATCAACTGGACCGCCATGAGCAAGCACGCTGCACCCGCGCAATTCACGCCGCAACGCAGCGAAATCTCAAAACATTAACCTGATCTTCACCTTTGTGAACGCATACTGAAAGGGCCGAACCGGTCGCCTGATCCCGGAGATATGGATGAACGTCCTCATTCTGGAAGACAACGCAGAGCTCGCCCTGCTCTGGTCACGCCACATTGAACGCCGAGGCGCGGCAGTGACCTGCGCCACGGGGCTGGAAAGCGCCGTCGCCGCGCTGGAGGGCAGCCGGTTCGACGTTCTCCTGCTCGACATCGAGTGCGCGGGCGGCGCGGCGCTGACCGTCTCCGACCTGGCCGCCTACCGTGATCCCAAGGCGCGGGTAATCTTCGTTACCGCGTCGCGCTTCTTTTCGGACGGGTTGTTGTTCAGCATCTGCCCCAACACTTGCGCCTACCTGCACAGCGGCACGCCCGCCAAGGACATCGCCGACATGGTCGAACACTACACGGCCGTGCGCGCCTGACGGCGCTCAGGCGGCGGCGAGATGACCCCGCCCGTGCGGCGCGCCGAAGTCCAGACGCGGCCCTGTCGGGATGATCCGGTGCGGGTTCACCGTGTCGTGGCTGTAGTGATAATGCCGCGAGATATGGTCCATGAACACCGTGTCCGACACCCCCGGCCACTGGAACAGCTCACGCGTGTAGGCCCAGAGGTTCGGATAGTCGACGATCCGCGCACGGTTGCACTTGAAGTGCCCGTGATAGACCGTGTCGAACCGCACGAGCGTCGTGAACAGCCGCCAGTCGGCCTCGGTGATGCGGTCGCCCATCAGGTAGCGCTTACCGGCCAGCCGCTCTTCCAGCCAGTCGAGACTGTCGAACAGCGGATCGACCGCCGCGTCATAGGCACTCTGCGTGGTGGCGAAACCCGCCTTGTAGACGCCGTTGTTGACGGTGTCGTAGATCCGCTGGTTCACCGGTTCGATGTCGTCCCGCAGATGCTCGGGCCAGTAGTCGTCGGTGTTGCCGGTGATGCCGTCGAAGGCGCTGTTGAACATGCGGATGATCTCGGAACTCTCGTTCGAGACTATGGTCTCCCGCTGCTTGTCCCAGAGCACCGGAACGGTCACGTGGCCGTTGGCCCCGCTGTCGGCCTTGATGTAGATGTCGCGCATGAACGGCTTGCCATAAAGCGTGTCACCCGTGGACCCCGCGAAACCCGTATCGAAGGTCCAACCGTCCTCCAGCATGTCGGGATGCACGACGTTGACGGTGATCAGGTCCTCCAGCCCCTTGAGCTTACGGAAGATCAGCGTGCGGTGCGCCCAGGGACAGGCATATGAGACGTAAAGGTGATAGCGCGCGGCCTCCGCCGCGAAGCCGCCCTCGCCCGAAGGCCCCGGCGCGCCGTCCGGCGTGATCCAGTTGCGATAGGCGGTGGTGGTCCGCTTGAACGCCCCGTCGGCGTCCTTCCCGTACTCCCACCCTGATTTCCATTCTCCGTCGACAAGTCTGCCCATGGTATCCTCCTCTTCGCTTACCGGAGAGGTAGGTCGGTGCAGCGATTTGGGAAACGCCTTCCTGCGCAGGAGACCGGTGCGAATCCGCACAAACGAGGCGCGCGCGGCCTCAGCGTCGGCTGATCCAGTGCCAGAGGCCGATCAGCACCAGCGCACCCAGCGTCGCGCCGACAAGCCCCGCCGCCATCCCGGTCAGCACCAGCAGGAAGCGCAGCACCAGCCCGCCCAGCAATGCGCCGAGAATGCCGATGCTGATCGTGGTGACGATGCTCGTCTCCATCCCGAGGATGCGGGTCGCGATGAACCCGGCGGCGGCGCCGATGATGACGAGAAAGACAAGCGACATGGACCTACCGCCGCCGGCTGCCGCGCCGACCGACGCGGCCACGGTAATGCGTCGGCACGATCAGCAGGGCCCCGATGGACGACACGATCGCGTTCAAACCGGGGCTGCGGAAGCCGAAGCCGAACATGATCTGCACGAAGTAGAACAGGAATGCGCCGCCGATGCAGATGATGATCGAGGGCAGGATACCGTTCCGGGTAAACCCGGTCTTCTCGGAGGCGTAACCGATGATGCCCGCGATCACCACTGTGCCGATCAGGACTGGAAACATGAGCAGGACTCCTTTGCAGTGACTATGGGGGCGCACCGCGCGGCTGCCAAGTCCCGCCGGGCCTCAACCGCCGAACGCCGTTCCCTTCGGCAATGGCAACCCTCGCAGGAAGGTCTCCGCATCCTGCGCGGACCGGCCCGCCCGCTGCGCCTCGGTGACGCGAAGGGCACCGGTGCCGCAGGCGACCGTGAACCGGTCGTCGAGCGTGGTGCCCGCCGGCGCCTGCCCCGGGGCGGGCAGCGCGGCCAGAAGCTTCACCCGGTCTCCGTTCAAAGTGGTCCACGCCCCGGGAAAGGGCGACAACCCATTGATCTGACGGACAATCGAGGCGGCGTCGCCGGACCAGTCGATCGCCGCTTCCGCCTTGTCGATCTTGCTCGCATAGGTCACGCCCTCCTCGGGCTGCGGAACGGGCACGAGCTCCGGCAGCCGATCCAACGCCTCTACGATCAGCGCCGAACCGATCAGCGACAGGCGGTCGTGCAACTGGCCCGCGGTCTCCCCCGACGCGATCGGGGTGGCCTTGCGCAGCAGCACGGGCCCGGTGTCCAGACCCGCCTCCATCTGCATGATGCAGACGCCGGTATCCGCATCGCCGGCCAGGATCGCCCGGTGAATCGGCGCCGCCCCGCGCCAGCGCGGCAGCAGCGAGGCATGGATATTGAGACACCCGCGCTCCGGCGCGTCGAGCACGGCCTGCGGCAGGATCAGCCCGTAGGCCACGACCACCGCCACCTCGGCGCCAAGCTCCGCAAACGCCTCCTGCGCTTCCGCGGATTTCAACGATACCGGATGACGAACAGGCAAACCCAGTTCCACCGCCCGCGCATGAACCGGCGTCGGGCGATCCTTCTTGCCCCGCCCTGCCGGGCGCGGGGGCTGGCAATAGACACCGACCACGTCATGCCCGGCCTCGACGAGCGCATCGAGCACCGGCACCGAAAACTCCGGGGTCCCCATGAAAACCAGCCGCATCGAAAACCTCCTTCCGGACAAAGGGCGGCGCAAAGCCCCGCCCTGATTGGCCCATCGCCCGCGCCGTGACAAGCCTATTGCCATAAGGGGGCTCTGCCCCCCCGGCCTTCGGCCTCCCCCCGAGGTATTGTCGCAAGGTGAAGCGCAAGCCCCTCTCATCCCTTCATCTTGGCCCAAATACCTCGGGGGAGCTGCGGAGCAGCGGGGGCGGAGCCCCAATCGCGCCCGAAAGGGCGCGCCTGTCGGCGCGTCGCATGGCTTTTCGCAGAAAAGACAGGCCGGCGCGCCGAACCTTACATCTTGCGCGCCTTGCGGATCAGCATGTCGCGTTTCACCTTGGACAGCCGGTCGAAGTACATTCGCCCGTTCAGGTGGTCCACCTGGTGCTGTACCGACGTCGCCCAAAGGCCGACGAAATCTCGTTCCACACGCAGGCCCGTTTCGTCGATGTAGGCAACGGTGACCGCGCGTGGGCGCGCGATCTTCGCCCAGACACCCGGCAGGTTCGGGCTGCCTTCCTCGTGGTCGCGCAATTGCACCGACGCGTGCAGGATTTCGGGGTTGGCCATGCGCACCGCCTGGCCGCGCGCGTCCGAGGCATCGACCACGGCCAGCCGCAACATCACGCCGATCTGCGGCGCGGCCAAGCCCACGCCCGGCATCGCCTCCATCGTGTCGATCATATCGGTCCAGATCGCGCGAATCTCGTCGGTGATGGCATCCACCTGCGCGGCGGCCGCCCTCAGCCGCTTGTCGGGCCAGGGCACGAAGGGGCGGACGGTCATCGCAGGGCCTCGTATTCGGCGAGCAGCACGCCGCGTTCGGCCAGCGGCAGGTGCTGGAAGTGCATCACACCGTCGAGGTGGTCGGTCTCGTGCTGGGCGATGCGGGCGGCGGCGCCGGTCAGCACGACCTCATGCGTCTTGTCGTCGAGATCGGTGTAGCGCAGGCGGATCCGCGTCGGGCGCGTGACCATGACTGACACGCCGGGCATCGACAGGCAGGCTTCCTCGCCCGGCTCTTCGGGGCCGTCCAGCGGCGCCACCACCGGGTTGATGCAGACCGTCGGCGTCTTTTCCCCGTCCTTCCAGGTCGCGTCCATCACGAACAGTCGCGACCGCACGCCCACCTGCGGGGCGGCGAGGCCGCGGCCCGGGGCGGCGTACATCGTCTCGAACATGTCCTCGACCAGCCGCGCGACCGCGGACGGCGCCCTGACCGGCATCGACGCCGCGCGCAGTCCGGTGTCCGGCCAGGTGAGGATCGGCAGCAGGCTCACGCTTTCTCCCGCGCGCGTTCCTTCTTCAGCTTGACCATCTTGCGGGTGATCATCTGACGCCGGAGCGGCTTGAGGTAGTCGATGAAGAGCTTGCCGTCGAGGTGGTCGATCTCGTGCTGGACACAGGTCGCCCAAAGGCCGTCGAAGGTCTCGGTCCGCAGCATCCCGTCGCGATCCAGCCATTCCACGTCCACGACCCTGGGGCGCTCCACCTCGGCGTATTGCTCGGGGATGGACAGGCAGCCTTCCTCGTAGACATTCTGTTCGTCCGAAGAGGCGATCACGCGCGGGTTGAACATCACCAGCGGGCGGGCGTCTTCCCCGTTGTCGGACTTCGCGCAGTCGAGCACGATCAGCCGGGACAGCACGCCGATCTGCGGCGCGGCCAGCCCGATGCCCGGCGCGTCGTACATGGTTTCCAGCATGTCGTCGGCCAGCACGTGCAGCTCGTCCGACAGGTCGGGCACGGCATCGCAGACCTTTTTCAGGCGCGGGTCGGGATGGATAATGATGGAGCGCTTCATGCGCCGGGATTTAGGGAAATGTGCGCCGCCGCGCAAGCATCGGGGTTGCACCTGCAGGCCAGAAGTCTAGCTTCCGCCGCGAAACTGCAGGAGACGCCGCCGCCATGAGCCGCTTTGACGAAGAAATCGACCGCCACGGAACCCATTCGGTGAAATGGGACATGATGGAAAGCATTTACGGCGTGCCGTCGGACGAAGGTCTGGCGATGTGGGTGGCGGATATGGACTTTCGCCCGCCGGACTGCGTGCAGGCCGCGGTTCAGCGCATGGCCGACCACGGGCTCTACGGCTATTTCGGCGACGACCGCGCCTACAGGGAAGCGATCTGCTGGTGGATGCGGGAAAGGCACGGCTGGACGGTCGAGCCCGGCGCCATCTTCACCACCCACGGGCTGGTCAACGGCACCGCGCTCTGCGTGCAGACCTATACCGAGCCGGGCGATGGCGTCGTCCTGTTCACGCCGGTCTACCACGCCTTCGCCCGCGTCATCAAAGCCTCGGGCCGCGAGGTCGTAGAATGCCCAATGGCGCAGGAAGACGGGCGCTATGTCATGGACTTCGAAGCCTACGACGCGCAGATGACCGGACGCGAAAAGATGGTGATCCTCTGCTCGCCGCACAATCCGGGCGGCCGGGTGTGGACGCGTGAGGAACTGCAGGGGGTGGCGGACTTCGCCAAGCGGCACGACCTGATCCTGGTGTCGGACGAGATTCACCACGACCTCGTGATGCCGGGCCAGACCCACGTGCCGATGCCACTGATCGACGACAGTATCAACGACCGGCTGGTGATGATGTCCGCGACCACCAAGACCTTCAACATCGCGGGATCGCACATCGGCAACGTCATCGTCCCGGACGAGGCCCTGCGCGCCCGCTTCGCGGCGACAATGGCCGGCCTGGGGATTTCGCCCAACTCCTTCGGGATGTTCATGGCCGAGGCCGCCTATTCGCCCGACGGCGCGGCCTGGGTCGACGAACTGGTGCAGTATCTCGACGGCAACCGGCGGCTCTTCGACGAGGGGATCAACGCCATCCCCGGCCTGCAAAGCATGGACATGCAGGCGACCTACCTCGCATGGGTCGACTTCGCCGGGACCGGCATGACGGCAGAGGAATACGGCAACCGCGTGCAACAGCAGGCGAAGATCGCCGTCAACCACGGCCCGACGTTCGGCACCGGCGGAGAAAGTTTCCTGCGGTTCAACTTCGCAACCCCGCGCGCCCGCGTGGCCGAGGCCGTCCGGCGGATGCAGGAGGCCTTCTCCGACCTGCAGTAATCACCGGACAGATCCGGCAAGCCGACTGGGGGCATCAGCGTCCCCAGCCGCCTGCCGGGCGGTAGGCGTCGCCGACCTCCATCTCCGAGACACCAAGCGCCTTCGCCACCTCCTTCTTGGTGGCGTAGCGCGACTTGGTGTGGAAGTTGGTCGTCGCCTGCCGGTGACGGCCAATCCCGTAGGCGCCCGGCTCGTTGTTCTTGACGATGATCTTCCACGGGTGCTTGTTCTCGCCGCCGAACTCCGGGTCCTCGAAATCCAGCAGTTTCTTGGTCGTGATGTTGGTCGCCGCCGGATCGGTCAGGTCGAAGGCCAGCAGGATGCGACCCTTCACCATGTTCGGGCGGTAGCCTTTTTCCATCGAGAATATCCACATCGCCGACCCGTTGTGGGACACCAGCCCGGAGGCCAGCGCATCTTCTGCGTGATCCTTAGGCACCCATCTGTAGAACGTCGGCATGTCGCAATCCTCCCCGCAAAAACTGCGGAGAGCGTGGCACGAGTTCCCGCTAAGCGGGAGTATGCTATCCCTGACCCGAAACCCGAGAGCCCGGCCCGCGCCGGCTCAGGGTTTGTAGCGCGGCGGAAAGCCCTTGTAGACCGGCAGGCGCCATCCGAAGGCGATGCTGCCCGCCCGCAGGCAGAAGGTCACGGCGGCACAGGCCAGCGCCGCCTGCGCCGCGCTGACGGTCTGCGGCAGGAAGGTGGCCAGCCCCGTGGTCAACGCGCCAAAGAAGGCGCAGGTGACGTAAAGCTCCCCCTGTTTCAGGACCAGCGGCACCTCGTTGGCCACTACGTCGCGCATCAGCCCGCCCGCACAGCCGGTCAGCACGCCCATCACCAGCACGATGCCCAGCGACTGCCCCTCTGCCACGGCGATGCCCGACCCGGCGGCCACGGCCACCGCCAATGCCGCCGCATCCAGCCAGACGATCGCCTTGTAGCGGCTCTCCAGCAGGTGCGCGGTGAAGAACACCAGCACGGCGGCGGCGCAGGCCACGCCAAGGATATGCGGGTCGTCCATCCAGAAGATTGGGTTGCGGTCCAGCATCAGGTCGCGCAGCGTGCCGCCGCCCGTCGCCGTCAGGCAGGCGAAGAAGGCAAACCCGACGATGTCGAGCTGCGCCCGGCTGGCCACCAGCGCCCCGGTCAGCGCGAAAACGAGGACGGAGGCATAGTCGAGCAACTGCAGCGCGGTCATGGCGCAAACCCCTCACTGGCCGTGGCGTTGGGATGCGCCGCGCAGTTGATCGTGACGGGCGCAGCCGATGGCCCGACACGATCCGACGACATCCGCTTGGTGCGCGTTCGACTTGCGCGGATCCGCAAGGCGCCTCTTGCCCCGGTCTGCGTCCCCGCGACGGCCCCCATGGTCATGCGTCTGCCCTCGCAACGGTTCGAAACCTGCGCCCGGCAACCACCGGCCTGTACCGAACCCGGCAAATGCGCTGCACGGTCATGCCGTCCTCCCCTCTTCACCCCGTGGGCCGCGCCCATGTGCCTGGCATGCGCCAGGCCGTCCGAAGGACCTGACAAACCGCCTTCTACGACTTGAAGGGGGCCATGCCCGCGCGGGCCAGTTCGTCCGCGCGTTCGTTCTCCGGGTGTCCGGCGTGGCCCTTGACCCATTCCCAGACCACGTCGTGACGGGCCTGCGCGGCGTCCAGCCTCTGCCACAGTTCGACGTTCTTCACTGGCTTCTTCGCGGCGGTCTTCCAGCCGTTCTTCTTCCAGCCGAAGATCCATCCGGTCACGCCGTTCTTCACGTACTGGCTGTCGGTGATGACCGTGATCCGCGACGGTTTCGTCAGCGATTCCAAAGCGCTGATCGCCGCCATCAGTTCCATCTGGTTGTTGGTTGTGACCCGCTCGCCACCTTTCAGCTCGCGCTGTTTGACGACTTCGTCGCCCTCCATCGCGCGCAGCAGCACACCCCAGCCACCGGGGCCGGGATTTCCGGAGCAGGCTCCGTCGGTATAGGCGTAGAGATCGGGCATGAGGCGTTCGGTCAGGCAGTGTCTGTGCGGGCTTCGGTGTCCGGGACAATCTTCCGGGCGGTCAGGGTGAACCACCCGGCGACCTCACCGTCAAGCCCCTTGTCCGCGCCCTCGCGCAGATCGTCCGTCACCATGTCCAGGTCCGCCAGCAGGCCGGTCAGTTCGGCCACGGTGTAATAGGTGTAGAACCGCCCCAACCGGTCGCGCCGTTCGCCGGTGCCCTCCTTCAGCCCGACATGCAGGACGCCGCCGGGTTTCAGCGCCCGATACAGCCGCGCCAGATGGTCCGGCATGGCGGCGCGCGGCGCGTGCAAAAGCGAGAAGTTGGCCCAGATCCCGTCGAAGCGCGCCACGTCGTCGATGTCCTCGAAGACGGCCTTGCGGACGGCCAGCCCCTCGACCTTGGACGCTTCGGCCACCATCGCGTCGGAGGCATCCGTGGCCTCGACCTCGAACCCCATCTCCAGCATAGCCCGCGCCCAGCTTCCCGGTCCGCAGCCGAGGTCGAGCACGCGACCGCCCTTCGGCAACCGCGCCACGAAGGCCCGCAGCGAGGCCATGGCGGCGGGGTCCCGTCCCATGGTCTGCGCGTAGTCGCCCGCGCGGGCGTTATAGACCTCAAGCGTCTCGCGATCCGCACTCACAGCACCACCCCCACGGCAAGGCAGGCGAGGACCAGCACGGTCAGCAGCACCCGCAGTTTCATCCACCAGTCGGGCGCCAGCCCCCAGCGCCAGAACGCAAAGTCGAGCGCCAGCAGCCCGAGGAAGCCGAAGATCAGGTAGATCCCCGCCGACACCGGGCCGCCGCCGGTCATGAAGAAGGCCCAGAGCGCGGGCAGCACCGACAGCCCATAGCCCGTCGCAGCCTGCCCGCCCTCCGCCTTCGTGGCGAAGCCCCAAAGCACACCCGACATGAACGACAGGATCACCGCACCGTAGAACAGCTGGACATAGGGGCCGGCAAAACGCGGCCCGAGGGTCGATGCGGCGAAGTTGGCCGCCCAGGGCGACACCATCGTCAGCGCGCCCCACGCAAAGGGCAGAACCCCGGCAAGGCCGAGGATCAGGGCGGAACGGGGGATCTGGGTCATGGCTTCTCCGTCGCGTGTCTGTCGGGCTGCGGGCGGGCACGGCTCTGCGCTCTGTTTAGCCCCCGTCACGACCGTCGGCCAGCCCCGCCATCACCGAACCGACCCCGCGCCCTATTCGTGCGGCGGATTGCGCGACGCCTGCAACGCGCGGATCTCTTCCGGCCACTGGTCGTGGATGTATGTGACGATGTTCCAGATCTCCGCGTCCGACAGCATGTCGTCGAAGGCGGGCATGCCCGGGTCGAAGCCTTTAGCCCCCAGCCGCTTCACGAGTTCCGCGCCGCCCGGCAACTTACGTTGCACGGCGCAGGATGGTTTACGGCGACGATGCGGGCCCCCGTTGTCAGGCCGGGACGCGCAGCACGCGGGGCACCTTGAACTCGACGTTCTCCTGCGCGGTCTCGACCACCGCCTTCGTCACGTCATACCGCGCGCGGAAGGCGTCGATGACCTCTTCGATCAGCACTTCGGGGGCCGACGCACCGGCGGTGATGCCCACCGCGCCGATGCCCTCCAGCGCCCGCCAGTCGATGTCTGCAGCCCGCTGCACGAGTTGCGCGTAGGAACAGCCCGCCTTCCGTGCGACCTCCACCAGCCTGCGCGAGTTGGAGGAGTTCGGCGCGCCCACAACCAGCAGCGCATCGACCTTCGGCGCGATGGCCTTCACCGATTCCTGCCGGTTCGTCGTGGCATAGCAGATGTCTTCCTTGTGCGGCCCGACGATGGCCGGGAACCGCGCCTTCAGCGCCGCGACGATCTCGGCGGTGTCGTCGACCGACAGCGTGGTCTGGGTGACGAAGGCCAGCTTCTCCGGATCGCGGACCTCGACGTGCGCCACATCGTCGGGCGTCTCCACCAGCAGCACCTCGCCCGCCGGAAGCTGGCCCATGGTGCCGACGGTCTCCGGATGGCCGGCATGGCCGATCATGATCATCTGAAGCCCGTTCTCCGCGTGGCGGGCAGCCTCGATGTGGACCTTCGACACCAGCGGACAGGTCGCGTCGACATAGATCATCTCGCGCCGCGCCGCCTCGGCCGGGACCGCCTTCGGCACGCCATGGGCCGAGAAGATCACCGGGCGGTCGTCCGGGCATTCCTCCAGTTCTTCGACGAAAACGGCACCCTTGGCGCGCAGGTCGTCGACGACGAACTTGTTGTGCACGATCTCGTGGCGGACGTAGACCGGCGCGCCCCATTTCTCGAGCGCCATCTCGACGATCTTGATCGCCCGGTCGACGCCGGCACAGAAACCGCGCGGCGCGGCAAGGTAAAGGGTCAGTGGGGTCATGCGCATGTCTCCTTGCCCCTCACCTAGTCAGTCGCACCGCCCGCGTCCAGTAATCCGGACCTTGATCCCCTTGCGTTAACCAAGCAGGCTGGCAGCAACGCCTTTTTGACAGACAGAGTATTGCCATGACCGCCTCCAGCGACGATTTCACCGATTTCCTCCGCTTTGGCGGCGCGGCCCCGCTGGACCCGTTCGCCGCCCTGAAGGAGAAGGTCCGCCGCAACCCGCTGGACGGCGCCGCGCTTGAGGAACTGGCCGAGGCGCAGATCGCCGGGGGCCGCATCCTCGACGGCTTCGCCACGTACAACACGCGGATCTCGCTCGGGAATGTCTCGGCGCCCACATGGGCGCGGATCGGCGCGGCGATGGACCGGCAGCAGGAATACGCCCAGGCCATCGCCTGTTTCGCACAAAGCCTGGCGCTGGAGGAAGCGCCGGAGGTCCGCCACATGATGGGCCGCGCGCTGTTCAAGCTGGGCGACGTCGACGGCGCCGTGGCCATGCACAGCAGCGCCGCGCAGGAGACCGGCAACCTGGCCGCTTGGTTCGCCGTGGCCACGCTGATCCCCGGCGCGCCCTCTGCCACACCCGAAACCATCCTTGCCGCGCGCCGGGACTTTGCCGCGGTGCTGGCAAGGTCGCCGCTCGCCAACCGGATGAAGCGCGCGCCGAAGCCCCGCCCCCGCACCGACGGGCCGCTGCGCGTGGGCTACGTGTCCTCCTGGCTGGAAAAGCCGAACTACATGCGGCCGACCTGGGCGCTGATCAACAACCACGACCGTTCGAAGGTGGAGGTGCATCTGTTTTCCGACAGCGCGGAAGGGGCGGAAATGATCGGCTACGACCCGCAGCCAACCGACGTGATCCACGCCACCGGCAAGCTCGACAACACGCAACTGGGCAAGCTGATCTGCAAGACCGAACTGGACATCCTGATCGACATCAACGCCTACAGCACGCCCGAACGGCTTGGCACTTTCACCCAGCCCGTCGCCCCGATCTGCCTGGCGTGGCAGAACCACTTCGCACCCTCCGGCCTGCCCGGGTTTCACGGCATCGTCGGGGACGAGCAGTCGGTCAAACCCGGCGAAGAAGGGGTCTTCAACGAAACCGTGTATCGCCTGCCCACCAGCTACCTGACCTTCACCGTCGCCCACAAGGCACCCCCGGTGGTCGATCCGCCCTGCCTGACAAACGGCCACATCACCTTCGGCAGCCTCTGCGTGCAGTACAAGCTGACACCCACGGTGATCGACGCCTGGTCCGAGATCCTGAAAGGCGTGCCCGGCGCGACGCTGTTCCTCGCCAACCGCGCGCTGGAAAGCGGCGAGAACCGGGTCTGGCTGACCGAACGCTTCGCCGAACGCGGGATCGACACCGACCGGCTGATCTTCGACGGCGGAGCCGAGCACTACGACTACCTGAAGAACTACGACCGGATGGATATCGCGCTGGACGCCTTCCCCTACAACGGCGGCACCACCACCGTCGAAGCGATCTGGCAGGGCGTGCCGGTGCTGACCTTCGACGGCGACCGCTGGGCATCGCGCACCTCCGCCTCGCTGATCTGCTACACGCACCTGAAGGACTTCGTCGCGCCCTCGCGGCAGGCGATGATCGACATGGCGATCCGCATGGGCAACGACCCCGAAACGCCCGCCCGCCTGAAAGAGATGCGCCACGGCATGCGCGACGCCCTGAAGGACGCGCCGGTCTGCGACGGCAAGCGGATGGCCCAGTCGATGGAGGCGCTCTTCGACCGGCTGATGGCACAGCGGACGGACCCGGCCTAACCGATGATCCCCGCCGCCGCCCAGGCGAACAGGATATAGCGCACCGTCTTGGCAAAGCCGACCAGCGCCACGAACAGCCACAGCGGCGTGCGCATGACACCGGCGACCAGCGTGATGGCATCGCCCAGCGGCGCCCAGGACAGCAGCAGCGTCCACACCCCCCAGCGTGCGTACCAGTGTTGCGCCCGCTCAAGCTGCGCTTCCGACGCCGGGAACCAGCGCGATCCGCGGAACCGCTCCGCCGCGCGGCCCATGGCGTAGTTCACCACCGATCCCAGCGTGTTCCCGACCGAGGCCACAACGATCAGCAGCCACACCGGCCAGATGCCCTTTGCCTGCATCGCGGCAAAGACCAGTTCCGACTGGAACGGCAGCACCGTCGCCGCCCCGAAGGCGGCAAGGAAAAGGCCGCCCATTGCGACGAATGTGGCGGCCAATCCCGTCATCTTTTCAAAGGTCGTGCCCCATCCGGTCCGGCGCCATCCCCACAGCGCCCGACGGACGGATGCCCCGTCACTTGGACGAGGCGACCTCGAAGTTGCGTTCCACCTGCTGCTCGCGCGGCGGGCGGCCGATGACCTCCCGCAGTTCGTCCAGCTCGATGAAGTTGTCGGCCTGGCGGCGCAGTTCGTCGGCGATCATCGGCGGCTGGCTGCGGATGGTCGACACGACCGAGACCCGCACCCCCTGACGCTGAAGCGATTCGACCAGCGGGCGGAAGTCACCGTCGCCGGAGAACAGCACGATATGATCGACGCGCGGCGCCAGTTCCATGGCATCGACCGTCAGCTCGATATCCATGTTGCCCTTCACCTTACGGCGGCCCTGACTGTCGGTGTACTCTTTCGCGGGCTTCGTCACCATGGTGAAGCCGTTGTAATGGAGCCAGTCGACCAGCGGGCGGATCGGCGAATACTCGTCGTTTTCGAGCAGTGCCGTATAGTAGAACGCACGCACCATCTTGCCGCGACGCGCGAATTCCTGCCGGAGCAGCTTGTAGTCGATATCGAAACCGAGAGCCTTTGCAGCCGCGTAGAGATTCGAGCCGTCTATGAACAGCGCAAGCCGTTCGTCCTTGTAAAACATCAAATGTCCTTTCATTCAATGTGCCCGCCGACGTCCGTGAGTGTGAGTGGTTTGGAAACGGGCGAGCCTGGGAGAGAAGGTTAATGCTTTCAGCACGTATATCAAGCGCGCAAAAGACATCATTAGGATAGAACGGCGATCAATATGGGACAAGAATACTTGATTGCATTGGGGTCGAACCTCGGATCCGAATTCGGTGCCCCTGCGGAAACCGTGAAAGCGGCGCTCAGGGCCATCAAGGACGCGGGCTTCCGGCTTCGCCGCGTCAGCCGGTTTTTCGCGACGCCGTGCTTTCCCGCCGGGGCCGGTCCCGACTACGTGAACGCCTGCGCCGCCGTCGCCCTGAGCGGCGCCGGGGCGGCCGATGTGCTGGCCCGGCTCCACGCGATCGAGGCCGACTTTGGCCGTGCCCGGGTGCAGCGCTGGGGCAGCCGGACGCTCGACCTCGACCTGATCGCGGCGGGGGACGCCGTCCTGCCCGATGCCGAAACCCACGCCGCGTGGCGCGCCCTGCCGCTCGAAGACCAGAAACGCCGCGCGCCGGACCGGCTTGTCCTGCCGCACCCCCGGCTTCACGAACGCGCCTTCGTGTTGGTCCCGCTGCGCGACGTGGCTGCCGGCTGGCGCCACCCGGTGCTGGGCACGACCGTCGCCGCGATGACGGATGCGCTGCCGGACGACATGCGGCAAGAGGTGTTGCCATTGTGACTTGACGCCGCTTGTAAATCCGGCATTGCCGCGTTAAACCGTGGTTTCTCAGGAATCCACCACAGGATTGGAGCGTTCAGATGGCCCGCGTGACGGTAGAAGATTGCGTTGACAAAGTACCCAACCGGTTCGAACTGGTGATGCTCGCCGCGCATCGCGCACGTGAGGTGTCCGCCGGTGCGGCCATCACCGTGGACCGCGACAACGACAAGAACCCCGTGGTCGCCCTGCGCGAAATCGCGGAGGAAACCCAGTCCGCCGACGAACTGCGCGAGCGCCTGATCGAGTCGAACCAGACCCAGATCGAAGTCGACGAACCCGAAGACGACGCCATGGCGTTGCTCATGGGTGCCGAACAGGACAAGCCGCAGGAAGACGACATGTCCGAAGAGAAGCTTCTGCGTGCGCTCATGGAAGCGCAGGGCCAAAGCTGAGCGGGACCTGTTGGGTCGGGGTGGAGCAACATGATCGCTGCTGAGGATCTTGTTGCCCTCGTCCGCAACTACAATCCGAAAACCAACGAGAAACTGATCACGGCGGCCTATGAATATGGCCGCCAGATGCACGACGGTCAGTTCCGCAAGTCGGGTGAACCCTATTTCACCCACCCCGTCGCCGTGGCCGCCATCCTGACGGAACAGCAGCTCGACGATGCGACGATCATCACCGCCCTGCTGCACGACACGATCGAGGACACCCGCTCCACCTATACCGAGGTGGAGCAGAACTTCGGTCACGAGGTCGCGGAACTGGTGGATGGCGTCACCAAGCTGACCAACCTGCAGCTCTCCAGCTCCGAGACCAAGCAGGCCGAGAACTTCCGCAAGCTGTTCATGGCGATGTCCAAGGACCTGCGCGTCATCCTGGTGAAGCTCGCCGACCGGCTGCACAACATGCGCACCATCAAGGCGATGAAGCCGGAGAAGCAGCAGCAGAAGGCGCGCGAGACGATGGATATCTTCGCGCCGCTCGCCGGGCGCATGGGGATGCAGTCCATGCGCGAGGAGCTAGAGGATCTCGCCTTCCGCGTGCTCAATCCGCAGGGGCGCGAATCGATCATCCGCCGCTTCATCACGCTTCAGAAGGAAACCGGCGACGTGATCCACCGGATCACGTCGGACATGCGGCACGAACTGGAAAAGGCCGGTGTCGACGCCGAGGTCTTCGGCCGCGCGAAAAAGCCCTACTCCATCTGGCGCAAGATGCAGGAGAAGAAGATCGGCTTCTCCCGCCTGTCGGACATCTACGGCTTCCGCATCATCACCCAATCCGAGGCGGACTGTTACGCCACGCTCGGCGCAATCCACCAGCGCTGGCGCGCCGTGCCGGGCCGGTTCAAGGATTACATCAGCCAGCCGAAATCGAACGGCTACCGGTCGATCCACACCACCGTTTCGGGCCGCGACGGCAAGCGCGTCGAAGTGCAGATCCGCACACGCGAGATGCACGAGGTCGCCGAAACCGGCGTGGCCGCGCACTGGTCCTACCGCGACGGTGCCCCTGCCGAGAACCGCTTTGCCGTCGATCCCGCCAAGTGGATCGCCTCGGTCACCGAACAGTTCGATTCGGAGGAGGACCACGACGCCTTCATGGAGGCGGTGAAGCTGGAGATGTACTCCGACAAGGTGTTCTGCTTCACGCCCAAGGGCGACGTGGTCAAGCTGCCGAAGGGCGCGACGCCGCTGGACTACGCCTATCAGATCCACACCCGCATCGGGTCGAAATGCGTGGGCGCGAAGGTCGACGGCATCCGCGTGCCGCTCTGGACCCGGCTGAAAAACGGCCAGTCGGTCGAGATCATCACCGCCGAGGGGCAGGCCCCGCAGGCCACCTGGCTCGACATCGCGACGACCGGCAAGGCCAAGACCGCGATCCGCCGCGCCCTGCGCGAAGCGAACAAGGAACGCTTTGCACGGCTTGGCCTGGAACTGGCCCGCGCCGCCTTCGAGAACCATGGCAAGAAGGCCACCGACAAGGCGCTGGAAAAGGCGGCAAGGACGCTGCGGCTGGAAGACACCGAAACCCTGCTGGCCCGCCTCGGCAGTGCCGAACTGACCACCCGCGAGGTGGTCGAGGCGATCTATCCCAACCTCGCCGTCGTCCGGGACGTGGAGGTCGACACGCGCCGCGCGGTCGTCGGCCTGGAACACGGCCAGGGGTTCGAACGCGCGCCCTGCTGCCAGCCCCTGCCGGGCGAACGCATCGTCGGTCTCGCCCACCGCGGCAAGGGGGTGGCGGTGCACGCCATCGACTGCGCCGCGATGGCCGCCTACGAGGATCAGCCCTCGCGCTGGCTCGACCTGCACTGGGCGGACGGTATCCACCCTGCGGTCTACACCGTCTCGCTTGAGATGGTGCTCGGAAATGACACAGGTGCACTTGGTCGGATTTGCACATTGATCGGAGAGCGGAAGGCCAATATCTCGGACATGACCTTCCTTGACAGGAAACCCGATTTTTACCGCATCATGATGGATATCGATCTGCGCGATGCCGAGCACCTGCATTCCGTCGTCTCCGCTCTGGAGGCAGAGAGCATGGTCGCCTCGGTAGCGCGCCGGCGCGATCCCGGGCTGGAGGCGGCGCCGGAAGCGGCAGAATAGAGCGAGGCAGCGGCACGTGTTCAAGCGACGCGACAGGCGTCCGATCTGGCGGATCGTGACTGAAGCGCTCTGGCCCAAAGGCGGCTGGGGTCGTGCCGCGCGTTATGTCCGGCTGCGCCTGAATCGCCTGCCGGACCCGCCGCACAGGATCGCACGCGGTATCTTTGCCGGGGTGTTCACCACCTTCACGCCATTCTACGGGCTGCATTTCGTTGTGGCGGCGACGCTGGCCTGGATCATGCGCGGCAACATCCTCGCCGCGCTTCTGTCGACCTTCTTCGGCAACCCCCTGACCTACGTGCCGATCGGCGTCATCGCGATGAAGACGGGCTATTGGCTGCTGGGCCTGAGCGGCCACCCCGACCACCACGACGGCAGCCTCGGCCGCAAGTTCGTGAAGGCCGGACAGGACCTCTGGGACAACTTCTACGCCATCTTCACGCCCGACACCGCGGACTGGTCGCACCTGCAGATCTTCTACAACGAGGTGTTCTATCCCTACATGATCGGCGGAATCATCCCCGGGATCGTCGCGGGCACCATCGCCTACTACGTGTCGCTGCCGCTGATCACCGCCTTCCAGAACCGCCGCAAGGGGGTCATCAAGGCCAAGCTCGCCGAACTGAAGAAGCGCAAGGCCGAAGGCCGCTCTCCCTGACGGCCAACGGCGGACCAGCCGCCGACATTTCAAAATGCTGTTCAATGATTTGCATCCAACCGGCCGGCGGCGCCCCGCAAATCAGCAGCGCCGATGACGGGTTGGCGGGCGGGCGCACTTGCCGAAGGCAACAGTCCCGCCCCCGGCCCGCGGTCATCGCCGCAAGGCGCCTACTCTTCCTCTTCCGGCTGGACATAGGCCACCGGCCCGAGGGTGGAGTTCAGCCCCCAGTCCCGCACCTTCAGCATCCCGTCCGCGATATAGAGCTTGCGGATCGGATAGACCTGCTCGCCGTCTGGCCCGGCCAGCACCATCACCGGCCCCTTGTTGGTGTTGCGCGTCCAGACCAGAGGGTCGGTCTCGGTGATGCTGTCGATGATCGCGCGGACCTCGTCCGGGTCCGTCACCCGCTCCACCTGGAAATAGCACAGCCCTTCGTAGCTGCCGACGGCGGCAAAGGCGACCGCGCCCACCACCAGCGTCACCGGCGCCGTCACCACCGCCGTGACAGAGGCCGCAAGCCCGCCGACACCGCCCGCCGCCGTCGTGGCGCTCGACACGGTTCCGGCGGCGCCGGTCACCAGCTTCACGCTCTGGCCCGGGTGCATCAGCATGTAGTTCCCGGCGGCCTTGGCGCCGCTCTTGGCCACATCGCCCGCACCGCTCAGTACCGTACCGGCCCGCTCGGCCGCCGCGCCTGCCAGTTTCGACGGCTTGTTGGCGCAGACGCCCTCCGCCCATGCCAGCGACGGCAGCGCCGCCATCATCGCCAGCCCGATGAAAGTCCCTGCAAGACGTCTCTGCGTCATTCCGGTCTCCTGCTCGCTATCCTCTCCGCCAGATTTATCAGCCCCGGCCCCTCCGGCAAACGCCGCTGCTTCGGGCCCCGCCCCTCTGCGCGACCTTCCGCCAAGCCGCGCGCCCGTAAACCGCGTTGCATTTCCCGCAGGGACCCCTAGTGTTTGATCAAATTCCACTCCGGAGGCTCCCATGACCCCCACCGGCGAACTGCGCCTTGGCGTGAACATCGACCACGTCGCCACCGTCCGCAACGCACGCGGCTCCGCCTACCCGGACCCGATCCGCGCCGCTCAACTGGCAGAGGAGGCGGGCGCCGACGGCATCACCGCCCACCTGCGCGAAGACCGCCGCCACATCTCCGACGGCGACATCGAACGGCTGATGGACACGCTGACCCTGCCGCTCAACTTCGAGATGGCCGCCACCCCCGAAATGCAGGCCATCGCGCTGCGTCACAAGCCGCACGCGGTCTGCATCGTCCCGGAAAAGCGCGAGGAGCGCACAACCGAGGGCGGGCTGGAAGTGGCGCGCGAAGAGAACAAGCTGGCGCATTTCATCGCGCCCTTGCGCGAGGCCGGCTGCCGCGTGTCGATCTTCATCGCCGCCGACCGCCGCCAGATCGAGGCCGCCCACCGGATCGGCGCGCAGGTGATCGAGCTGCACACCGGCGCCTACTGCGACTTCCACGCCGAGGGCGCCTTCGACCAGCGCGACGCCGAGCTGGAGCGCATGCGCGAGATGGCCGGCCTGGCCCATTCGCTGGGGCTGGAGGTCCACGCCGGTCACGGGCTGACCTACGAAACGGTGAAACCCATCGCCGCCTTCCCGGAAGTGATGGAACTCAACATCGGACACTTCCTGATCGGCGAGGCGATCTTCCTCGGCCTGAAACCGGCCATCGCCGAGATGCGCCGCCTGATGGACGAGGCGCGCGCATGACGGATGCCACCGCCGCCGAACGCGCGGTGATGGAGGAGCTGATCGACACCGCGCTCGACCGGCAGGGCAGCGGCGGCCCCGCCGCCATCGCCGCCGCGATCATGCGCGGCGACACGCTTCTGGCGCGCGGCGCGAACGAAGTGCACCTGAACCACGATCCCTCGCGCCATGCCGAAATCGTGGCGATCTCCGCCGCCTGCCGCGCGCTCGGCACCGCCGACCTGTCGGGCTGCACCCTGCTGACCACCCTGCAACCCTGCGAGATGTGCCTGGGCGCGATCCGCTTCGCGGGCATCGGCCGGGTGATCTTCGCCGCGCGGAAGGGCGGCGTGCAGGCGGACAAGTATTTCGGCTTCCCCGGCCTCGAGCTGCCGGACTTCGAAGCCGCCTGCGCCGCGGATCTGGCCACCCTCGGCGGCGTCGGAGAGGACCGCATCCTGCACGTCTATGCCGAGGGCAACGACTGAAGCGCTCCGCCGTTTCCCTGCCGCAGCCCCCGTGTTAGCCTCGCCGCGACCCACACCCGGAGTGCCCGCCATGTTCCGTTCGCTCGCCCTGATGGGCCTTCTCGCCGCCAGCCCCGCCCTCGCTGAGGACTTCGATCCGCAGGTCATGCCCTGCGACGGGCGGTCCAGCGCATGGAACCTCGCCGAACCGTGGGAGGCCCACACCCGGACCTTCTCCAACGGCAAGACCCGCGTGGCGATGATCGACACCGTGGAACCGGCGGGCGGCTGGGCCTACCTGCTGATCCTCTCGCCGCCCTACGACGAACTGGGCAGCCGCCAGTGCGTGCTGATCGGCAACGGCGGGATCGGCTTTTCGCGCATGGACTTCGCCGCGCTGACCGCCGATTACGACCCGGCGCAGGGGCTGATCTTCAGCCTGCCCGTGGGTTCCTACATCACGGGCGAGGACAGCGACCCGGTCCACGACCTGCGAATCGTCCTCAACCAGGCGACCGGCGACGTCACCCTGCACTGGACAAACTGACCTCCATGATCCTCGGAATCGGCACCGACCTGGCCAACATCGACCGGATCGCCCGGACACTCGACCGCTTCGGCGACCGTTTCCGCACCCGCGTCTTCACCGAGACCGAGCAGGCCAAAGCCGAACGCCGCGCCGACACGCCCGGCACCTACGCCAAGCGGTGGGCCGCGAAAGAGGCCTGCTCCAAGGCGCTCGGCACCGGGCTGCGCATGGGCATCGCGTGGAAGGACATGGCGGTGACGAACCTGCGCACCGGGCAGCCGGTGATGCACGTGACAGGCTGGGCGAAGGAGCGGCTGGACAGCATGACGCCGCCCGGGCACGAAGCGATCATCCACGTCACCCTGACCGACGACCACCCGTGGGCGCAGGCCTTCGTGGTGATCGAGGCCCGCCCCCTGGCGCCGTCTCCAGACCAGTCACAGGCGCCGTCGTCGGACCCGGCACCGTCTCCGGACAACGGCTGATCCCCCGCCCGGCCCCGCGCGCCGGTGTTCTCCGAACCAGACGCCTCCGCGCGCCTACCACGGTGCAGGCCCGACCGGATGCCTGTTCGACAAGGCCAATGCGCCTGCCTTTGCCGACGGCACATCCCGAAGTAGGGCGGGGCTCTGCGCCGCCTTCCCGTTGCCTCCGCCGCGCTGCGACCCGGATGGATGCCCCGGGGCCCTGATCAACCCCGCCGCCAGCCCCGTGATCCGCGCCACCATCGGGAAGGATCGCGCCGGGCCCCAACCGCAACGCTGCGGGTCCCGCCCCCCCCTGACGTAGGGCGGGGCTATGCGCCGCCTCCCCGTCACAAAGGCCGGATCACTCCCGGTTGCCCGAGCGGACAACGGAACCGGCGCTGGCTTCGATGTCCCACGCGCCGCGCTCGTTGCCGCGCAGGTCGTTGTCCTCGAACTGGCCGCCCGCTTCCTTGTAGATCCAGACCGCCTCGTAGGTGTTGCCCGAGATCCGGTTGCGCCGCACCACCGCATGGCTCTTTTCGCGGGCCGAAATTCCCGCCCCGCCATTGCCGGTGATCTCGTTGTCCTCGATGGTCCCCTTGCCGCCCTCGAACAGGTTCACGCCGCTCTGTTCGTTGTCCCGGATGGTGTTGCGGCGGATCAGCGGGTCGCCGTCCTCGCTGATCGAGATCCCGGCGTTGGCGTTGCCGAAGATTTCGTTGTTCTCGATCAGACCTTTCGCGGCCTCGTAGACGTAGATGCCGCTCTGCTCGCCGTCGCGGATGGTGTTGCGGCGGATCACCGGATCGCCGTCCTTGCCGACCGAGATCCCCGACAGCGCGTTCGCGTAAATGTCGTTGTCTTCGAAGGTGCCGCGTCCGCCGTCGTAGATGTTCATCCCGGACTGCTCGTTGTCGTGCACGACGTTGCGCCGCACGATCGGGTCCGACCCGGTCGCCACCGCGATGGCCGACTTGCCCGATCCCGTCACCTCGTTGTCCTCGATGGTGCCCTTGCCGTCGTCGAAGACATAGATGCCGCTTTGCGTGCTGCGGTGGATCGCGTTGCCCCGGATCACCGGATCGCCCCCGGTCTTGACCGAGATCCCCGACCCCACCATGTCCAGCAGCTCGTTGCCCTCCACCGTGCCGCGCCCGTTGTCGTAGACATAGATCCCGGTCGACGCGCCGTCCTTGATGATGTTGTTGCGCACGATGGACGTGCTGCCCGACCGGACGCCCACGATGGCCAGCCCGCCCGACGACAGGACGCTGTCCTCCAGCACCGCCGTGCCGCCGTTGAAATCGACGGTGTAGAATTCGCCGCCCCGCATGTGCAGCGTCAGGTTGGCGATCCGGCCCGACCCGGCGGTCCAGTAGATCACGTCGTCCTCTTCCGACTCCCACACGATCTTGGTGCGGTCGCCGACACCCACGATGGTCACGGGCACGTCCACGTCCACGCCGCCCTCGTAGAGGCCCGGATAGATCTCGATCACGTCCCCGGCCGAGGCCGCGCGCAGTGCCGCCTGCGGCGAGATGTAGTCACCCCGCCCGTCCGCCATCACCCGCAGCACATCCGTTCCGGAGATCGGTTCGCGCGGGTTGATCGCCTCCTGGGTGGAGGACGCGGTGACCAGCTCCAGCATGGCGCGCGCGCTCTCGGCCGCCGCCGTCTCCGGGAAGGTCGCGATCAGTTCCTCAAGCCGCGCGCGGCGCGACAGGCCCTGCACCTGAAGCGCGGCGGTCAGGGCGGCGGTCGCGGTCTGCTCCGGGTCCGCGCGACCCGGCCCCTGCATCAGGTCCAGCGCCCGCTGCGCGCTTTGCGCCGCGCGGCTGCCGGGAAATCCCTGCACGATCTGCGCCAGTGCGTCGCGGCGCGCGGCGTCGTCCTCGATCAGCAGCGCATCGGTCAGCGCCCCCTGCGCCCGTGCCGCCGGATCGAAGCTGCCGGTGCCACCCGCGCCCGCCTGCTGGAATTCCAGCCCCAGCGCCGCCGCCACGGCGGAAATCTTGTGCCCGCTGTTGTAGCCGCCCTGCGCGTTCAGTCCGCCCTGGTTGTGCAGCCCCATGACCGCCAGGGTCCGTGCGTCCAGCAGCAGCGACCCCGACGACCCGCCGGTGCTTTCGCAGCTGTGCCGCAGCTGCGACGCGCTCTCGGGCAAAGAGGCCTGCTCGGGATGGATCTGGCAGGTGCCGGAAGAGAACTGCTGCGCGTCGCCCCGCGGGTGATGCACCATGGTCAGCGCACGGCGCGGGGTGAAGTCGGTCTCCATCACCATCGGGATGCTGCCGCCCAGAACCGCGTTCGCATCGGCCCCGATGATCTGCAACAGCATGGCGTCGGTGGCGTCGTCGGCGGCGATCTCGCGGTCGTCCACAAGGAAGGTCTGCACGTTTCCGGTGAAGTCGGTCGAGGTGTAGCCGAAGTTGATCCGCGCCTCCCGCACCCGGGTAAAGCCTGCCGCCACAAGGCTCGGCTCGCGGAAGCAATGCACGTTGGTCAAAAGCCGGTTACCGGGCAGCAGCGCGGCGGTGCAATTGGTCACGTAGGGCGAATTCAGCGTGGTCGATCCGTTCGGCGTCTGCACGGTGCGCGGCTTGCCATCCGGCGTCATCAGGCAGACGTCCAGCCGCCCGATGAACCGGCCGATGTCCTGCACGTCCTGCGGCGCCTCACGGATCGGGCGCCAGAACCCGCCACGCGTCGCCGCGCCCTCGACCAGCGCCTGAAAGGCAGAACTTTGCGCGTCGATCTTGAATTCGAACTTGCAGTCTTCCAGCGCATGGGCCGGCATCGCGGCAACGACAAAGCCCAGCACCACGCAGGCGATCCTAAAAAACATGATCCATCCGTCCCGACGAAAATATGACCTGTGAAGTATGCCCCCACGGTACGCCCGTTCCACGATCTGTCAACGGTTGGAGAGCCGCCTTGACACGCCCTGCCCTGCCGCTCATGTAGCGCGGGGGAATTCCGGTAAGGGGCATTGAATGGCAAGCGAAGAGAAAAAGGGTGGTCTGCTCGAGACCGTCAAGACCATCGTCTACGCGTTGCTCATCGCCGGCGTCTTCCGCACTTTCCTGTTCCAGCCGTTCTGGATTCCCTCGGGCTCGATGAAGGACACGCTGCTGATCGGCGACTTCCTCTTCGTGAACAAGATGGCCTACGGCTATTCCTACGCCTCCTGCCCCTCCGTCATCGTCCCGCGCTTCGGCATCGACATCGACGCGCATGACATCTGCGGCTGGGCCGACGGCGACAACACCCGCCTCTTCGGGTCCGAGCCCAAGCGCGGCGACGTGGTGGTCTTCCGCCACCCGACCACCGGGCGCGACTTCATCAAGCGGCTGATCGGCCTGCCCGGCGACCGCATCCAGATGCGCAACGGCATCCTCTACATCAACGATCAGGCGGTCGAGGTGCAGCCCGACGGCACCTTCGAAGAGATCGCCGCACCGCAAGGCCCCCAGCGCCTGCGCCCGCGCTGCGCCAACGGCCCGGTCGGCGAAGGCGGCATCTGCATCAAGGACAAGCTGATCGAGACGCTGCCCAACGGCGTCAGCCACTCGATCCTGAACATCGGCACGCAGGGCTCCGACAACACCGGCGTCTTCACCGTGCCCGAAGGCAACTTCTTCTTCATGGGCGACAACCGCGACAACTCCTCCGACAGCCGGGTCAGCTCCATGACCGGCGGCGTGGGCTTTGTACCCTACGAGAACCTCGTGGGCCGGGCGGACCGGGTGATGTTCTCCTCCGCAGGGCGTTCGATGCTCTTCTTCTGGACGTGGCGCGGCGACCGGTTCTTCAAGAAGATCCAGTGATCCCATGGGCTTCGTCCGCGACGGGCTGGACTGGAGCGGCCTGACCGGGCGTGCCCGGGTGGCCTTCGCGTCGGCCCTCTGGCTGGCGCTGTCCTTCCTGGCACAGGGCGTCGACGGCTTCGGCCCTCTGCACGCCGTGCTTTGGATGGCCGCCGCCCTGTCGATGCTGCTGGCCGTGGGCCATGCCCGCCGCCGCCTGCGCGACATCGGCGCCTCCGGCTGGTGGCTGTGGCTGCTGATGGTGCCCTTCGTCTCGCTGGTCTTCGCGCTGTTCCTCGCCCTGCGCCGTCCCGAACCGACCAAGGCCTCACCCGACTTCAGCCGCACCGCCCGCGCCGCCGTCGTCGTGCTCGCGCTCCTCGTGGCCAGCCGCGCCCTGTGGGAGCCCTACGCGATCCCCGCCGGCAGCATGAAGCCCGCGCTCCTGCCCGGCGACTACATCCTCGCCACGCCCGGACTGGGCCGCCCCGAACGCGGCGACGTCATCATCTTCTCCCACCCCGACACCGGCATCCCCTTCGTCAAACGGGTCATCGCCCTCCCCGGAGAGACCGTCGCCTTTCAGAAAGGCGTGCCCGTGATCGACGGCACGCGCCTGCCGCACGCGCCCGACGGCCTCTTCACCGAACCCGCCGAGGCACCGCTGTCCACGGCCGCCCCGCGCTGCGTCAACGCGCCCGTGCCCCCGGGCGCGCCCTGCCAGAAGCGCCGCGAGACGGAAAACCTTCCCGATGGCCGAACCGTCACCGTGCTCGACATCGACGCGAAGACCATGGACGACCTGCCCCCCTTTGTCGTACCCGGGGGGCATGTCTTCGTTCTGGGCGACAACCGCGACAATTCTCTCGACAGCCGTGTGCCGCGCCGGTCCGGCGGCCCCGGTGCCGTGCCCTATCGCGCCATCACCGGCCGGGCGCGGATCGTGCTGTTCAACAACCGTGGCATCGGCGGCCGGGTGATGCGGAGGATCGAATGAAGGTATCGGCAGAGATCAAGGCGCTTGAGGACAAGCTCGGCCACACGTTCCGGGACAAGGCCCTCCTGCGGCGCGCCGTCACCCACGCCTCCATGTCCGGCCCCGGACGCGAGGACAACCAGCGGCTGGAATTCCTTGGCGACCGCGTGCTCGGACTCGTGATGGCAGAGGCGCTGCTGGCCCACGACCGCAACGCCTCCGAAGGGCTGCTGGCGCCGCGCTTCAACGCGCTGGTGCGCAAGGAAACCTGCGCCGAGGTCGCGCGCACCATCGGCGTCGGCGACGCGCTGAAGCTCGGCCGGTCCGAGCAAATGTCCGGCGGCCGCCGCAAGCAGGCGCTGCTGGGCGACGCGATGGAGGCGGTGATCGCGGCGGTCTACCTCGACGGCGGTTTCGACGTGGCGCAGGACATGATCCTGCGGCTCTGGGCCCCGCTGATCGCCAGCGTCGAGGAAGACGCCAAGGACGCCAAGACCACGCTGCAGGAATGGGCGCAGGGCCGCGGCATGACCCCGCCCTCCTACACCGAGGTCGAACGCTCCGGCCCCGACCACGCCCCCGTCTTCACCATCGAGGCCCGCCTCGCCACCGGCGAAACCGCCCGCGCCACCGCCGGCAACAAGCGCCAGGCCGAACAGGCCGCCGCCCGCGCCCTGCTGGACACGTTGTCCTGAGCGGTCACCCTGATCGGTCACGGCCAATTCCCTGAAACCATCTCCCCGACAGGCCCGTTCGCACCGCGACACGGAACGCTGTACGGGGTCGACGGCCCCCTGGACGACCGCCCTTCCCTTCGGTGCCGCCCATGTGCAAGACAAAGGGCCGTCCCTTTCGCGCAGAAGACCCCCATGACCGACAACCTCCGCGGCGCCCTCTGGATGATGCTCTCGATGCTGGGCTTCGGGATCGAGGATGCGTTCTTCAAGGCGGCGACCCGTACCGGCGGGGTCAGCGCAGGTGTGGCGACCGTTCAGTTCGGGCTGCTGGCCATGGCGCTCTATGCGCTCTACGCCAGGCAGCAGGGCGTGCCGGTCTGGACCGCCGAATACCTCAAACCGCGCCTCTTGATCCGCACCGCCTTCGAGATCGTCGGGCGATTGTTCTTTGCGCTCTCGCTGGCCTACACGCCGCTCTCGACCACCTCCGCCATCCTGCAGGCCGCACCACTTGTGGTGATGCTGGGCGCCGGGCTGATCCTGGGCGAAAAGATTGGGCCGCGCCGCTGGGCCGCCATGGCCGTGGGCTTTGCCGGGGTGTTGCTGATCGTGCGTCCGACCCCCGACGCCTTCCAGCCCAACGCCATCCTCGCGATCCTCGGGATGATCGGATTCGCCGGGCGCGACCTCGCCACCCGCACCGCGCCGATGCACGTTCATGCCGCGCAACTGGGGGTGCTGGGCTTTGCCGTCGTCACCTTCGCCGGGCTGGTCATCGTGGCGTTCGAGCCGGGCGCACCCGCGCTGCCCTCGCCGCAGGCCGCCACGCTGCTCTGCGGCACCGCCATCGCCGGGGTGATCGGCTACACCGCCATCACCTTCGCCATGCGCACCGGAGAGGTCTCGGTCGTGGCCCCCTTCCGGTACTTCCGGCTGATCGTGGCGCTGATCCTCGCCTATTCGATCTTCGGCGAACGGCCCGACACACTGACCCTGGCCGGGGCCGCGCTGATCGTCGGCGCCGGAACCTATTCGCTGATCCGGGACGGACGGCGCCGCAAAACCGCTCCGCTCGCGAAGTCGTGAACCGGAAAGTTCGAACAAGTCGACCGACCCGCCCGTTTTCCCGGCCAGATCCGCAAAACGGCCATGTTCGCGATTCGTCGCCCCGGCGAACAGGTTAACAACCGGCCGGTTCAGCCCCCCGAACCGGCCGGGACTCACCACAACAAAACCTTAACGCGCCGGGATTAACGCACCGCCCGTTCCGGCGGGGACGGGTTTCGGCCTTTGTGCTATGGCGGGACGGCGCGAAACCCGCTAAGGGAGCGCCTTCACCATCGGACCAAGACAGCCACCATGACCACACGCGCCGGTTTCATCGCCCTGATCGGAGAGCCCAACGCGGGCAAATCCACCCTCACCAACCGCATGGTCGGGGCCAAGGTGTCCATCGTGACGCACAAGGTCCAGACCACCCGTGCACGCATTCGCGGCGTGGCGATGGAGGGCGACAGCCAGTTGATCTTTGTCGATACGCCGGGGCTGTTCCAGCCGCGCCGCAGGCTGGACCGGGCGATGGTCGCAGCCGCCTGGGGCGGGGCCGCCGATGCCGACATCGTGGTCCTGCTGGTCGAGGCGCATCGCGGCAAGACACCGGGCGTGGACCGCATCCTCGAAGGGCTGGCGGAACTGCCGCGCGGCCGCCGCGTGGCGCTGGCGATCAACAAGATCGACCGCGTGAAGGCCGAGGAACTGCTGGCGCTGTCGCAAGAGCTGAATGAAATCCACGCCTTCGAGAAGACCTTCATGATCTCCGCCGAACGCGGCTACGGCGTGGACGACCTGCGGGAATGGCTGGCCGCCGAGGTGCCGGAAGGCCCGTGGCTCTACCCCGAAGACCAGATCGCCGACCTGCCAATGCGCATGATCGCGGCGGAAATGACGCGCGAGAAATTGACGCTTCGCCTGCACCAGGAACTGCCCTACCAGCTGACGGTTGAGACGGAGCACTGGACGGAACGCGAGGACGGCACGGCACGGATCGACCAGGTGATCTACGTCGCCCGCGACGGTCACAAGGGCATCGTGCTGGGCCACAAGGGCGAAACGATCAAGGCGATCTCGAAGGCCGCGCGCGAAGAACTGACCGAATTCCTGGGCCGCAAGGTGCACCTGTTCCTGCAGGTGAAGGTGCGCGAAAACTGGCTGGAAGAGGCCGAGCGTTACTCGGAAATGGGGCTCGACTTCAAGGACGGCAATTCCTGAGCGACCCGCGCAGACAGGACCCCTTGTTTCATTGGGGTTCAACCTTTCGTCAACCGACCTGAACAGCGCATTAACCGGAGTTGCGATGACCCGCCTGACCGCCCGTTTCTGGGTCGACGCCTACCTGGCGCGGCTGCGGTTGCACGACATCCCGGCCTTCGTCGTGGCGCATGGCGACGACACCGCCGGGGCCGTTCTGGTCAAGCTCTCGACACTCGACGGCAAGGCCCGCGCCTTCACCCGAGGGTTCGATCTGGCGACCGGCGAACGGGTCTGGTCGGACCTCGCCGGAGGCGACGAACGCGAGGTCGACGCGGCCATCTCCCGCCAGCGCGGCTTCGACCCGGACCTCTGGGTGATCGAGGTCGAGGACCGTGCCGGACGCCACCTGCTGGATCAGGACGGGCTGGCCTGAGCGCGGGGCGGCGCACAGCCCCGCCCTACAGTCCCGCGCGCCCTTGGCAGGCACCGGGCACGTCCCTCAGCCAGGGAAGATCCGCGCCATCTGAGACTCGAAATGCGCCCAGGTCATCGTCGCCTTGTTGCCCGCGTAGCCATGATAATGCGAGCGGCCCGAAGAGTTCGGCAGCCCGGCCCAGATCTTGGCGATATTGTTCATGAAGGCGGTGCGCGTCATCACCCCTTCACGGAAGGCGGTCAGGCCCGCCTCCTCCAGCAGGATGTCGGCCAGGCTGTCCTGCACCGCCGGAGTAAATCGGGTGTTCGGGCCGTATTTCGCTTTGCGGACAAGGCCTTGAAGGGTGGACGGTATGATCTGGTAGCGTCCGATGGCATGGGGCTGACCGGGTGTCGCGTCGATCCAGGCGTAGATCTCCGACAGGGTCATTCGGGTGGGCGGCAGGGGCGGCTTGATCCGCGCCCCGTGCTGCACGGCATCATAGCCCGCGCGCCCCGCCTCTGCCGTGGCGATCAGGTCCCGAAGCTGTGCGACCGGCCCGCCGGACCGAGGTCCGATCCGGTCGACCACCGGTGCCCCCCGACTGGGCCACGGCGCAAAGAAGGAGGCCGCCGCCCGCCCGGCAAACAGGCTCGCCGCCGCCCCGTTGGTGCCGCCTTCGCCGCCGGTGCTGACCTGGATCACCTGCGCCTGCCGGTCGCGGACCACAGGCACAACAGCGCCCGCCGCCCCGCCGAACATCGGCCCGCGATCGGCGAAAAGCGCGCCGCGCGCATCCATGGAAATCGCCTGCGCGGCGGCCCCGTCCGCTGTCAGCACCATGACCAGAATCCACAGGTATCGCCGCATCCCGTCCTCCTTCTGAAGGTCGGGGCGTTGTGACACAGCGGGGTTGAGAAACCCTTGCCCCCGCCCGGCCACAGCGCCAATGTCGCGGCATGGAATGGCGGGACACCGGGATACTGCTGGCGACGCGGCGGCACGGCGAGACCTCGCTGATCCTCGACGTGTTCACCCCCGAACGCGGCCGTCATTCCGGCGTCCTGAGGGGCGGCACCTCGCGCAAGATGGCACCGCACCTGCAACCCGGCGCGCAACTGGACCTGAGCTGGCGGGCGCGTCTCGAAGATCACATGGGTGCTTTCACGGTCGAGCCGCAACGCTCCCGTGCCGCGCAGGCGCTGGGGGACCGGCTGGCGCTGGCCGGTTTGAATGCGGTGGTGGCGCTGCTCAGGTTCTGCCTGCCCGAGCGGGTCCCGCATCCTGACCTCTACACCTTCAGCGAACAGCTTCTGGACCTGCTCGACCAGCCCGATCTCTGGCCGCTCGCCTACCTGCGGTGGGAGATGGCGCTGCTGGAGGAGATGGGATTTGCCCTCGACCTGTCGTGCTGCGCGGTCACCGGACGGACCGAGGGGCTGGTCTACGTCTCACCAAAGAGCGGGCGCGCGGTGACGGCCGAAGGCGCAGGCAACTGGGTCCATCACCTGCTGCCTTTGCCCGAGGTGATGCTGGGCCGAGGGGCCGCCGACAACCCCGAGGTCGCCACGGCACTTGGCACCACAGGCTATTTCCTCGAACACCGGCTGGCACCGCAAATGGGCGACAAACCGGTGCCCGAAGCGCGCGCCCGGCTGATCGAGCGCATCCGCCAGAGGGGCTGACCGCTCGGGCTGCCACTGCCCGGGCGGCGTTTCATCGCAGGTCGCGGGAAAGGCGAACGCGATACGCTATGTGACCGCGAGATGCGAATTGCCACTAAGGCGAGGCCCCTTCCCCCGCCGGTTCGAACCAGCTAGGAATGCTGCGATGAAATGGACCTTGCCCAATATCCTGACGGCCCTGCGCCTGCTTGCCGCCCCCGGCGTGGCACTGATGTTTCTGTATTTCGCGCGGCCGCTCGCGGACTGGCTTGCACTGATCCTCTTCCTGGGCGCGGCCATCACGGACTTCTTCGACGGCCACCTTGCCCGCGCCTGGAGCCAAGAAACCAAGATCGGCGCGATGCTGGATCCGATCGCCGACAAGGCCATGGTGGTGATCGCCCTCATGGTGATCGTCGGGTATTCGTCCTGGACGCCGTGGCTTGTCCTGCCCGCCACGGTTATCCTGTTCCGCGAGGTATTCGTTTCCGGTCTGCGGGAGTTCCTCGGCGACGTATCGGGCACGCTCAAAGTGACCAAGCTGGCGAAGTGGAAGACGACGGTCCAGATGGTCGCCATCGCGGTGTTGTTCAGCCAAGGCGTGTTCGAGCACTATGTGGTGATGTCATCCATGGGTATGAACGACGAAATCGTGGGCAATATCCTCGATGGCACGGCAGAAGACCTGATGGGCCTGCGCTGGAAGCAGCACGGCATGGTCTGGTCCGGTCTCGCAGGGATCGCATTGTTGTGGCTGGCGGCGGCGTTGACGCTCATCACCGGGCTCGACTATTTCCGAAAGGCGATCCCGCACCTCAAGGAGGAGACGTGATGCAGGTACTCTATTTCGCTTGGGTCCGCGAACGGATCGGACTGGCCAAGGAAACGGTGGACACCGGCGCGGCGACGGTCATGGACCTCGTGACGGAACTGCGCGCCCGCGAAGAACGCTACGCCGCAGCCTTCGAGGACATCTCGGCCCTGCGCGTGGCCGTCGACCAGGAGCTGACGGAATTCGATGCCCCCCTTGCCGGTGTGCGCGAAGTGGCCTTCTTCCCGCCGATGACGGGCGGCTGATGCGGATCGTCGTTCAGGACGCGCCTTTCGACTTCGGCGCCGAGGCGGCGGGGTTCGCCGCCGGACGCCACGACATGGGCGCCATCGTGACGTTTACCGGCGTCGTCCGCGATGTGGACGGCGGGCTGAACGCGATGGAGATCGAACACTATCCAGGCATGACAGAGAAAGCGCTGGAAAAGATCGCCGCCGAGGCCATGGACCGCTGGTCCCTCGGCGATGCGCTGGTTATCCACCGCTACGGGCGGATGGAAGCCGGCGAGCAGATCATGATGGTCGCCACCGCCGCGCGCCATCGCAAGGACGCCTTCGAGGCGGCCGAATACCTGATGGACTACCTCAAATCGCGCGCGCCCTTCTGGAAAAAGGAATTCGTGGGCGACGAAACGGGCTGGGTCGCCGCTCGGGACGAGGACGAGGCGGCGCTTGACCGCTGGTAGTTACCTGAGGGGCAAAGGCGGCGCATAGCGGCGACCAACAGGCCGAGGGCCCCCTGGCCAAGCGGCTCAGACCATTACGCCCACCACAAGGACGTCCGACGCATCCAGCATTTGCGCTGGCGACAGCAGGGTTGCAACTGTCAGGCCGTCAGCCGTGACAACCTGGTCTCCGTTCGCGAACGTGGTCACCGCGATTTCAGGAGCCGCCGCCCCGGTCGAAGCGTCGTACTCCACGATCAGTTCATCGTCACCCAGGCCGAAGTCGTCAATAAGCGCGCCTGTCCCACCGCTCTGCGCCGTCCAGTCGGACACCACGAAGTCGTCGTCCCCCGCACCGCCGATCATCTCGTCGCCGTCACCGGCGTGCAGCGTGTCGTCGCCCGCCCCGCCGTCCAGAGTGTCGGCCCCGTCCGCGCCCGCCGGGGCGCCGGGATAGCGTTGCAGCATCTCGTCGAACAGGGTTTCCGCCGCTGCCTGCTGGTCCTGCTCGGAGAGCGCATCGAACTCTGCCCTGTGGTCAAAGACATGCTCAAGAGATTCATGGAACGCCCGCGCCGTCATGTCGTCGCCCGAAGGCCCGGGAACATGCGCGTACATCAGATCGTCCCCACCGTCGCCTGTCATAGCATCGCTGCCTGCGCCGCCGATCAGCAGGTCGTCCCACTCGCCCCCGGACATCTCGTCGTCGCCCTCGCCGCCGAGGAGCGTGTCCTTGCCCGTGTCGCCAAGGAGCGTGTCGTCACCCGCGCCGCCGTCCAGTGCGTCGTGCCAGGCGTTGCCGTTTAGGAAATCGTTGCCGGTGCCGCCTTCGAGGAGGTCGCGGCCGCGCTCTCCGTAAAGGGTGTCGTTACCTTCGTGACCTTCCAGTGTATCGCAGCTCCGTCCACCGGCCAGCCAGTCGTCCTGTGCGGTGCCATCCACCTGGTCGGACCAGAGCCCCGCCTGGACAATGTCGCCGGATGCCGCGTCCGGCTGGTCGAGCGGCAGGTCGGGTGTGTCGTCGCCCTCTGTCAGGTCGCCCGGCTGGGCGACGGCGGCAAGCGTCATGGTGCCAAGGAGGGTAGCAATCAGTGCGGTCAGCATGGGGGCCTCTGTGGTGCGGTGTCCCGAACCATTCTGTTGAGGATTAAGGCCGTAATGCGCCGCATTTCGGGTAATTGTTTACAAGCGCCGACGGATGGGGCTTCCCTGTGTGACTTCGGCTTTGGTAAGACGAACAGACCAAAGCGAGGTCCCATGCCCTTCGAGAAAGTCCAACCGGAGAAACTGGCGGCAACGGTCGTGCGGCAGATCGAGAAACTGATCCTGCGCGGCATCCTGCGGCCCGGAGAGCGCCTGCCCTCGGAACGCGAACTGTCTGAAAAGCTTGGGGTTTCTCGCCCGTCCCTGCGCGAGGCGGTGGCCGAACTCCATGCCCGTGGCCTGCTGGAAAGCCGGGCTGGCGCGGGCATCTTCGTGACCGACGTTCTGGGCTCCGCGTTTTCGGAGGCGCTGGTGGGGTTGTTCGCCAACCACGACGAGGCGGTCTTTGACTACCTGTCCTTCCGGCGCGATATGGAGGGTCTGGCGGCGCAGCGCGCGGCGGAAAACGGCACCGAAACCGACCTGAAGGTCATCGACGAGTTGATGACCAAGATGGAAGCGGCCCACGGCAAGCGCAACCCGGCAGAGGAAGCTCGGCTGGACGCCGACTTCCACCTCGCAATTATCGAGGCTTCCCATAACGTTATCATGCTTCACATGATGCGCAGCATGTATCAGTTGCTGCGCGAGGGCGTGTTCTACAACCGCCAGATCATGTTCAAGCAGCGCACCACGCGCGAAAGCCTGCTGGAGCAGCACCGGGCCATCAACGCCGCACTTCAGATCCGCGATGCGGAAGCCGCGCGCGCTGCGGTGGAGCAGCACCTGGATTACGTGGAGGCGGCCCTGACCGCCGACCGCAAGGCAGAGCGCAACGAGCTGATCGCGCGTCAGAGGCTGGAGCGGGAAACCAGCCGCTGAGCATGACGCGGTCGGCTGAACGTGCCCGATCCCGGGCACCGTGCGTTGCGTGCCAGTGTAAACGTCGGCTTGACCTTTACATGCATAGAGTGTGATGGGCGTCTCGGGCGCTACCGATGGGGCAGGAAACCGTGACTGTGAATGCAGCGTCCGCTGCGTTCATCCTACCACGTTAACCATTTGTTGGGGTGAGTCCCGGCCGGTTCGACCCCTTGAACCGGCCGGTTATTAATATCTTTGCGCGAATGCCGCCCGGCGCAACGGTGGCGCGCGTCGCGCCCCCGAATCGCCCGCCCCGGGCTGGCCGTTCCTCAGATATCGTCGGTCGGCTTGGCGTTGAGCTGGCCGTAGGCCGTGGCGCCGAGGGTCTTTTCCAGATCGAGCTGCGTTTCAAGGAAGTCGATGTGCCCTTCCTCGTCGGCGATCAGTTCTTCGAACAGGTTCTTCGACACGTAGTCGCCCACCGAATCGCAGTGCTGGCGCGCCTCGATGTACAGGGTGCGCGCGTCGTATTCGCCGGCGAGGTCGGCCTCGAGCGTTTCGCGCAGGGTCTCGCCGATGCGCAGCGGGTCGAGCTTTTGCAGGTTCGGATGGCCACCGAGGAAGATGATCCGGTCGATCAGCTTGTCGGCGTGGTGCATTTCTTCGATGCTTTCCGCGCGCGATTTGGCGGCCACGCGGCCAAAGCCCCAGTCTTCCTGAAGCCGGTAGTGCAGCCAGTACTGGCTGACCGCGGTCAGTTCGCTGCGCAGTGCCGCATTGAGATATTCGATGACTTTTTCGTCGCCCTTCATGGTGCCCCTCATTGTCTGAAATGGCCTGGCTTGCGGTCCTCGCGGGCGCTGGCTGGGTGATCGGTCAGATCACCTTACGGCAGATTTCCGGGCGGCGCCAATAGTCGACGCGACGGGTGCGACCGTCAGCGCACCTGCCGCATGCGGCGGGCGCCGACGCTTGTCAGAACGGGCACTTCGAGGTTGGGGTTCTTCTGCATTGTTTCGAGAAAGAGCGGCAGGCAGCCGGCACAATCGGTCTTGCGCCCCAGAGCGCGGAAGACCTTGCCCGGCGTGATGATCGTGTCCGGGTCGGCGGCGCGCATCCAGTCCATGGCGGCGTGGATGTCCTTGTCCGAAAGTCCGTTGCAGTGGCAGATCATCATGGCGCGTTTGATCCTTTTGCTGACGCCAAATAGATGACCAATTAAGTCGGACTTGTCAATCCTGATGGATTTACTCGGGCCTTCCTTTGCGCGCAGCAGGAGGACGCCCCTGCGCGCAAAGGAAAGGCCCGGGCGCATCGCTGCGCCCGGGCCCGTGCCAGATCGGGTTGAGAGGGAGGTCTCAGCCCTTGGAGAATTCCGGGTAGGCTTCCATGCCCAGTTCGGCCATGTCGAGGCCCATGATCTCTTCTTCCTCGCCGACGCGGATGCCCATGACCATTTTCAGGATGAACCAGACGACGCCGGAGGTGACGACCACGAAGATACCGACCACGAGGATGGAGTAGAGCTGTACGCCGAGGTTCGCGTCACCGTTGGTCAGGACCACGGCGATGGTGCCCCAGATGCCGCAGACGAGGTGCACCGGGATGGCGCCGACAACGTCGTCGATCTTGAGCTTGTCGAGGACCGGAACCGCGAGGACGCAGAGCACGCCACCGATCATGCCGATGATGGTCGCCATGCCCAGACCGGGGGTCAGCGGCTCAGCGGTGATCGACACGAGGCCTGCCAGAGCGCCGTTCAGCACCATGGTGAGGTCCGGCTTCTTGTAGAGGATCTGCGTCAGGATCAGCGCCGCGATCGCGCCACCGGCGGCTGCCGTGTTGGTGTTCGCGAAGATGCGGGAGATGTCGGCCACGTTGCCCGCGGTGTCCATGTAGAGCTGCGAGCCGCCGTTGAAGCCGAACCAGCCGAGCCACAGGATGAACGTACCGAGGGTCGCCAGGGTCAGGTTTGAACCCGGCATCGGCACGGTGCGGCCGTCCTTGTACTTGCCGATCCGCGGTCCGAGGATCAGGGCACCGGTCAGGGCTGCCCAGCCGCCGACGGAGTGCACAACGGTGGAGCCTGCGAAGTCGAGGAAGTCGGTCTGGCCGTCGATGCCCGGCGCGAGGAAACCGCCGCCCCACTTCCAGGACGCCTGGATCGGGTAGATGAAGCCGGTCAGGACCACGGTGAAGATCAGGAAGGGCCACAGCTTGATGCGCTCGGCCAGGGTGCCGGAGACGATCGAGGCGGTGGTGGCGCAGAACATCAGCTGGAAGAAGAAGTCGGAGCCCACGGACGCGTAGGTGAGGTCGGTTTCCGTATCGGCCAGGCCGACGGGCTCCAGCGTGGTCGGCATGAAGGCACCGATGACACCCTCCACGGACCAGCCGTCGCCCGGGTACATCAGGTTGTAACCGATGAGGTAGTACATGATCGCAGCGATCGAGAAGAGCGCGATGTTCTTCATGAGCTGCATGGTGACGTTCTTCTGACGCACGAGGCCGGCTTCGAGCATGGAGAAGCCTGCGCCCATCCACATCACCAGGAAGCCGGTGACGAGGAACATGAAGGTGGTGAAGATGTAGCCGATCTCTCCGTTCGGCGGCGTGACGTCTGCCTCCTGAGCGAAGCCCAGTGTCGGCAGCGCCACCAGCGCGGCGGCCGCGGCAACTGTGGTGAAGCGTTTCATGTCTGTGTCATTCCCCTATGAGTGGCGCGTCTCAGAGCGCGTCTGCATCCGTTTCGCCGGTACGCACGCGCACCGCCTGCTGCACATCCAGAACGAAGATCTTGCCGTCGCCGATCTTGCCCGTCTGCGCGGTGGTCTTGATGGTTTCGACCACCTGGTCCGCCATGGCTGCGCCGACGACGATCTCCAGCTTGATCTTCGGCACGAAGTTCACGGCGTACTCGGCTCCGCGGTAGATTTCGGTATGGCCGGACTGAGAGCCGAAGCCCTTGATTTCCGTAACCATCATGCCGCGCACGCCGATGCCCGTGAGGGCTTCGCGCACCTCTTCGAGCTTGAACGGCTTGATCGTTGCAATGATCAGTTTCACCTTGTTCCCCTTCGGTCTTGGCGGGGCCGCCCCCGCATTGCACTGGCAGCAAAGCGGGTGAGGCCGCCCAAATTGAAGAGTTTGACGGAAAATGAGGCGTTCCATCAACGCATGACGCATAATAATTGTGCACTATAGGGAATTTGCCTGCATTTTGCGCAAAACAAAAACGTCACCTTCGCCGGGAAGTGGTCAACATTCCGAGTCGGACCGGGTAGAGTCGGCGCAACGAACAAACCTGAGCAGGCGCAGTTTCATGAGTTCCACACGAAAGCCCGGTCGGCTGGTGGCGGACCGCAGGTACGGCGGTCAGTCGTCCAGAACATCCGCGAAATCCAAGGCCGAAACAGCCAAGAAGACCCCGGCAAGGAAGGCGTCCGCGAAGCGGCGGCGCGCCCCCAGGCAGCGCCGGGGCGGGATCGCGGGGCTCATAACCGGGTTCTTCGGGTGGATTTTCCGGCTGGTCTTCAAGATCACGGTGTCGGTCGCGGTTCTCGTGGCGCTGGCGATCGGCGCATGGGTCCTCTACGTCGAATCGACCCTGCCGGAGGTGGAGACCCTGCTCGACGGTCGCGCGCGCGGCTCGGTCACGCTGCTCGACCGCGACGGCGCGGTCTTTGCCCTGCGCGGCGACCAGTTCGGCGGCGTGGTCACTGCCGAAAGCGTCAGCCCGCACCTCAGGAACGCCGTGGTCGCCACGGAGGACAAACGCTTCTACCGCCACTTCGGCGTCAGCCCGAGGGGCGTCGCCTCGGCGGTGCGCATCAACCTGAGCGAAGGCCGGGGCGCGCTGCAGGGGCATGGCGGCTCCACCATCACGCAGCAGACCGCGAAACTGCTGTGCCTCGGAAAGGTCTACGACCCCAAGGTCTGGAAGACGGAGGCCGAATACGTCGCGGACTGCCGCCAGTCCTCGCTGGAGCGCAAGATCAACGAAGCGATCTTCGCCATGGCGATGGAGGTGAAGTACACCAAGAACGAGATCCTCTCGATCTACCTGAACCGCGCCTACATGGGCGGCGGCGCCTACGGGGCAGAGGCGGCCTCGCAACGCTACTTCGGCAAACACGCGGCGCAGCTGAACCCGGCCGAAGGCGCGATGCTGGCGGGTCTCCTGACCGCCCCCTCGACGCTGGCGCCGACCTCGAACCTCGAACGCAGCCAGGCCCGCGCGGCCACGGTGCTGCGGCTGATGGCCGATCAGGGCTACATCACCGAAGCGGAGATGCGCCAGTACCAGAACAACCCCGCGACGCTGGGCAGCGGGGCGGACACCATGGGCGGCGGCTACTTCGCCGACTGGGTGATGCAGTCCGGGCCGGAGTTTTTCACCCAGGACACGACCGAGGACGTGGTGATCTCGACCACACTCGACCCGCGCATCCAGCGCGCCACCGAGGACGCGGTGCGGCAGGTCTTTTCCGAGAAGGTCAAGGAAGGCTCGAAGGCGCAGGTGGCCGTGGTGGTGATGAGCGCCGACGGCGCCGTGCGCTCGATGGTCGGCGGACGGGACGTGGACGCCACTGGCCTGTTCAACCGCGCCTTCCAGGCGGTGCGGCAGACCGGCTCCGCCTTCAAGCCCTTCGTCTATGCCACGGCTCTGGAACTGGGTTATTCGCCCCTCGACACTGTGGTGGACGAACGGTGGTGCGTCGACATGCCGGGGGGGCAGAAGGACTACTGCCCGGACAACTACAGCCATAACTTCCACGGTCGGGTGACGCTGACAGAAGCGCTGCAGCGGTCGCTGAACGTGCCGGCGGTGAAGGTCTCCGAATCGGTGGGGCGCGACCTGGTGATGCGGGTGGCGCGCGACTTCGGCCTGTACCGCGACCTGACGGACACGCCGTCGCTGGCGCTCGGCGCGTCCGAGGCGACGCTGCTGGAGATGACGGGCGCCTATGCCGGCATCCTGAACGGCGGCTCCTCCGTGACCCCTTACGGCCTGGAGGAACTGCGCCTGAAAGGCGACACCGAGGCGCTGATGGGCACGGGCGGCGGCATCGGCGAACGGGTGGTGCAGGAAAGCGCCGCGCGGCAGCTCACCTGGATGATGCAGAAGGTGGTCGACGAGGGCACCGGCACGCGGGCGCGGCTCGACGGCTGGCAGGTGGCGGGCAAGACCGGCACCAGCCAGGAGGCGCGCGACGCCTGGTTCGTGGGCTTCACAGCCGATTACGTGGCCGGGGTCTGGATGGGCTACGACGACAACACGCCGCTCTCCGGCGTGACCGGCAGCGGCCTGCCCGCCGAAATCTGGCACGAGGTGATGGCCCGGGTGCATGACGGCGTGACCCCGAAGCCCCTCCCGCTGCAGGCGCCGGTCGCCCCCGCCCCGCCGCCGGAGCCCGAACCCGTGCCGCAACAGGCCCCGGAGGTCGTGGTTCCCCGAGGCGGCGGCACCCGCGAAGTGCCCAAGAGCGTGCTGGAACAGGTGCTTCGCGACATCCTCGGCGGCAACCGCTGACAGACCCCGACGCCGGGCGGCGCAAAGCCCCGCCCTACCAAGGCGGGCCGCTAGCGTTTGCGCACGCCCGAGCCATGCCCTCCAGGAGGGGGCTCCGCCCCCGGCCTTCGGCCTCCCCCGAGGTATTTTCACCAAGATGAAGGCGCAAGGCGGTCCCGGCCCTTCATCTTGGCCGAAATACCTCGGGGAATCGCTCCTCAGGAGCGATGGGGCGGAGCCCCGATCAATCGGGTCCCGGGTCGATGCGCTTTGGAAGGGGTGGCGCTGACGCGGTGTAGGGCGGGGCTTTGCGCCGCCCTGGGACTGTGGTCGTCAGGAGGCCGTCTTGAGATCCTGGATCAGCGCGTCGATATTGCCGCGGCGGCGGTCCAACATGGCGCCCACTTCGGTGCGTTCCGTCAGGAGCATGTTGACCCCTTCGATGAACATGTTGAACAGCAACGGCCGGCCGGTGCGGTCGGAGACGTGGAAAGACACGGTGAACGGGCTTTCGCCGCGCAGGAACGCGGTGGTCCGCACCTCATAGTAGTTCTTCACGGCCTTGACGGACTGCACTTCCAGCCGGCCGCCGATGAACTCGCGGAAGCGCTTTCCATACTTGCGCGAGATGTACCCCGTGAAGGCGTTCGAAAAGGCTTTCTTCTGCGCGGCCGTGGCGGTGCGCCCGTCGTTGCCCAAGGCGTAGGCGGCGATGTAGGGGATGTCGCCATAGGTGCGGAAGATGCGTTCGAAGTCGGTGTACATCGCGCGTTCGGACCTGCCGCTGGCGATGACCTTGTTGATCTCGGCCACCATGCCGTCGATCAGCCCCCTGGCCTGGCCTTCGGTCAGCGCGAGGCCGGGCATCGGGAAGGCAAGTGCCAGAAGGCTTGCACCGCCGAGGGTGAGCACCGTGCGTCGGGTGTACGTCGTGTCCATGTCGAATGCCTCTCTGGAAAGCTGTTTGCCGGCAGGCTGTGTGCCGGTCAGAAACCGGTGGTGTCGAGCGCCATCGGGTCGATGTCGGCGGCGCCCGGCGCGTCTTCGCCAAGTTCGAAACGGCGATTCTGGAGATAGATCAGCCGCGCCTGTGCGTAGCTGTCGGCGCTGTCGTAGAGCACCGAGTCGACGGTTTCGCCGAACTCTCCGCGTTTGATGACCTTGTCGGCGACCCGGGCCGCCGTACCGATGTACTTCTCGGGCGACGGCAGAGCGTAGCTCAGCGGGTTGGTCACCAGATCGACGGCAGAGCCTACCGCGTCACGCTCGGTCGAGGGGCCGACCATCGGAAGTTCGAGGTAGGCGCCCTCGGGCAGGCCCCAGACCGCCAGCGTTTCGCCGAAGTCGCTTTCGTCCGACACCAGCCCGATTTCGGCCGCCGGATCGAGGATGCCCAATCCCAGCGTCGCGTTCATGGTGAAGCGCAGCGTGTTCTTCGTCGCGCGCCACAGGCGCAGTTGCAAAAGCTGGTTGAGCACGGTTTGCGGCGTGCCCACGGTGTCCGCGAACTGCGCCACGGCCTGGCGGCTGCCGTCGGGAACGGAGTCGGCCAGCCCCGCGCCCGTGCCGCGCAACACGCGTTCGTCGATCTTGCGGTTGAAGGCATGCACGCGGCGGTTCTGGGCCTCGTAGGGGTCCCACACGCCGTCCGGCGCCTGCCCCGGGCCGGGGACCGAACAGGCCGCCAAAGACGCCGCCGCGATAAGTGCGAAGACCGCACGTGTCCTGAGCATTCGGACCGCCCCCCGTCGAAAGTCCTTGGATCGCCTCACGGCTTCCGTAAAAGACAAGGTAGTTTCATTTTACAAGGCGCCCAAGCAAGCAACCTGCATTCAGCACTTTTGTGGCACAATGGCGACAAGGGCAAGCGTCCGGCGGTTCGGCCCGCAGACGTGGCGGAAGGCTGCCGGCCCCCTGAACGCCGGTTCGGCCAACCGCGAGGAGGCACATGAGCAAACAGGAATTCGAGACCGGCCGTGAAGAGCTGAGGGCAGCGCGGCGGCAGTCGCGGCCATATTACTGGTTCGTCGCGGTCTTCAGTTTCCTCGTCAACATGCTGATGCTCACCGGCCCGCTTTACATGCTGCAGGTCTACGACCGGGTGCTAGGGTCGCGGTCGGAGGCGACGCTGGTCGCGCTGACCGCGCTGGTCGTCTTTCTCTACGGGATGATGGGCATCCTCGATTATGTCCGTGGCCGCGTCATGGGTCGGGTCGCGGCACGCTTCCAGGCGGCGCTGGACCTGCGGGTCTTCGACGCGGTGTTGCGCCGGTCGACCGTCAAGAACGACGAGCTGGCCCAGACCGGCCTGCGCGACCTCGAATCGGTGCAGCGGCTGATGTCCTCGCCGGTGCTTCTGGCGGTCTTCGACATCCCGTGGTCGCCGATCTTCCTTCTTGGGCTGTTCATCTTCCACCCGTGGATGGGGTATCTGGCGCTGGCGGGCGGCGGCTTCCTGATCGTGGTGACACTGGCCAACCAGATGATCTCGCGCAATCCGACGCTGAAATCCAACGTCGCGGTCATGCAGGCGGAGCGGACCTCGGATCAGATCCGGCAGGAGGCGGAGATGGTGCAGGCGCTGGGGATGCGGCGCGACGCCTTTGTCCGCTGGATCGGCGCGCGTGGGCAGGCTCTGTCGGGGCAGATCACCACCGCGGACATCACCGGCACCTTCGCCACCATGACCAAGACCTTCCGGATGCTGTTGCAGTCCGGGATGCTGGGGCTGGGCGCCTACCTGGTTCTGGAGGGCGAGCTGTCGCCGGGCGCGATGATCGCGGGCTCCATCCTGATGGGCCGGATGCTGGCGCCCATCGAGCTGGCCATCGGCCAGTGGCCGCTTGTGACCCGGGCGCGCAAGGGCTGGACCAGCCTTGCGCAGCTTCTGTCCGAGGTGCCGGAGGAGGCGCCGCGCACCGCCCTGCCCCGCCCGGAGGCGAAGCTGGACGTGCAGCAACTGACCGTGGTCGCCCCGGGCGAGCAGCAGGCGGCGCTGCGGCTGGTCAGCTTCAACGTGGCCCCGGGCGAGGCGGTCGGCGTGATCGGGCCTTCGGGGTCGGGCAAGTCGACGCTGGCCCGCGCGCTGACCGGCATCTGGCGTCCAGCGGGCGGCAAGATCCGGCTGGATGGCGCATCGCTGGACCAGTACGGGCCGGACGTGCTGGGGCGTCACGTGGGCTACCTGCCGCAGCGCGTCACCCTGTTCGATGGCACCATCGCCGAGAACATCGCGCGCCTGTCGCCCCAACCCGACGCCCAGAAGATCGTGGAGGCGGCGCGCAAGGCGGATGCGCACGAGATGATCCTCAAGCTGCCGAACGGCTATGACACGCGCGTCACCGCCATTGGCGGGCGGCTGAGCGGCGGGCAGATGCAGCGCATCGGGCTGGCGCGCGCGATGTACGGCGATCCGGTGATCCTCGTGCTGGACGAGCCGAACTCCAACCTCGACAACGAGGGATCGGAAGCGGTCAACAAGGCGATCGCGGGCTTCAAGGCGGAAGGAAAATCGGTGCTGATCATGGCGCATCGTCCGGCGGCCATCAAGGAATGCACCAAGCTTCTGATGCTGGAAGGCGGGCAGCGCGTGGCCTTCGGACCGAAGGACGAGGTGCTGCAGCAGATGGTGAAGAACCACCAGCAGATCCAGAAGGCGGCCACCCCGGGAGGTGTGAGATGAGCGGCAGGACCGAGGACGACAGCCGGACGACGCCCGCCCCCGCCGGAGAAGGCGGTGTCGCGGCGGGCGACAGCCGGGTTCAGGGTAAGATGACCGCCGGTGCGGCTGCGGGCGCGGGTCCGGCTGCTGGCGCGCAGGCGCGGCCTCTGGCGGCGGCGACGGCGGCCCGGACAGCTGGGCCGAACGCGGGTGGCGGCGGCGCGGCCCCCGCCCTGCCGTCGCATGCCTCCTTCCCGACGCGCGGGCCGATGACGGTGGGTCTTCTGGCGGTGGCACTGCTGGTGGGCGGTTTCGGCTACTGGAGCGCGACGACGAACATTTCCGGCGCCATCGTCGCCTCGGGGCAGATCCAGGTGGATCAGAACCGGCAGGTCGTCCAGCATCCGGACGGCGGCGTGGTGGCGCGGATCGCGGTCGACGAGGGTGACGAGGTGGCGGAGGGCGACCTGCTGCTGCAACTCGACCCGACGCTTCTGTTGTCCGAACTGAACATCGTCGAGGGCCAGCTCTACGAGCTGACGGCCCGCCGTGCGCGCCTGATCGCGGAGCGGGACGGCGCGGAAGAGATCGTCTTCGAGGAGGAGGTGCTGGCCGCTGCGCGCAACAACGAGGACGTCGCGGAACTGGTGGAAGGCCAGCGCAACCTGTTCTTCGCCCGGGCGGAATCGCTGAACCGCGAGGTCGAGCAACTGCGCAAGCGGTCCGAGCAGATCGCCGACCAGGTGCGCGGGATCGAGGCACAGCAGGCCGCGCTGACCACCCAGCTCGAACTGATCGAGAAGGAGTTGCGCGACCAGCAGACACTTCTGGACCGCGGACTGGCGCAGGCGAGCCGGGTGCTGTCGCTCCAGCGCGAGCAGGCGCGGCTGTCGGGCACCGTGGGCGAGCTGGTGGCCTCGAAGGCGCAGGCAGAGGGGCGGATCACCGAGACGGAGATCCAGATCCTCGGGCTGGAGACGCGGCGCCGCGAGGAGTCGATCACCACCCTGCGCGACCTTCAGTTCCGCGAGCGCGAACTGGCGGAGCAACGCCGCAGCCTGCGCGAACGGCTGAGCCGGCTGGACATCCGCGCCCCGGTGTCGGGCGTGATCTACGGGCTGACGGTTTTCACCCCGCGCTCGGTCATCCGGCCGGCGGAACCGGTGATGTATCTCGTGCCGCAGGACCGCCCGCTGGTGATCGCCGCGCAGGTGGAGCCGATCCACATCGACCGGCTGTTCGTCGACCAGGAGGTGGCGCTGCGGTTTTCGGCGCTGGACCAGCGTCGGACGCCGGAGCTGTTCGGCGAGGTGACGCAGATCTCGGCCGACGCCTTCGAGGATGAAGCCTCGCGCGTGCGCTACTACCGCGCGGAGATCGTGCTGAACGAGGGCGAGATCGCGCGGCTGCCCGAGGGCACCGTGCTGATCCCCGGCATGCCGGTGGAGGCCTTCATCCGCACCGAGGACCGCACGCCGCTGGCCTATCTGGTGAAGCCGTTCATGGACTACTTCTCGAAAGCGTTCCGCGAGGGCTGAAGGTTTGCGGGGCGTGCGCGGGCGCGCGGCGACGGATATCCTGCCGGCCTGGGCTTTTGAGACGGGGTGGCGGCACTGGCCGCCGGGGGCGCGCGATGGCATCGGGGCGATGTCACGGGGCGCCCTTGCCCGGGACCTGCGCCGCGTCGCCGGCGCGGCAGAGGTATTTTTTGCCAAGGTGAAGCAGCAGGGGGGTTTCGCTTTCCCGGGCCGCGATTTAGCTTCGCCGCGTCGCGCGGCATGTCGCCACGACGACAAGGAGAACCCTATGAGCAACGAGATCGAAGAGCGCCTTCAGACGCTTGGCCTGACCCTTCCCGACGCGCCTGTACCGGCTGCGAACTACGTGCCTTACGTGCTGACCGGCAACACGCTGTATGTGTCCGGCCAGATCAGCATGATGGATGGCGAACTGATCAAGGGCAAGGTGGGCGCGGACCTGGACGTCGACCAAGGTGCGGCGGCGGCGATGGCCTGCGCGCTGAGCCTGCTGGCACAGGTCAAGGCGGCCTGCGGCGGCGACCTGACCCGGCTGAAGCGCGTTGTGAAGCTGGTGGGCTTCGTCAATTCGCTGGGCAATTTCACCGACCAGCCGAAGGTGATCAACGGCGCCTCGGACCTGATGGTCGCCGTTCTGGGCGACAAGGGGCGGCATGCCCGCTCTGCCGTGTCGGCGGCGGCGCTGCCGCTGGGCGTCGCGGTGGAGATCGAAGGCATCTTCGAGGTCGAATGATGCTGCCGCGCGCCTTCCTCGACCGGCCTGTCGCGCATCGGGCTTTCCATGACCGGGCGGCCGGACGGCCGGAGAACAGCCGGGCCGCGATCCGGGCCGCCGTGGCGGCGGGGTATCCCATCGAGCTGGACCTGCAACTGTCGGCGGATGGCGAGGCCATGGTCTTTCACGACTATGACCTGGCGCGGCTGACCGGCGCCAGCGGTCCGGTGGCGCAGCGCACGGCGGCGGAACTGGGCGGCCTTCTTTTGCGCGACGCGGAAGACGGCATCCCGACACTGACCGAGGTGCTGGGGATCGTCGCGGGCCAGGTGCCGCTGCTGATCGAGGTCAAGGATCAGGACGGCCAGATGGGCCCGAACGTGGGTCCGCTGGAGGAGGCCTGCGCGCGGGCCATCGAGAGCTACCCGGGTGAGGCGGCGCTGATGTCGTTCAACCCGCATTCCGTGGCGGCGCTTGCACGTTTGTGTCCGCGCCGCCCGCGTGGCCTGACGACCTGCGCGGGCACCGCCGAGGATTACCCGACCCTGCCCGCCGCGCGGCGTGTGGAACTGGCGGAGATCGGGTTGGCGGACGAGATGCCGCTGCACTTCATCAGCCATCACCACGGCGACCTGGACAATCCCCGGGTGGCGCAACTGAAGGCGCGCGGCCTGTCGATCCTGTGCTGGACGATCCGCACCCCCGCCGAGGAAGCGGAGGCGCGGCGCATCGCCGATAATGTGACGTTCGAGGGCTACCCCGCTTGATCGCCGCGCCGGCAGGGCCAGATTGGGAAGCATGAACACAGAGACTGCGCAGCGCGACGTGACCGTGAGCGTCCTGCCCTCGCTTGGCGATATTGCGCCCGAGGTCTGGGATGCCTGCGCCTGTCCCGAGGCCGCGGACGGGCAGCGGCCCGGCGATCCGTTCACCACCCACCGGTTCCTGAAGGCGCTGGAGGACAGCGGGTCAGTCGATGCACGCACCGGGTGGGAGCCGCACCACCTGTCGGTCGAGGTGGAGGGCCAGGTCGTGGCGGTGGCGCCGATGTACGCCAAGAGCCACAGCCAGGGCGAATACATCTTCGATCATTCCTGGGCCCATGCGCTGGAGAACGCGGGCGGTCGCTATTACCCGAAGATGCAGATCGCGGTGCCCTTCACCCCCGCCACCGGACGGCGGTTCCTGGTGAAGCCGGGCTGGGAGACGCTGGGCCGTTCGGCGCTGGTGCAGGGCGCGATCCAGTTCGCGGCGAACCACGGGTTGAGTTCAGTCCACGCCACCTTCTGCACCGAGGAAGAGGCGGAGGCCGGGGCGGAGATGGGCCTGCTGCACCGGGTGACGCAGCAGTTTCACTGGGACAACGACGGATACGCCGATTTCGACGCCTTCCTGGCGACGCTGTCCTCGCGCAAGCGCAAGACCATCCGCAAGGAGCGCGCGAAGGCGCAGGACTTCGGCGGCGAGATCCACATGCTGACGGGCGACGCCCTGCTGCCCGAGCACTGGGACGCCTTCTGGCACTTCTATCAGGACACCGGGGCGCGGAAGTGGGGCTCGCCCTACCTGACGCGCCGGTTCTTCGACATCGCGCAGGAGACGCTGCGGGACGACATCGCGCTGGTGATGTGCGAACGCGAGGGGCGCTATGTTGCAGGCGCGCTGAACTTCATCGGGCGCGACGTGCTGTACGGGCGCTACTGGGGCTGCGTCGAGGACCACCCCTGCCTGCATTTCGAGGCCTGTTATTATCAGGCCATCGACTTTGCCATCGCGCACGGCCTTGGCCGGGTCGAGGCCGGGGCGCAGGGCGAACACAAGCTGGCGCGCGGGTATCTGCCGAAACCGGTGCATTCCCTGCACTGGCTGGCAGAACCCTCCTTTTCGGATGCCGTTGCGCGCTATCTGGAAGCGGAGCGGCGCGCGGTTGATGAGGATATCGAGATCCTGACCAGCTACGGGCCGTTCAGAAAAGACAGACGCGAGGAACAAGAATGACCGAGAAACTGTCGGACACCGGGCGCAAGACCGTGCTGGAACCGCTTTTCGCCACCGGATGGGAGATGGTCGAGGACCGCGACGCCATCCGCAAGACGTTCAAGTTCGACGACTTCACCGCCGCCTTCGGCTGGATGACGCGGGCCGCGATGTACGCCGAGAAGTGGAACCACCACCCGGAGTGGTCGAATGTCTACAACACCGTCGAGGTCACGCTGAGCACGCATGACGTGGGCGGGCTGTCTTCGCTGGATGCAAAGCTTGCGCGAAAGATGGACGGCCTGATCGGCTGACGGTCGCGGGCCGGGCACGTGAGTCCCCGGCCCGCGTCCCGCGCTCTCTGTGCCGTGCCGCGACTGCCTCCCAAACAGGCAATGACGCCGCCATGGCGCGTTTCGGCGGGCGTTTCAAGTATGTGACGCTGCGTCAGCAGTGTTTGCGCGCCTGCGGACTCGCCCATTGCGCTCCCTGTCCCGAGACTTGTCCAAAGGTAAACAAATGCCTGCAAGGCATGGAGGGACACATGACGAGTACATCGAACGACACGGGAACCCTGATCTACGGGCTGGACGATACCCCCGCCCCGCCCGCTGCCGCGCTGGCGGCCATGCAGCACATCCTCGCCTCCATCGTGGGGATCGTGACGCCGACGCTGGTGATCGGCGGCGTCCTCGGGTTGGGAGAGCACATCCCCTACCTCATCGCCATGTCGCTGTTCGTGTCGGGCGTGGCGACCTTCATCCAGTGCTACCGGGTCGGTCCGGTCGGCTCTGGCCTGCTGAGCGTGCAGGGCACTTCCTTTGCCTTTCTCGGGCCGGTGCTGGCGGCGGGCTTTGCGGTGAAGAACGCGGGCGGCACGCCGGAGGACATGCTGGCGATGATCTTCGGACTCTGCCTTGCCGGTTGCCTCGTGGAGATCGTGCTGAGCCAGTTCGTCGACAAGCTGGACCGCATCATCACGCCGACCGTGACGGGCATCGTCATCACGGTGATCGGGCTGTCGCTGGTCAAGGTGGGCTTCACCGATTTCGCCGGCGGTGCACAGGCGGGCGAGACGCTTGGCGCACCGGTGAACCTGCTGATGGGAGCCATCGTCGTGGCAGTCATCCTTGTGCTGACCTTCGTAGGCAATCCGATGCTGCGCATTTCGGCGATCATGATCGGGCTGGTCGTCGGCACCATCGTCGCCATGGTCCTGGGCCAGGTCGATCTGTCGCGCGCCGGTCAGGGTGAGCTGCTGGCGATCCCGCAGCCGCTGAAATACGGGCTGGATTTCGACATCGGGCTTTTCCTGCCCATCGCCTTCGTCTTCCTCGTGACGGCGATCGAGACGTCGGGCGACCTGACGGCGAACTCCGTGATCGCGGGCCAGCCGGTGAAGGGGCCGCTCTACATGAAGCGGATCAAGGGCGGCATCCTTGCGGACGGGGTGAACTCCGGCCTCGCGGCACTGTTCAACACCTTCCCGAACACGACCTTCAGCCAGAACAACGGGGTGATCCAGATGACCGGCGTCGCCTCGCGGCACGTGGGGCTGTATATCGCGGGCATTCTGGTGGTGCTGGGCTTCCTGCCGGTGGTGGGGCAGATCTTCCTCCTGATCCCCAAGCCGGTGCTGGGCGGTGCGACGCTGGTGCTGTTCGGGACCATCGCGGTGGCGGGCATCCGCATCCTCGCCACGCAGGAGATCGACCGCAAGAAGGTCTACATCATGGCGGTGTCCTTCGGGCTTGGCCTTGGTGTGACGCTGGTGCCGGATGCCACGCAGAACCTGCCGGTCTTCCTCAAGCAGGTGGTCGCCACGCCGATCACGCTGGCGGGCCTGTCGGCGATCATTCTGTCACTGGTGATCCCGGATACCGAAGAGACCTCCAAACCGGTCGAGACCGTGGCGCCGGTGGAGGAAGAGACGGCGGCCGTCTGAGCGCTGTCGGAACGAAGTGGAGGGCGTGCCGTGCGGCGCGCCCTTCTGTTGTTTCGGGGTGGCGGGAAAGGAAGACCCCCGCAGCGGACCGCGGGGGTTTCGATGCCCGAAGCGGTGTCAGCCCAGGCGCGGCAGGGAGGTGTCAAAGACAGTGTCGGCGATCAGCCCGCCGATGCGCAGACCTTCGGTGTTGTCGGCCTCCCAGTGGATGCCGCCGTATTCCCGGCTCGCGCCCGCCTCTTCCGCCGCCTGGCTGAGTCGCGTCCACGACCGCCGCACGCCGGTCAGCTGCTTCGGCCAGTTCACCAGATCCGGGGCACCACCGGTGAAGGACACGTTGTCGGTGCCCAGCAGATGCGCCAGCATCCGTGCCGAGGCACCGCTGAACGTCGAATGCCCCGAGGTATAGGCCGGGAACGGCGGCGTCGGGATCAGCGTCTTCCACTCGGCGTCATGGAACCGCGCGAACTTGTCCTGCGGCAGGACCGTGGTGCGGATCGCCGTTTCGGGGCGCACCACGTCCATGTCGAACTTGCAATCCCACGTCACGATGGCCGCATCGGCCTGCGCCATGCTGATGAGCGCCATGAACCGCGCCTGGTCGACGAGGTCCAAGTCCTGCCGTTGCAGCAGGTCCATGGCGATGATCTGCCAGTGCCCCGGCGGGGTCGCGCCGCGCGGGCCGTCTTCCCAGAAGAAGGCGATTTCGGCCTGGTCCTCGGTGCGGAAATCGCTGGTCGCGCCGCCCCACTGGAAGACCTTTTCGAGTTGGCGCATGAACTCCTTGCTGTCCTGACGCGGGAAGGGCGCCGGACGGAAGTCGCGGGCAGAGCCGACCGCGAAGGTCTTCATCCTGCCCCAACCGGGCAGCAGCGGCCCGCCGTATTGCTTGAAGGTCGGGCCGTTCTGGGCGCCGAAGAACGGGCCGGTCGGCTGCCAGGCCATCGGGCCGTCGAGCTTGGTGTAGAGCAGCTCCTTCGAGCCGCCGATCCCGTCCTCGCCGCGCCAGTCGAGCACGGCATGGGCCGCGTTGGCGCCCCAGACGATGGCGTTGTTCTTGGCCTCCCCGTCCTCGAACCCGTCGAGGAACGCCATCAGTTCGCAGTTGTCCCAGCCGAAAAGCGCGTTGATCGCGGTGGCGACGGCAGTGCCGTAGGCGATGTCCGCATTCACCGGCATCGGCGGTTCGGGCAACTTCACCGGCCCTGCATAACGCGGGGCGAGGCCGTTGACCGCGACGAAACCCGCGAGGTGGCCGATAGCGAAGGCGCGGGTGGCCGGCGGCGGCGGGGTGGCGGTGTCACGCACTTTTTGCACAAGTTGGTCGGACCACCACATCACCGGGGTCATATTGCCCGGAGACACGACACCTTCGATGTAGGACGCGCCGGAGCCGCAACCTTGTCCGGCAAAGGCCTTCGGTGTGGCGGCGACAACTGCGGCTGTGGTCAATAAACCCAGTGCGGCGCGTCTGCTGAAATTCGTAATCACTTGCGAGTCGGTCATATGGCAGCTCCCAACTTCAAATTAATGTTATTGGCCGATGTTGGCCGACGGCATTGAAGCTGGCAAGCTTTTCGGTCCGGCCCGTCCCGGAAAGGCCCGCAGAACCCACTATTTCCCGAAGAAAACACGCCAGTGCCGCGATCCATCCGGATCGGCGGAATGCCGCGCGACGGATTTTGCCCGCAGGGAATCGGTGCCGGGAAAGCGTCCGCTAGCGGGCCGAAGGGATATATCGGGATGTAGCCGGGAGGCGCGCGCCCGTGCCGAGGCTGTCCTGCGCGGGCGCAGACGGGCTGCCATCGCGCACGGAACCGCCGCGTGGCAGGATATGGCGGCGCCCGTCAGGCCCGGTCAGACCGGATCAGGACAGGACGCCGCCGGTCGTTCAGGCGAGTTCCAGCATCGCCTCGCCGCAGGACTTCTCGCAGACGCCCGGGTTGTCATCCAGGTTCAGCCCCTTGACGGTGCCGTCCTCGACCACCATCGCGTAGCGCTTGGAGCGGTCGTAGAACCCCACTGGCGGCGCGGTGAAGTTCATCCCCATCGCCTTGGTGAAAGCGGCATCCGGATCGGCGAGGAAGGTGATGCCCGCCTTGTCTCCACCGGTGTGGCGGCTCCAGGAATCCATCACGAAGGGATCGTTGACGGCGATGCAGACGATCTCGTCCACGCCCTTTTCGGCGAAGGCATCCTTCGTCTTGATGAAGCTGGGCACATGGGCGTTTGTGCAGGTGCCGGTAAAGGCCCCCGGCAGCGCGAAGATGAGCAGCTTGCGCCCCTTGGCCAGCTCTGAGAGGTCAACCGTCTCGGGGCCGTCTGCGCCGATGCGCAACAAAGTTGCCTCCGGCAGCGTGTCACCGGGTGAAATCGCCATTTGTCCTGTCCTCCGTGGAATTGCGTTTCCCTGTGTCGCAAGGATAGTGTCGCGCCTACAAGAGAAAAGGGAGCTCGGACCATGACGGACGTCGTTGTTGTTGGGGGAGGACAGGCGGCGGCCTCGCTGGTGGCGAAGCTGCGTTCCAAGGGGTTCGAGGGGACCATTACCCTGATCGGCGAGGAGCCGGTGCCGCCCTACCAGCGCCCGCCCCTGTCGAAGGCCTACCTCATGGGCGAGATGGAGGAAGAGCGGCTCTACCTTCGGCCCGCGGCCTATTACGCCGAAAACGCCATCGACCTGCACGTGGGCGAAAAGGTGATCGCCGTGGACCGCGACAACAAGGAAGTCATGGCCGGTGGACGCGCGGTGAAATACGACGAGCTGGTGCTGTGCACAGGCTCGGTCCCGCGCAGGTTGCCCGGCTCCATCGGCGGTGCGCTGGACGGTGTCTACGTGGTGCGGACGCTGGCGGACGTGGATGCGATGTGCCCCTCCTGCGTGTCGGGCAAGCGGGTGCTGGTTGTCGGCGGCGGTTACATCGGGCTGGAGGCGGCGGCGGTCTGCGCCAAGCTGGGCCTGACGGTCACGCTGGTCGAGGCGGCGGAGCGGATCCTGCAACGGGTGGCCGCGCCCGAGACCTCTGCCTGGTTCCGCGACCTGCACAAGGGCCATGGGGTCGACCTGCGCGAAGGCACCGGGCTGGTGCGCCTTCTGGGCGACGGCCATGTCACCGGTGCCGAACTGGCGGACGGGACCACGATCGAGGTCGACATGGTGATCGTCGGCGTCGGCATCGCGCCCGCGTCCGAACTGGCGGAAGCCTGCGGGCTGGAGGTGCTGAACGGTATCGCGGTGGACAGCCACGGCCGCACCTCGGACCCGTCGATCTGGGCGGCGGGCGACTGCGCGTCCTTCCCGCATGGCGAAGGACGCATCCGGCTGGAATCGGTGGGCAACGCCATCGACATGGGCGAACTGGTGGCCGAGAACATCATGGGCGCCGCGAAGGCCTATGTGCCGAAACCGTGGTTCTGGTCCGACCAGTACGACGTCAAGCTGCAGATCGCCGGGCTGAACACCGGCTACGACCGGGTGGTGGTCCGCAAGGACGGCGATGCCCTGTCGCACTGGTACTACGAGGACGGCAGGCTGCTGGCGGTCGACGCGATGAACGACCCGAAGGCCTACATGGTCGGCAAGCGGCTGATCGAGGGCGGCAAGACCGCCGATCCGGAGGCGGTGGCCGACCCGGAAACGCAGCTCAAGGCACTGCTGAAGGCGTGAGGATCATTGCGGGCGAGTGGCGCGGCCGGCGGCTGGCGTCCGTGGGCAAGGGCGATCCGGGCGCGCATCTGCGCCCCACGACCGACCGCGTGCGCGAATCGCTGTTCAACATGCTGGCGGGCGGGCGCTTCGGCGATCCCTTCGAGGGCGCGGTGGTGCTGGACCTCTTCGCCGGCACCGGTGCGCTGGGACTGGAGGCGCTGTCGCGCGGCGCCCTTTCCGCCACTTTCGTGGAGAACGGCCGGGTCGGGCAGCGGCTGATCCGCGAGAACGTGAAGACGCTGGACTGCTCGGACCGCGCGTCGGTCATCGGCGCGGATGCGACACGGCTGCCCGCGGGTGCGCCCTGCTCGCTGGTGTTCCTCGACCCGCCCTACGGCAAGGGTCTGGGCGCGCGGGCACTGGAGGTGGCGCGGACACAGGGCTGGATCGGGGCGGAGGCGCTGATCGTCTGGGAAGAGAGCGCCCCCCAGGTGGCGCCCGAGGGCTATGCGGCCCTGGAGGCGCGGAGATACGGCGACACGCATGTCACGGTGCTGCGCTCCCGGTGATGTCGCCCCGGCTGGCGCCGGGACGATCCGCGCGGGCCCTGCCCGCGCAGACAGGGGAGGCGCTGCCTCCCCCGGACCCCCTCCGGAGTATTTCCGAAGCAAAGAAACCCAAGGGGTGCAGCGGAGCGCGGCGGTTCCGTTTCCGCTGGCCGCGGCGCCTGCCAGCATGGCGCGGGCCTCATCCGTCAGTTGCCGGCCGGGGAGCCCCTGGCGTCCCTGTCGGCGATCCATGCGTCGATTACCTCGCCCTCAAGCGGCTTGATGCTGGCGGTTTCGCCCTTTGAGAGTGTGGAAATCCGGTTGCCCTAGGCCTCCATCACGGCGCGGCCTTCGGCGGCGCCGGTGTCACGGGTGCGAACCTCCCGGGCGGCGGTCTCCGGCCCAGAGGTGGGGTCGATCACCGCCTTCAGGTCGTCGGGCAGGCTGTCGTAGGCATGCTTGTTCCTGCCCGGGATGAAGAAAAGGTTGTGGAGCGACTTGTCGCCTGCCGCGTCGGTGTGGCTGCCGGTCACCTCGTCGACTGTCAGCGAGGGCGACATCTTTCAGGTGAAGGCGCCACCGTCGAGCACGCCGTTTGACATCGCCTCGGGGAAGCGGCCCGCCTGTCAGCCGGGGATCACCGAGCCGCCGTCGATCGCCCCGTCCACGATCGGGTCATACTGTTCCGGCGCGGTGCCGCCGAGCTGCATGAACGGATAGATCTCGACCTCGATGCGGCCGTCCGTCTCCTTTTCGATCTTCCCGGCCCAGGGGTCGATGACGTGCTTCGGGATGGCCGAGTGCGGCGAGACAACGTGCTGGAAGCGGAACGTCACCTCCTGCGCGGCAGCGTCTATGGCGAGGGTGAGAGCGCATGCGGCAGTCAGCCAGCACCGGGTGATCGGGCCCCCTTCCCGTGGCATGCTGCAGCGCAGCGGCATGTCAAAGGTCCAGGATGGCCACGGGGGTGCAATCGGCCCGCCGGCGATCCCCTCCAAGCGTCGGGCCGCAACCCATTGTCTGAACGTCCGAATATGACAGCACCCGGGGATTGTCGCCGTCGTTTCCCGGAAGCCGGATCGCGGTGGCAATCGCCGGTGCCGATGCTATTCTGACATTCGAAGACATGCATGATAGGGAGGTCCGCCCGTGTCCATCATCCGCCCCACCCGCCGTGAGATCCTGGCCATGGCCGCCAGCGCCCCGGCGCTGACCCTGCCTGCGGTTGGCCGCGCGCAGTCGCTGGGCGCCCCGGCATCCGGCAATCCGCAGCACTTCAGCTTTACCCTCGGCGAGGCGAAGCTGACCGTCGTCTCGGACGGGCGGCTTGAGGTCCCGGCCAGCGGGCTGGGCGTGAACGCCGACCCGGAAGACGTGAAGGCCTTCCTCGAAAGCTACTTCCTGTCGCCGGAAATCAACTATTCCCACACCAATCACCTTGTGATCGAGATCGGCGATGCCGTGGTGCTGGTCGACGTGGGCTCGGGCGACCGTTTCGTGCCCACCGCCGGAGAGCTGATGGGCAATCTGTCAGAGGCGGGCATCGCACCCGACACCATCACACACGTCGTCATAACCCACGCACACCCGGACCATATCTGGGGCATCCGCGACGACTTCGACGAGGCCATCCTGCCCGACGCGGCGCTTTTCATCGGCACGGCAGAGCACGAGTTCTGGATGCAGGACGGGCTGGCCACGCGCATGCCGCAGGACCTTCAGCAATTCGCCGTCGGGGCGGTCAACTCGATCAGAGTGGATGGCGCGGAATGGAAACTGGTCAACCACGAGGACGAAATCGTTCCCGGCGTGCGCGTGATCGACACGCCGGGCCATACCCCCGGCCACATGTCGGTCGTGGTGGAATCCGGCGGCAAGCAGCTGATCGCGCTCGGCGATGCCATGACCCACGCCTACATGAACTTTGCCCGCCCCGGGTGGTACAACAACTTCGACATGAACGGCGACCTGACGGTGGAGACCCGGCAGAAGCTTCTCGACATGGCGGCCACCGACCGGATGGCGGTGCTGGGCTACCACTTCCCCTTCCCCGGCGTGGGCCACGTGATGAAGGAGGGCGACGAATACCGCTTCGTCCCTGCCCTCTGGCAATGGGGATGACAACACAGGCCGCGCCAGCCCTCGCCGCGTAGGCCAGACGTCCGTGCGACCGGGGTACGCCCCGGAGGGGACGTGCCCGGGCCTGGCGGAGGGCTTGCGGCCTTTGCCCGGACCTTTGGCGCGATGGCGACCAGGCTCTGACGGCCTGGCGATGGCGGTGCACGGTCGCCGTGTGGCGGTCGCGTTTCGAACACATGACAAGGTGCCGACCGGATCGGCTGCGCCGATTGCGAACGGTTTCCCGGGTGACTGACGCACCACGTGCAGGCGGCGGACGCTCCCTCTCGGCCGCGCTGGACGCAAACGGGTGGAAGACGGGGGCAGCGCAAAGCGGCTTCGTGGGAAGTGGGCTGCGTTTCGGGCGTGGCAATGTGCGTGCCCGTGACGGATTGCCGGACAGAACGACAAGATCGGGCGCGCAGGCGGGGCCGTGCGCATTTGCTTCGAGATGGATTTTGCACTGTGCACGTGTGCAAAAAGATCAATCCCCGCTTGGGGATCCGAACGCCTTGGACTGACTCCTGAATGTCGGGAAGCGGAGAAAGTCCGTTAGAATATTCGGAAAACATGGGAATCGCACTGGCACATCAGGCGTGGGTGGCGCCACAGCGTTTGGTCGTTTCAGCCAAGCATGGTTGCACGAACGATGACGTAACCGGGGACAAGAAACACCGTGCCTTCGGATTTACGCCATATTTTTCAGGGGACTGAATGGGCGCCTCCGCTGTTTCTGCAACGCTATTGATCGCGTGTGCAAATCGTGCAACGCTTGCAGCAAGAAGCAACGACGCGAGGACGACATGAAGAGCAATGAAGCCGTGCAGGAGCGCGCGGCGTTCCTTGAGGAGGTCCTGCGGTCTGCCGGCCGGATCGTGAAGCGTGGCTTCGAGGAGCGGACCTCGGCGAGCTGGGAGATGAAGGGCCCGCAGGATTACCTGACCGAGACCGATGCCGCTTCGGAGCGCCACATTCGCGAGGCGATCCTGTCGCGCTTCCCCGGCGACAGCGTGTTCGGCGAAGAGGACGGCGGCGAGATCGGAGAGCGGTGCTGGATCGTCGACCCCATCGACGGCACCGCCAATTTCGCACGCGGGCTTGAACACTTCTGTATTTCGATCGGCTATGTCGAGGGACGGCGGCCGGTGCTCGGCGGGATCTACAACCCGGTCAGCGACGAGATCTACCTTGCCCGCGCGGGCCATGGCGCAACGCTGAACGGCACGGCGCTGCACGTCTCGGCGGCGAACGATCCGCAATCTTCCACGGTCGAGATGGGCTGGTCGACGCGGGTGCCACGGCAAGAGTACCTGGAGGTGATGACCGCGCTGCTGGAACGCGGCTTCAATGTGCGGCGCTGCGGCTCTGGCGCGCTCGCGCTGGCGCAGGTCGCCGATGGCCGGTCCGATGCGTACGTCGAGCTGCACATGAACTCATGGGACTGCATCCCGGGCCTGCTGCTGGTCTCCGAGGCCGGGGGCGCGGTCTGCCCCTTCCTGTCGACCGGCGACCTGCGGACGGGCGGACGGATCCTGGCGGCGGCGCCGGGCATCGCCGAGGCACTGAGCCTCGACAGCCGCACCGCGCTGATCGACGCGCCGAAACAGGCCATTCGCGCCTGACGACCGCAAGACACTTCGCCGTGCAAGGGAGGACACATGGCACTTACAGGAGAGATGACGGCGCGTGCCGGAGCCGGGCGCCTGCGCCGCTTCGGGGCCGCCATGATGACACCGGAACGTCTGGTCGCCGTGGTGCTGGCGGTGCTGCTGGCGTTCCTCGTGCTGGCACCGCTGGCCGAGCTGATCCGCGAGACGTTCACCGTCCAGCCCTATGACAGGGCCTATCTGCCCGGCGAGGAGGCCGGCAGTTTCACCACCTTCCATTACGAGAGGGTGTTTTCGGGGCGGATGTCCGCTGCGCTGTTCTACAAGCCTTTCGTCAACTCTCTGATCACCGCTTTCGGCGCGACGGTCTTGTGCCTGACCCTGGGCGCATCGCTGGCCTGGGTGGTGGTGCGCACCAACGTGCCGTTCCGCGAGGCAGTGAACACGATGATCGTCGTGCCCTACATGCTGCCGTCGTGGGTGATGGCGCTGGCCTGGCTGACGTTCTTCAAGAACGACCGACTGGGCGGATCGTCGGGCGTGTTCGTCTACCTGTTCGGTATGCAGCCGCCGGACTGGCTGGCCTTTGGCGCCCTGCCCATCGTCATCTGCCTTGCGTTTCATTACTACGTCTACGCCTACCTGATCCTCTCGGGCGCGCTGACCACCGTGGACAGCCAGCTTGAAGAGGCCGGCGCCATCGCGGGCCTGTCGCGCTTTCGCCAGTTCACCGCCATCACCCTGCCGCTGGTGCTGCCGGCGCTGGGTTCGGCGGTTGTCATGACGTTCATCCGCGTTGTGGGCTCGTTCGGGACCCCGGCGGTGCTGGGGATGCCGGTGCGCTACTTTACCCTGCCGACGCAGATCTACGCCGCCATCGGTTCCCGCAATGTGGGTGACGGTTACCTGCTGGCACTGGTGCTTGTGGTGATGGCGGTGCTGTTCATCTGGATCAACCAGCGCATGATCGGCGTCCGCAAGAGCTTTGTGACCATGTCGGGCAAGGGCGTGCGGTCGAAGACCATCGACCTTGGCCCTGCGCGCTGGCTGGTGCTGGGGCTTGTGGTGCTGTTGCTCGCCTTCACGGTGATCCTGCCCATCGGCCTGCTGCTGCTGGAATCACTGTCGCGGACCGCGGGCGACTACGACCTGTCGAACCTGACGCTGCACTACTGGTTCGGTGAGCGGGGCGAGGTCAACGCGCTTTATCCGGGGGTGTTCCAAAACCCGCAGATCCTCGGCGCGGCCTGGAATTCGATCCGCCTGGCGCTTTGCGTGGCGCTGCTGACCGGGGTGCTTGGCTTTCTCGTCGGCTACGTCGTGGTGCGGACCCGTGGGTCTATGGCGTCGAAGACGCTCGAGACCGCGGCCTTCCTGCCCTACATCTTCCCTTCGGTGGCCTTCGGCGCGATCTACATCGGCATGTTCTCGAAGCCCATCGGGCCGATGCCCGCGCTCTACGGCACCTTCGCGCTCCTGGTGCTGATCGCGGCGGTCAAGAACCTGCCCTACACCTCGCGCACCGGCATCGCGGCCCTGCTTCAGATCGACAAGTCGCTGGAAGAGGCCGCGCGCACGCAGGGTATCGGCTGGGTGGCACGGGTGCGGCGGATCGTGATCCCGCTGGCCTCGAACGGGCTGATGTCGGGGATGCTGCTGAGCTTCATCGGCACCATGCGCGAGCTGTCGCTGATCATCCTGCTGGTGACGCCTTCGACGGCGGTGCTGGCGAGCGTGATCTACACCTACCAGACCGATGACGTGCCGCAGCTGATCGGCGCCGCCACGCTGCTGCTGGTGCTGCTGATCATCGGCTTCAACATCCTGTTCCGGCTTGTCTTCCGGAACGCGAAACTCGGCTTCGCCTGACGCGGCGCAGCCCCACGACATCCAAGGAGGAGAACCAACCATGACCATGAAGACCATGATACTGGCCGGGACGCTGGCGGCCTTGCCCGCCCTCGCCATGGCCCAGAGTACCGGCGACATGACCGTCGACGACTGGAAGGAATGGGCGCAGCTCGGCGACCACCAGCCCGAGACCGAGGACTGGGACGCGATCCGGGAGGCCGCTCTGGAGGAGGGCGCGCTGACCGTCTACGCGTCGTCGTCGTCGATCAGCGCCGTCGCCGAAGACTTCATGAAGCTCTACCCCGGGATCGAGGTCAGCGCCTTCGACCTCGGTTCGGAGAAGACCATCGAAAAGCTGGTACGCGAACATCAGGCCGGGCTTTACAACGTCGACGTGGTGACCACGGGCGGTGCGGCGCAGATGGTCTACGAACTGCTGCCCCAGGACAGCATCGTCAACTACGTCCCGCGCTACCTGTCCGATGACATTCCCGAGGATCTGCAACAGCCGCTGCTGACCCAGATGGTCGAGGCGACGGTCCTGTTCTACAACATCGAGACCTACCCGGACGGTCCGCCGATCTCCAACATCTGGGAACTGACCGAACCCGAATGGAACAAGCGCGTCGGCATGAAAAGCCCGCTCGGCTCGCTGACCACGTTGGCGCTGATCGCCAACCTGGTCGAGCACGGGGATGCCTTCGCCAAGGCCTATGAAGCCCATGCGGGCAAGCCGCTGGAATACTCCGACGGGATCGACAACGGGGCTTACGAGTTCTTCCACCGGCTCATCGGCAACGACCTCGTGATCTACAACTCCGGCTCGAAACTGGCCGCGGCCTCGGGTCTGCCCGGGCAGGAAGCGCCGCCGATCACCTTCTCGTCGATGCACTACATCAACAAAAACGACAGCGACGGTTACAGGAACGGCATCCTCTACGACGTGGAGCCTTCGGGTGTCTTTGCCTACTCGACCTACACGTCGATTGCCGGGCGGGCGCCGCATCCCAACGCGGCCAAGCTGTTCGTCGCGTTCCAGATGGGATCGGACAAGCTGACCGCAGATACCAAGATCGAAGGTCCGCTCCGCGAGGGCGAAAACCTTGCGCTGCTCGAAGGCATGGGTCCGTATTTCAAGATCGGCACCTTCTCGCCGCGTGACGACGTGCCGACGCCCGCAGGCGCCGACGTCTGGCCCACGGTCAACAAGTTCTGGGGCACCCCGGCCTTCCAGCGCGACAACGTCGCCATGGTCGCGGATTTCTGGATCTACGAGACCAGCCAGTAAACCATCGGCCCGCGCGGGGACCCCCTCTGCGCGGGCGCCAGGGAGAGAGAGCACACCATGAGCGAAGTCAGCCTGAACGGCATCACGAAATACTACGGCAACTATCTCGCGCTGCCGGAGATGAACCTGAACATCGAGCGGGGCCAGTTTGTGACCCTTTTGGGCCCCTCGGGCTGCGGCAAGACCACGACACTGCGCATCATCGCCGGGCTTGAGACACCCAGTGGCGGCGCGCTGCACCTGTCCGGGCGCTGCATGTTCTCCGACCGCACCCACGAAAATGTCCCGCCGGAAAAACGCGGGCTCGGTTTCATCTTCCAGAGCTACGCGCTCTGGCCGAACATGACCGTCGAGCGCAACATCACCCTCGCGCTGCACCAGGCGAAAATGCCCAAGGCAGAGATCGCCGAGCGGCTGGCGCAGGCGTTGAAGAAGGTGCAGCTCGAAGGGCTGCAGGACCGCTACCCCTCCGAACTGTCGGGCGGACAGCAGCAGCGTGTCGCCGTGGCGCGGCTGATCGCGGCACGCAGCGGCGTCCTGCTGATGGACGAACCGCTGTCGAACCTCGATGCCGTGCTGCGCACCGAGATGCGCGCCGAGCTGAAGCGTCTTTCGCGCGAGTTGAAGGCAACAACCGTCTACGTGACCCACGATCAGGTCGAGGCGTTGACCATGTCCGACATGATCGTGGTGATGAACGACGGGCGTATCCAGCAGGCCGGCACCCCTTACGAGATCTACCACCACCCCGCGAACCTCTTCGTTGCCGAGTTCATCGGCGATCCCAAGGTCAATCTCTTCGATGCCATGGCCGAGCCGCGCGACGGCGGGCTCTGGATCTCGGGCGCGGGCTTAGGCTTCCAGATGGCGGCGGGCGGCTACGGCGGCGGCGCGGTGCGGGTCGCGGTCCGCCCCGAGCATCTGCGCATCCACACGGCCCCGAAGGATGGCGCGGTCGAGGCACAGATCGACGTGGTCCAGCCGACCGGCTCGCAAACCATCGTCAGCCTCGACCTGCCCGACCAGAGGGTCACGGTGCTGGTGGCGCAGTTCCGCGAAAGCTGGCCCCAGGACCGGGTGTGGCTCGATTTCGACCCGGCGCACGCCATGGTCTTCGACACAGCCAGCGGCGAGAACATCCTGCAGCGGGCCGAAGCGCCTGCCAGCATCGCGGCGGAGTGAGCATGAAGGACGACGACCGCAGCGCGCCGGTATACGACCGCCCGGCTATCAGCCCCATTGCAGAGGGGATCGGCCCGCATGGTGCGACGATTTACATTGGCGGCATGGAGGGTGCGCGCGACATGGCGTTGCTGCGCACCCATGACATCCGCGTGCTTGTGAACTGCGCAGTGAACCTCGATTTCGACCTCGTCGATCGGGTGCTGATGGATCCCGGCGACGGCAAGGTCGCGGCGGGTTACGGTGCGCTGCGTTATTACAAGATCGGGATGATCGACGGCGACGGCAACCCGTCGGCGATGATGCTGGCGGGATTGCTGATCCTGCAGGGCGCGCTGCGGCAGACCATGCCCGACCGCCCCACTTACCCGTTCAAGGACGGCGGCAACGTGCTGGTCAACTGCCGCGCCGGGCGCAGCCGGTCGGTGGCGCTCGTATCGCTGCTGCTGCATGTCGAGGCACCCGAGCGGTTCCCGACGCTGGACGACGCGGTGGCCCATGTGCGCGAGGCGCGGCAACTGCGGCCCGACGAGTGGTTCGAGACCCCCAAGCCGATGTTGCTGGAGGCCGCCCGCGAAGCCGCGGCGTGGGCGCAGGCGATGGCAGCGGGATCCCCGCGCAGTGAATGACACCGTGCGTGACCCCATGACCGAGCATCGCTTCGCCATCATCGCCGACGCGCATTACCACCCGCTGGGTGCGGATTACGGCGTGCGCGGGCCGGACGGACTGAGCCTGCGCAGCTGGTCAGACACCCGCTCTTCCACCCGCGTATTCAACGAAAGCGCCGCCGCGCTGGAGGCCGCGCTCGACCGGATCGAGGCCATGGGTCTGCGCGACGTGGTGCTGCTTGGCGACTACAGCGACGACGGGCAGGCGCGCTGCGTCTCGGCCCTGCTGGCGCGGCTGGAGGCGCGTCCCGGCCTGCGGTTCTTCGCGCTGCCGGGCAATCACGACAGCTTTGGCCCCCACGGCCGCGATCACGCCAAGGAGTTCCTCGATGCCACCGCCCGACCGGTCGTTGTGTCGAGCAAGGCCGGACCGGATGCGCGTCACGACCCCTCGATGTACTGCGCGGACCATGAAACCGGCGTGATGCGCATGGCCGCGCATGGCTTTGTCCCGCAGGCCGATGTGTTGCATTGGGAAACGCCTTTCGGCACCGATCCATCCCCTGCCGCGCGCCGTTGCGATTGCCGTTCCAGCGATGGGGGCACCGTGCTGCGGCTGTTCGATGCAAGCTACCTCGTGGAACCCGTGCCGGGTCTGTGGTTCCTGATGATCGACGCGAACGTGTTCGAGCCGACCGGCATCGGTGACGCGGTCATCGACAGCACCAACGCCGGATGGAACGCCGTGCAACGGGTCAAACCGCACCTGCTGCCGTGGATGGCGGATGTCGCGCAGCGGGCCGCTTTGCAGGACAAGCGGCTGATGTGCTTTTCGCACTACCCCATGCTCGACCCCTACCGGGATGATGGCCAGTCCGAAGAAAGGCTGTTCGGTGCCACCTCGACCGCGCTGCGCCGTCCGAGGCCGGAGGTCGGCGAGGCGCTTTGCGCAGCAGGGATCGGGGTGCATTTCAGCGGCCACCTGCACGTGCGCCGCCGCAGCACGCTGCACCATGAGGGGCGGCAACTGGTCAACGTCGCCGTGCCCTCGCTGGTCGCCTGTCCGGCGGGCTTTTGCGTGGCACGTTTCGACGCCGAAGGGCTGACCGTCGAAGACGTGAGCCTCGGCGATCTGCCCGTCGACGCGCGCATCCTCGGGGCCTACCGGAGCGAGGACCCGGTCTCTTCTGCCGGGGTCTGCGCCGCACCGGACTATGGCGGCTTCCTGAGGGCGCATGTGGATGCCCTTGTGCAGCACCGTTACCTGCCGCGCGAATGGCCGCCCGAACGGGCGACCGAAGCGAACGGCACGCTTGACGACGCACTTGGCTACGCCGGGGCAGCCCCCGTCGGAGAGGTCCTGCCGCTGTCCGAAATCATAGGCGACTGGTACAGGCTGCGCGCCGCCGGGGTGATGGGCCTTGACGACCTGAGCGCGTCTCGCAGGGCGCTCTACAAGAGCTTCGCCACGCGTCTCCCCGAAGCAGCACGGGATGAACGCGGCGCCTTCTGGGCACTGTTCCTGCGCCGCCTGTCCGATTTCGTCCGCGACGCCGAAACGGAAGCCGGTCCGTTCCGCCAACCCGTTCACCCCACCGCCTGAGAGGAGCCCCGCGCATGTCCGAAACCGTCGTGCTGCTGAACCTCGGTGGGGCCGTCGCGCTCTTGCTGGTGGGCCTGTCGCAGATCCGCGCCGGTGTCGACAGGGCCGTCGGGGCGCGGCTGCGGCATTTCCTTGCGCTTGGCACACGCACGGGACCGAGGGCGATGCTGTCGGGACTGGGGGTGACGTTGGCGCTGCAAAGTTCGACCGCGACGGCGCTTCTGGCGGCCTCGTTCGCAGAGCGCGGCATCATGACTTCGCGCCAGGGGCAGGTCGCGATGCTGGGCGCGAACGTGGGCACGGCGATCACCGCCTGGGTGGTCTCGCTGCACCTTGGCTGGATCTCACCGCTCGCGATCCTCGTGGGACATATGGTCGGGCGCGGACGGGGGGCACGGCGCATCGGCTTTGGCCGCGCCATCGTGGGGGTCGGACTGGTCTTGCTGTCGCTGGGGCTGCTCGACGCCGCCAGCACCCCGATCCGGGAATCCGACGCGCTGACCACCCTGATGGCAATGCTGTCGAGCACACCCGTCGTCGCCCTCGCCTTCGCGGCGCTGATCGCGCTGCTCTCCGCGTCCAGCCTGGCCGCCGTGATGATGATCGCCTCGCTCGCCGCAGCGGGACAGCTTTCGCAGGATCTGGTCATTCCGCTGGTTCTGGGCGCCAACATCGGTGGCGCACTGCCGGCCGTCATAGCGACATCGGGCGCCGCCCCGGCCATGCGGCGATTGACCCTGGCGAACCTCGCCCTGCGCGGGTTCGGGGCGTCGATCGTGCTTGCCGCCCTGCCCGTCCTGGACCTTGCCGCCCTCTCCGATCCGATCGCGGCGCACCTTGCGTTCAACCTTGCGCTGCTGTTGGTCGGCTGGCCGCTGGCAGAGCCGCTCGCCCGGGTTTTCGACCGTCTCTTGCCGGACGTGACCGCCCCGCACGAGGCGGCCCCGCGCTTTCTGGCAGAGGACGAGCTGCAGACACCGGTCGTCGCCCTGGCCAGCGCCACCCGCGAAGTGCTGGCCGTGGGCGACGTGATCGAGCGCATGCTGCTGCAAATCCTCGCCTCTTTCCGAACCATGGACGCCGCGCCCCTGGAGACCGTGCCCGAGTTGGAAGACCGCATCGACCGCACACAGCAGGAGGTAAAACTGTACGTCGCGCGCCTGCTGCGGCACGAGCTGAGCGACCGGCAAAGCCGCCGTGCCATCGCCGTGGTCGACTATGTCATCAACCTGGAACATGTGGGCGACATCGCCGAGAAAGGCCTTGCCGCCATGGCCCGCAAGCGAGCGGACGAAAAACTGCGCTTTTCGGACGAAGGGTTCGACGAGCTGATCGGCCTGTTCTCGATGACTCTGGACACGCTGAAGACGGCACAGACCGTTTTCGCGACCGAGGACCCCGGTCTGGCGCGCGAAATGATCGAGAACAAGGTCGAGGTGCGCCGCCGCGAGCGGCAATCGGCGGAACGCCACCTCGCCCGCCTGCGCGCCGCGCGCAGCGAAAGCGTCGGCACCAGCTCGCTGCATCTGGACATGTTGCGGGATCTGAAACGGATCACGGCGCATCTTGCCTCTGTCGCGCACCCCATCCTCGACGAGCAGGGGATGCTGGACGAAAGCCGCCTGCGCAGCCCCGCCCGGCCCGAACCCCACCACGGACAAGGCGTCAGCGAAGGCGCCTGATCAGGACGCGGCGAGACGGGGTAGAGTCTGACGCCAGATCAGCGGCGCGTTCAGTTCGACGGTCTCGCTGCGGGTGTCGTCCTCTGGCGGCGCTGCCAGCCAGTCTATCGCGGCCTCGGTGATCTCGTCGATGGGCTGGGCAAAGGTGGTGAGCTGGTAGCTTTCCCACGCCGCCTGCGGAATGTCGTCATAGCCGATGCAGGACACATCGTCGGGCACCCGCATGCCGAAGCGTTGCCGCGCCGCGTCCATGACCCCGCAGGCCAGCAGGTCGGTCACACAGAACACGCCGTCGGGCCGGTCGGGCCGCGAAAAAAGCTGCGTGCCGATCTGCAGACCCGTCTCGTAAGAGGTCGCGCCCGACACCACCCTTGTGATCTCTACTCCTTGCGCCCGCGCGGCGTCCTCGAACCCGTCGATGCGCCCGACAAGGCTGGGTGTACCCGCGTCCGACGCGATCAGCGCTATGCGCCTGCAGCCGGTGCGCAACAGCGTGTTGAACGCGGTTTCCCCGGCTGCCCGGTCGTTGAGCCGGATCTGCAGCGTGCCCGGTTGCGCGTCGTCACGATTGATCAGCACGAGCCGCATGCCGTGGCTCAGGCACATCTCGGTCAGCGCCGTGTCGGGCATGCCCGACAGCACGATGGCCGCTTCGGTGCGATAGCTGGTCGCCTGGTTCAGGGCATTGCGCACGCTTTCATCCGACCGCTCGGTGGCGATCAGGATCGGCGTCTTGCCCGCGGTCTGAAGCGCCTGCGCCATGGCCGAAAGCAGCGCCGCGCGATAGGGCGTTTCGATCTCGGCAGCGATCAGCGCGACCAGACCGCTCTGCGAACTGATGAGCCCGCGTGCAAGGTGGTTGACCTGGTATCCAAGATGATCCGCAGCCGCCATGACCTTGCGCCGTGTTTCGGCCGAAACACTGGCGCCAGGCGTAAAGCTGCGCGACACTGCGGCGCGCGACACCCCGGCGAAATCCGCCACCTGCTTGGCCGTCACCGGGCCTTTCCGCCGCATCTTGCTGTTGGTGGTCATCCTGCTCTGCTCACGCTTTCATCGGCCAGCCCACTTTTAGCCCGAACCGCGTGGAAAGGTATAGAAGTTTCACGGCTGGCGGGGGGCGCAGCCCTGAGCTGCTCCCCGATCGTCGGACTGGACCTGTCGCGGTTTGATGCCGCTCCTTTGATAGTATTTAGTGCAGCAAAGGACCTTGATGATGTAACCGCCCCCCGGCGGCATCTGTTTGCCAAGGTGGGTCTGGGAGGATCCACAAAGGGGAGCGGTTACATCATCAGAGCCTGCGCCCGCTCCCAGTTCCTGAGATGGACCGACCAACAGGTGAAGAATACCTGTTCTTGATCTTAAATTTTTCGCGCTTTTGTTAAGAAAACACAAATGTCATGAATGAGTATCCGGTGGGAGGCCGGACATCTGGTGGCGCATAGACGCATCGGTGGCCAATACATGTCGAGGCAACAGCCGCGGACATCGGCCAGCACTTTCGATCCTTGGGAGGATACCATGACATACACACGCCGTTCGACCCTGGCCCTTTTGGCCGGGATGGCGATCACGCCGCTTGCCGCCGTTGCGCAGCAGGATTACCCGACCCGTCCGATCACCCTTGTGGTGCCCTATGGGGCGGGTGGCACCACCGATATTTCGGCGCGCCAGATGGCGACGATGGCCGAGAAAATCCTCGGCCAGCCCATCGTCGTGGAAAACCAGCCAGGCGCCAGCGGCACCAATGCCATGCGCTCCGTCGCGTCGGCCGAGCCCGATGGCTACACGCTGATCGCGACGACCTCGTCCCCGTCCTTCGTCACACCGGCGCTGCGCGATGTGGGCTATGACACGCTGGCCGACTTCATCCCGATCCTGAACTACTCCGGCCCGTTCCACGGCGTCGTGGTTCCGGCGGACAGCCCCTACGACACGCTCGACGCGATGATCGAGGGCGCCAAGTCCGGCGCCGTGACCTATGGCACCGCTGGCGCCATGGGCGGCGCGCACCTCGCCTTTGCCTCGGTTGCCAAGGACACCGGCGCGATGCTGCAGCACGTGCCCTTCGACGGTGCCTCCAAGGCGACGGCGGCGGTGCTGGGCGGCCACGTGGACGCGGCACTGGTCCCGGCTTATCGCGACCTCGTGCAGGACGGCCAGCTGCGTCTTCTGGGCGTGCTCGACGGCACAAACGACCCGGACTTCCCCGATGCCCCGACGCTGAAAGAGGCAGGGCTGGCGGCGGAATTCCCGTCGATCGTCGGCATCATGGCCCCCGCAGGTACCGATCCGGCGATCATCGCCAAGCTTGAATCCGCCTTCACCGAGGTGGCCTCGTCGGATGGGTTCAAGACCTTCATGACCGATCTCAGCCAACCGGTGCGGATCATGTCGGGCCAAGATCTCGCCGCGACGATCGAGGAGAACCTCGCAGCCTACCGTGAGATCGCCAAGGATCTCGGAAATTGAGCACCAACGGCCAGGGGGGCGGGGTCGCCCGCCCCGGCTTTCGGACGCTGACCGCCGGGCTGTTGCTGGCGGCAGCGGCATGGGGGCTTTACAGTCTCGACAGCCAGATCCAGGTGTTCGGCTTCGGCGCCTCCGGACCGGATGCGCGCAGTTTTCCCCGCGTTGCCTTTTGGCTGCTGGCGGCGGTCGTGGCGCTCCGCCTTGTCCTGAGCCTGCGCGCCGAGGATTTCCCGCTTGGCGATCCCGTCCGGCTCGGCCGGGTCCTGACCGTCACCGCAAGCAGCGCAGCGGCGCTATGGACGATGCCGCAGGTCGGGTTCTTCTTCGGGGCCGCCGGTGCCGGGATCGTCGTGGCCCTCATGCTGGGTGAACGCCGTCCCCTCTTGCTGGTTCTGCCGCTGATCGTGGCAGCCGTTGTGACCTATGGCGGACGGCACGGGCTTAGCATCCCCCTGCCCTGAGCCTGCCCATCCATTCCAGACCTCAAAGGAACGCGAGCCATGCTTGTCGATGCCTTTCTCGAACTCCTGAACCTCTGGGTGCTGTTCGCGGCTGTGGCCGGCATCGTCGCGGGGATCATCATCGGGGCGATTCCCGGCCTCGGGCCCACCATGGCCATCGCGCTGCTGATCCCGGTCACCTTCTCGATGGAGCCGATCCCGGCGATCATCCTGCTGCTCGGCGTCTACCAGGGCGCGATCTTCGGCGGCTCGATCTCGGCGGTGCTGCTGAACGTGCCGGGCACGCCGTCGTCGGCGGCGACGGCCATCGACGGTTTCGCCATGGCACGCCGTGGCGAGGGCGGCAGGGCGCTGCGCTTTGCCCTTTATGCCAGCGTCATCGGCAACATCTTCAGCTGCCTCGTCCTGATGGCACTGGCCGAGCCGTTGGCCCGCTTCGCGCTGGATTTCGGCCCGGCCGAGATGGCGATGCTGATGCTGTTCGCCTTGCTGGTCATCGTGCTGTTCGGTGGCGGATCGAAGCTCGACGCACTGATCATGGTTCTCGTGGGGGCCTGCGCCGGTATCGTCGGGCTTGATCCGATCAGCGGCACGCCACGCTTTACCTTCGGCTCCTTCGCCTTCGAGAATGGGTTCCAATTGATCCCGGTGCTGATCGGCCTCTTCGCCATGTCCGAGGTGCTGCTCCAAGCCTTCGACCGCGAGCCGCTGGTGGGCGATGCAGAGGTGCCGCCGTTGAAAAGCTCGGTGGTGCGGCTGGTGGAGCTCTGGCGGATGCGGGTGACGCTGCTGCTGTCTTCGATCATTGGCACCTTTGTCGGCATCCTGCCGGGGATCGGCTCCACCGTGCCCGCGTTCATGAGCTACAGCCTCGCCCGCTCGCGCTCTGCCGATCCGGATACGTTCGGCAAAGGCGCGCCCGAGGGCGTTGCCGCGCCCGAGGCGGCCAACAACGCGGTCACCGGCGGCGCGCTGGTGCCGACGCTGGCACTGGGGATCCCCGGCGATGCGGTGACGGCGGTGATCCTTGGCGCCTTCATGCTGCACGGGCTGGCACCGGGGCCGTTCCTGTTCCGCGACCACGGGCTGGAGGTCTACGCCATCTTCGAGGCGCTTCTGCTGTCGTCGATCCCGACGGTGATCCTTGGCCTGCTGTTCTTCCGCGTGGCGATCCACGTCACTCGCATCCAGCCGCGCCACCTGCTGCCCGCGATCACGATCCTCGCCATCTTCGGCGCGTTTTCGGTGAACAACAGCCTATTCGACGTCTGGGTGATGCTGGGCGCGGGCGTGCTGGGGTTCCTGTTGCGGCGCGCGAACTTCCCCCTGCCGCCGCTGCTGATCGGGCTGATCCTTGGCGCGCCGTTCGAACAGAGCCTGCGACAGGCCCTTCTGACCTCGGGCGGAGGCTATGGCATCTTTGTGGGCTCGCCCATCACCATCGGGCTTGTGGCATTGACCGTGCTGTCGCTGGCGATCAGCCTGTTCTTCAGCCTGAGAAAGCCCCGCATATGATCACCGATTGCCACATCCACTCCTTTGCCAAGACCGAGGCCCCGCAGACCGGCGCCTACGTGCCGCCCGCCCGCGACATCCGCGACTATATGGATGAGGCCGCGCCGCTGGGCGCGCGCCGTGCGGTGGTGGTGCAGGCCTCGGTCGACGGGACGGACAACAGCCGGTTGGTGGAGGTTCTGGGCACCGATGGACCCGTCGCCCTGCGCGGCGTTGCGATGATCGACGCGGATGCCGACCTGCAAGCGCTGCATGCCGCCGGCATCCGCGCGACCCGCATTCAGGACCGTGCAAGGCTTGGGGACAGCGCGCTAGATCAGCTTCCAGACCTTGCGAAACACGTGGCCGAGGTCGGCTGGCACATCGAGCTGAACACCGAGCCGCGCAGCTTTGACCGGCTTGCCGATATGGTGGCCGATCTGCCCGAGGGGCTGCGGCTGGTGCTGGACCATATGGGCCATGTCGATCCTGCCGCGCCCGCCCCCCTGTTCCGCCTGCTCGAGACGGGGCGCGTCTGGGCCAAGCTGTCGCCCACGCGTGTCAGCACCGATATCGGGCCCTACGGCGACCTGAGCGCGCTGATCGAACGCCTTGGCGCAGCCTTTCCCGACCAGATCATCTGGGGCAGCGACTGGCCGCATGTGATGACCCCCGAGCCGGTGCCCGAAATTCCGCCGATGCTGGAGCTGTGCCGCGAGGCATTGAGTCAGGATAGCTTTACGCGGTGCATGTGGGGCAATCCTGAGAGGCTCTACGGGTTCTGATGTTTCTGGCCATGGATGACTTCGAACCTGCCGCGCGGCGGCGTCTGCCGCGCCCGCTTTTCGGCTACATCTCGGGCGCGGCAGAGACGAACGCGGCAAGACAGGACAACCGCGATGCGCTGGACGCCTGGCGGCTGGTGCCGAACGTGTTGCGCGGGGTCGAGGGGCGCTCGACCGCCTCCACCCTTCTGGGCGAGCGCTACACGGCGCCCTTCGGCGTCGCGCCGATGGGCCTTTCGGCGCTGATGGCTCGCGACGGGGACGTGGCCCTCGCCCGCGCGGCGTCGGCGGCCGGCCTGCCCTTCGTGCTTTCCGGGTCGTCCCTGACCCGCATGGAAGACGTGGTGACGGCCAACCCGAAAGCCTGGTTCCAGGCCTATCTGCCCGGCGAGGAGGACCGCATCCGCGCCCTGATCGCCCGGGTAAAGGCGGCAGGCTTCGGCACCCTGATGCTGACCGCCGACACCGCAGTCCTGGCCAACCGCGAAAACAACCTGCGCGCGGGCTTTTCCACACCGCTCAAGGTGTCGCCCCGCCTGATCTGGGACTTCGCCATCAAGCCGCGCTGGGTGCTGGGCACCTTCCTGCCCACGCTGATGCGGGGCATGCCGCATTTCGAGAATTCCGATGCCGTGCGCGGCGCACCGATCATCTCGAAACAGGCGGCGCGGGATTTCGGGCGCAAGGATCACCTGAATTGGGATCACCTCGCGCTGATGCGCGACCTCTGGCCCGGCAAGCTGTTGCTGAAAGGCGTGATCGCGCCCGCCGACGTCGCACACGCCCGCGCGCTTGGCTGTGACGCGGTCGTGCTGTCGAACCATGGCGGGCGGCAGTTGGACCACGCTATCTCGCCGCTGCGACTCCTGCCAGAGGCGCGGGCACAGGCGGGCGACATGGGGCTGCTGATCGACGGCGGCATCCGGCGCGGCACCGATGTGATCAAGGCGCTGGCGCTTGGCGCGGACATGGTGCTGGTGGGGCGGCCGTTTCTCTATGCGGCGACGCTGGGCGGTCAGCCGATGGTCGAGCGCGCTGCCGACATCCTGAAGGCCGAGGTGCATCGTAATCTCGGCCTGTTGGGTCTCCGGGACCTGTCAGAGATCGGCCCCGGAATCCTGCACCCGGTCTAAAGCGCGCCCGAGAACATCGGTGCGCCGGCAATGCCGAGGCTTTCGGGAAACTCGGCCTTCAGGATGCTACCGCTGTCCGACTCGGTGATGAAGAGGGTCCGCCCCTCCGGCCCGCCAAAGGCGCAGTTGGTCGTGCCCAGACCGCGCGGGCTGCGCACCACGGCGATGGGCCGGCCCAGCACGTCATGCACCCACACGAGGCCCATGCCGGTCTGGCACACCACCACGCCGCCATCCGACGTCAGCGCCAGTCCGTCCGGCCCGGCGCGCCCTCCCGAGAACTGGATGAACAGCCCCGCCTTGTTGACGCGGCCCGACGGCGACATGGGCAGGCGCCAGACCGCATTGGCCCGCGTTACGGCCAAGAACAGGACATGTTCGGCCAGATCCAGCACCAGCCCATTGGGGCTGGGCACCTTGTCGATCAGGCAGGTCAGCGCGCCCGTTTCGGGTTGCCACTTCCAGACCCGACCCGTGGGGTCCTGCAGTCCGGTCTGGCCTTGGTCAGTGAAATAGAGCGCCCCGTCGCGCCCGAAATGCAGATCGTTGCAGCCCTTGAAGCTTTCGGTGTCCGCATCGCCGAGCGCCTTGGTCACGGCCCCCGTGTCCGGGTCCAGCAGCATGATGCCGTTCTGATAGTCAGCCAGAAAGATCCTCCCGTCGCGATGGATCTTCAACCCGTTGGGCTGGCCGTCGTATTCGGCGATCTGGCTGATCCCGCCCCCCGGATTGGCGCGGAAGACCCGACCGAAGGGGATATCGACAAAGTACAGGCTGCCCTGCGCATCGAACGACGGCCCCTCGACAAAGCTGTCCGCGGGGGCACCGCGCCGGTTCTTTTCCGCCCAGTAGGATGGCTGGGCGGTGCGGCGCAGCGCAGCGGGCAGTTCGGTGAAGACCTCGGCGTCGATGACGACGGGCTCAGGGAAAGGATAGGTGTGCGTCATCCGAACGTGAACTCCGGCAGGAACAGCGCGATGTCGGGCACGCCGATCAACAGCAGCATGAAGGCGACGATGATGAGGAAGAAGGGCAATGTGCCCATGATCACATCCTCGACCTTCACCTCGTCCGAGGAGGAGGCCACGACGAACAGGATCACGCCCAGCGGCGGGGTGAGCTGGCCCAGTTCCACCAGGATCACCACGAAGACGCCGAACCAGATCGGGTCCACGTCCATCGCCATCAGCGCCGGGAAGATCACCGGCACGATAATCGCGATCATGCCCAGCCCTTCCATGAAGCAGCCCAGGATCGCAAAGACCACCATTATGATCAGCAGGAAGGTCAGGCGCGAGACATTGGCCTCTTCCAGCATCCCAACAAGGTCCTCCCCGATGCCCGACAGCGCGGTCGCATAGGCGAAGATCATCGAGGTGAACACGATGAACAGGATGTTGCCGCTCATCGACGCGGTGCGCGACAGCGCGTCCTTGAGCAGTTTCAGGCTGAGCTTGCGATAGATCCCGGCGATAAGAATGGCGCCGACGGTGCCCACGGCCCCGGCCTCGGTCGGGGTGGCGAAACCGCCATAGATGCTGCCGAGGACGATGAAGATCAGCATCAGGAAGGGCACGATGTCCAGAAGCGCGCGGCCCAGATCCCCGGCGCTGGCCTTGGTATCATTCTTCGGCGCCAGCTTGGGGTTGATCAGCACACGCGCCATGATGAAGCCCATGTAGCACAGCGCCAGCACGATCCCCGGCACCAGACCGGCGGCAAACAGGCGTGCGATCGAGGTTTCGGTGAAGGTGGCGTAGATGATCATGGTGATCGACGGCGGGATGAGGATGCCCAGCGTCCCGCCCGCGGCAAGCGACCCGGCGACCAGGCGCTTGTTGTACCCGCGCGCGGACAGCTCCGGCAGAGCGACGGTGGACATGGCGGCGGCGGTGGGGGCCGAGCCGCCCGAGATCGCCGCGAAGATGCCGCTACCGGCAATGTTGGTGTGCAGCAAGCCCCCCGGCAGCCGCCGCATGAACGGCGCGACACCATTATAAAGCCGCGTCGACAGGCCCGAGCCCAGCAGGATCTCGGCCATCAGCACGAAAAGCGGAATGGCGGCAAGGGTAAAGCTGTTGGCCGCGCCCCAGCTGACGAGACCGAGCGCCTTCCAGCCGCCAAAGCCCTTGAGCAGCCAGATATAGGTCAGCCCTGCGCCCGCAACGGCGAATTGCACCCACATGCCGCCAAGGATCAGGCCGATCAGCAGGCCGAAAGCGAGGATCGCTTCCATGTCAGGTTTCCTCGAATTTGCGGAAGGTCAGCAGCAGCTGCTCGACCAAGAAAAACGCCAGAACGGAGAAGCCCGCCGGCAGCATGATCTGCGGAATCCACAGCGGGGTGCGCAGGACGGTCGGGGCGAACTTGCCGCGCGAGAAGGACGACAGCGTCAGATCCTTGGTCTTCCACGCAAGGATCACGCAGATCACCAGCGCGATCAGCGCGAAGATGCGGATCAGCCAGCGGCGCGTGCCCTCGGGCCAGGTGTCCAGCAGGAAATGCACCTGGAACATCGCATGGCTTCGCAGTGCGAGGGCCGCACCGAAGAAGGTCATGAAGACGACGCCGTAGCCGGTCAGTTCCTCGGCAAAGCCCAGCGAGTAGTTGAAACCGCCGCGCAGCAGCGCCTCGAGGCAGACCAGCGAGACCAGCGCCACGAGGACCAAGCCGGTTGCCGCGCCCGTGATCCACGCGGCAACGTCGAAAATGGGGCCGGCCGATGCCGGCCCCGTTCTGCTCTGCGTCTGCATCTTACTTGCCGATGGCTTCGCGCACAGTGGCGAGGGCTTCGACATACTCCGGACCGTTCTCCTCGGCCCAGGCTTCCCAGTACGGCGCCAGTTTTTCGCTCGCCATGGCGGCGTCGCCCTCGGCCGCCTCGACCAGCGTCATGCCCGCCTCGGATTGCGAGGCCTTCTGCGCTTCTTCGTCCTCAAGGAAGGCCGCCGTGGTTGCGGGCCCCTCTTCCGCCACGATGGTGCGCAGCTTGGTTTGCGTCTCCTCAGACAGCGCGTCAAAGCTGTCCTGATTGGCGATGATCATCGAGTTGCCGTAGTTCACCGCGAAACGGTAGTTGTAGGGCAGGAATTCGTGCCAGTTCTTGGCCCCGCCGGCAGAGGCGGTCAGCACCCCCTCGATCACGCCGCGTTCCAGCGAGGTCGGTACTTCGGAACCCGACAGGGTGATCGGCGCGCCGCCAAATTCCTCGATGAACTTGCCCTGCTCGGGCGAGGTCACGCGGATCTTGTGACCTTCGAGGTCTGCCAGCGAGCTGATCTCGAACGTGGTGAAGATCGTCTGCTCCGGGTAGCGGTAGCCGCCCAGCAGCACGACACCCTGCTGTGCGAAGGCCTCGACCAGCGTCGGTTCCATCGCGGCATAGGCCTTGGCCCATTCCTCGTCGTTCTCGATCAGCATCGGCAGGTTCAGCACCCGCGCGATCGGCACGCTGCCCGAGAAGAAGAAGTCTGCCGCCATGTCGATGATGCCATCGCCAACGGCCTGCGTGATGTCTGCGGACGCGATCTGCAAGGTCTTGCCAAGGTGCAGGTCGATGGTCAGGTCGGTGTCTTCCGCGACGCGGTCGACGATACGCTGCATGCCCTTGACGGCGGACGTCGTCGAGACGGACGAATAGGTGTAGGCGGTCCAGTCGTCGGCATGGGCGACGGTGGCGGACGCGGCGATCAGCGCAGCGGCGCCGAGGGTTTTGATGGTCATGATTTTCCTCCGGATTCAAAGTGTCGGGGCGGGCGTCGCGGCCCGCTCCGTCTTGTTTCAGTCGGCTGGAACGGCCACGGGGTCGAAGCTTGCCAGCTGCGCGGCGACGCAATGGCTCATCGCTGTAAAGGCCCGCTCCACCTGGTCCGCCCCGATGACAAAGGGATTGCCCTCGGCCCCGGCCTCCATGGCGTCGAGTTTGGTGTAGGTCGCATCGAGGGTCTTGTGGTTCGACAGGAACACGTCAAAGCCTTCCTCGCCGGCCATCGCGGCAAGGCGACGCTGAGAGTCGATCATCTGCACGAACTGCGCGGCGTTCGGCCCGAAGTTCAGCCCGTTGCCGCCCCAGATGATCGCCTTGTGCGCCTCGCCATCGTCCGTCACATCGACAATGGTCGAAACGGTCCCGGGCGTGTGGCCCGGTGTTTCCAGCAGGGTGAGCGTCGTATCGCCCAAGGTCACCGTGTCGCCGTCCACGATGCTCACATCGCGCTCCGGCGGACGGCCCCAGAGCGGGTCGTCGAACTGAAGTTCGTCCTTCTCCAGCTCCTGCCAGTCGGTCTCCGACATGATGATTTCGGCGCCGTATTTCTCCTGCAGATAGACCGCGCCGCCGTAATGGTCACCATGTGCGTGGGACACGACGATCTTCTTGATGTCCGCCGGATCAAGCCCGATGTCGCGCAATCCGCCTTCGATGAAACGCTTTGCCTCGTCTTCATTGTTGAGCGCGTCGATCAAGATGATGCCGTCGGACGTGGGGATCGCCCAGGCAGTCACCCAGGATGTGCCAAGGAATATCAGGTTGTCGAAGATCGCCGTGGTGCGCAGGTCGCCCTTCCCGACGAGGCGCTCCAGCATCTCGTGTCCCTTGTCATGGGGAATGGTGAAGGATTTGCCGATCTTTTTGCAATGGCCCAGCACATGCGCAAGGTCCTCTCCCGCGGCGGCCTCTGCAGCGGCCACATGGCGCGCCGACAGATCAGGATCGCTCTCGGCTGATGCCGGCAGCGCGCCAAGCAGCAGCGCAGCCGCAAGTGCGGTGCCTGTCCCGTATCTCATACTGTTCTCCTCCCGAAATTCAGTGGGGTCTTTCTGGTGCAGCGGTCTTATTTCCAGGGCGTTTCGGCCCAGATTTGGGCAGCGATACCGTCCTGCTTGGCGGCGGTCTCGGCGAAATCATCGCCCGCCATGAAGGCGATCGGGTTGCCCTGCTCGGCCATCATCGCCTGGAAGTCGGGGTTCTCGTTGACGGCGCTCAACGCGCGGAGCAGCTGCTCGGTCGTCGCCTCGTCCAGCCCCGCGGGGGCGACGATGCCGCGCAGCGACGACATCTGCACGTCATAGCCCAGCTCCTTGGCGGTCGGCACATCCGGGCGGAAGGGCGACCGTTCGTCGGCCAGCACCGCCAGCACGCGCAGGTCGTCGGGGAAGTTCGAGGTCTGGCCCAGCGTCATGGTTCCGGCGGCCACGTGCCCCCCCATAATCGCAGTGCGCGCGTTCGATGCGCCCTTGAACGGCACCAGCGTGAATTCCGCGCCGCTTGCGTCCTGCATCATGTTGGCGGCGAAATGGTCGTTGCCGCCAAGGCTCGACAGACCCAGCGTGATAGCGCCGGGATCGGCCTTGGCCGCGTCCAGAAGCTCGGCCAGCGTCTGGAATTGCGACGTCGCGGCGACGGTGATCGTGTTCGGATCTTCAACGAAATTCGCGAGATAGGTGAAACTGTCCACATCGTAATCCGCCGCGCGGTCCTTGGTCAGGGCAAGGGCCGCAGGCAGGTTGAAGGTGCCCAGCGTGTAGCCGTCGGGTGTCGCCTCGGAGACCTCGGTAAAGCCGATCTGCCCCCCGGCGCCGGGCATGTTCTTGACCACGACGGATGCGCCGTCGCCCAGCTCCCGCTCGAGGAATTGCGCCACGGTGCGCGCCATCACGTCGGTGCCGCCACCGGCGGAATAGCCGACGACCACCTCGACGGGCTTGTCGGGGTATTCGGCGAATGCGGCGGTGGCCGCGAGGGCCAGCGCAAGCGCGGTAAGGGGTGTTTTCATGACGGTATCCTCCGGTGGTCATGTGCGAAAATATGGTCGTCGATGCCGTAGGCGCGCGCGGCGCTGCGCCAGAACAGGTCATCGCGGTCGCGCTGGCTCAGCGGCGCGGCAAGGCGTTTGAAAGCGTTCCACAGCGTCCGATAGCCCACCTGCCCCTTGTCCACGGGGAAGTTGCTTTCGAACATGGCGCGGGTCGGTCCGAAGAGGTCGAGGCAGGTTTCCACCCAAGGGCGCCAATCCTCGGCCAGTCTATCGGAATGCGGCGGCAGCGCCGCGTCTGCGTAGCGCCAGCCAAAGACGCCCAGACCGAAGCCGCCAATCTTGATGCGCGTGTTGGGCAGCGCGGCAACAGGGGCCAGCGCATCGCGCCAGGCGCGGAAATTTTGTGTGTCGAAGCGGTCATGCGGGCCAACGCCAAGCGGGCCGCCGCAGTGATCGACAATGACGGTCAGCTCCGGCACGGCCTCGGCCAGGGCGCGGACCTCGTCCAGTTGTGTCTGGTAGGCCCAGACGTCGAGCGTCAGGCCATGGGCGGCCAGCGCCCGTGCGCCGTCGATGAAGGCGCTGGTCTGCAACAGGCCCTCGGGGGGCGGGTTGGGATTGGAACGCACCGCCGGATCGGCATGCCAGGCGGTGGTGTTGCGGATGCCGACCACCCGGCCCTGCCCGGCCTCGGTCAGCGCTTCGAGCACCGGGCGCACATCATCGCCCAGTTGCAGGTCCGCCATGGCGACGATGCCCGCCGGAAACCGATCCTGCCCGCGCGTCCAGTCGAGCACGGTTTCGACCTCGCCCACTGGTCGCAGGCTTTCGGAGCCATGATCGCGGTAGCCGGTACGGCATTGAACATAAAGGCTCGCCCGCACATCATGGCCCGCGCCAACATCCGCCATCAGCTCCTCGGCCCGGTAGCGCCCTTCGGGCCGATCCCAAAGGTGGTGATGGCAGTCGAAGATCGGCTGCTCCGGGGCAAGAGTCTCCTCCTGCCCCAGGGCCAGCCAATCCTCGCGGACCTTATGATGCGGACTCGCGATCATGCTTTCTTGCGGCTGTCGATGAAGCGCTTCTTCAGCGTCGGGCCGACAACCACGGCGACGGTCAGCGCCACGAGGATCAGGCTGGTCCAGTTCTGGAACAGCACCATCGGGTCGCCGCGTCCGATCCGCAGGGCAAGGCGCAGGTTCTCTTCGGCGAAACCGCCAAGGATCAGGCCCAGCACCACCGGCGGCAGCGGGAACTTGAGCCGGTCCATCACCCAGCCAATCGCACCGAAGCCAAGCATCAGGTACACGTCGAACATGCGGCCATGGATCGAGTAAACGCCGATCAGCATGAGCACGATGATCACCGACCCCAGAAGCGGGCGCGGCAGGTTCAGCAGGCGGGCAAATGAGTTGGTCGCCAGCGAGCCGCCCAACAGGACCAGCAGGATCGCACCGAACAGGAACTGCCACATGAAGCCGAAGACGATGTCCGGGTTGTCGCGGAACAGCATCGGCCCCGGTTGCAGGCCATGCACGAGCAGGCCACCCAGCATGACCGCAGCCACGGCGGTGCCCGGGATGCCCAGCGTCAGCGCCGGGATCAGCGCCGATGCGGTGTCAGCGTTGTTGGCGACCTCGGCGGCGGCGACGCCCTCGGGCTCGCCCTCGCCCCAGGTTTCGGGATGCTTCGAGGTGCGGCGCGCCTCGTTGTAGGACATGAAGGCCGCCATGGAGCCACCCGCGCCGGGCAGGATGCCGATCCAGATTCCAAGGAAGGAACCGCGCAGCCAGGTCTTCCAGAAGGACTTCATACGCGGCAGCGCCTTCCAGATCGGCTCGGTCCCCAGCTTGGAACTGTTGACACCATCGGTCTTGAGCGGCGTTTCCAGCAGGTCGATCACTGGCGGCAGCGCATAGAGGCCGACCAGCAGGATCACGATGTTGATGCCGTCGAGCATTTCGAGCTGGCCGAAGGTGAAGCGGTCGTTGCCATAGATCGGGTCCGAGCCGATCACCGACACGAAGACCCCGAAACAGGCCGAGATCAGGCCTTTGACCGGGTTGCCGCCCAAAAGGAAGATGATCGAGGCGAGGCCGAAGACCGCGACCCAGAACACTTCCGACGGGCCGAACAGCAGCGTCACCTTGGAGAGCGGCGGAGCCAGCAGCATCAGCGCAAAGGCCGAGGCGATGCCGCCGATGGACGAGGACACAACCGCGACCTGAAGCGCGAAGCCGCCCTCGCCTTTCTGCGCCATCGGGTAGCCGTCGAATGTGGTGGCGACCGCGGCAGGCGTGCCGGGAATGCGCAGCAGCACGGCGGGAATGGCCCCGCCATACATCGCGCCGTTATAGATGCCCGCCATCAGGCCGAGCGCGACAAGTGGCTCAAGGCCGAAGGTGAAGGGCACGAGGACGGAAATCGCCATGGTGGCCGACAGGCCCGGCATGGCGCCGACGACGATGCCCGCGATCACGCCGATCACGACAGCGGCAAAGTTCGTCCAGGCGAAGACATCCGGCAAGGCATGGAGAAGATCGGAATACATGGTTCAACGCCCCCAGAGACGGCCAGCGGGGAAGTCCTGCGACATCCCGAAATCAAAGATCGCCCAGATCGTGCCGACGACGATCACGGTCGCGATCAGCAGGCCAACCGGGCTGCGGTAGCCGAAGGTCCACGCGACCAGAGGGATCGTCACGGCGGTGCTGATGTAGAAGCCGACGAAATCGCAGGCCAGCGCGTAGCTGACGATCATCAGGAAGGCCCCGATCACCCGCTTGGGCGCCTTGGTCATGGGCGCGGCGTCTTCGCCGGCGCTGGCCTTGCGCTGATCGGCAAGCAACAGGAACACCGACAGCACGATCAGGCCGATCAGCATGGCGGCGGGCAGCAGCGCGGAAATCGCGCGCAGATCATAGGTCGGAACAAGGAACCCGGCGGCGACCACGATGATGCCGACCGCAGTCAGGGTTTCGGGCCTTGTCAGGCGGGAATTACGGCTCTCGGGCATGGAATTGCCTTCGGTATGAGGGGGGGGGATGTCTGAGGGCGACGCCCTCGGTGACTGGGTGGCGTGAGGGAGATTTCCCCCTCACGCACATGGTCTCAGTTCCAAGGGGTGGTTTGCCACACGCCGTTGGCGAGGTCATAGAGATCGGACGTGAGCTGCTTGAACTCCTCGCCGGTCACAACTTCGACCGGGTTGGCGGTCGCGGCCATGGCGTCAAGGAACTCCTGATCGCCGGAAAGCTGCTCGAAGGCACCGATCAGCTTGGCCTGCACGTCTTCGGGCAGTCCGGCGGGCGCGATGAAGCCGCGCAAGGAGCCGTTCACGAGGTCCAGACCCTGCTCTTTGAAGGTCGGCAGGTCAGGGGCGAATTGCGAACGCTCATTGGTGGCGACGCCCAGCACGTTCAATTGGTCCTGGAATTCGGCCACTTCCGAGATATTCAGGATGCCCATGGCGACATGGCCGCCCAGCAGCGCGGTCCGTGCGGGGGCAGAGCCCTTGAACGGGACGATGGTGAACTCGGTCCCGGTGGCCTGCTCCAGCTTGATCAGCGCGAAATGGTCATCGCCGCCAAGGCTCGACATGCCGACGGTGATCGCGAGGGGATTGGCCTTGGCCTCTTCGAGAAGCTTGTCCAGCGTATCCAGCCCGCTCGCCTTGGAGGTCACGATGACGTTGGGATCGTTCACCACGTTGGCCAAGTAGGTAAAGCTGTCGCGGTTGTAATCCGCCTCGCGGTCGATGGTGCGCGCCATCATGCCCGGCAGGTTGAAGGTGCCCAGCGTGTAGCCATCCGGTTCGGCATTGGCCGCCTCGGTAACGCCGATCTGGCCAGAGGCACCGGGCATGTTCTTGACGACAAGGCTGGCGCCCTCACCAAGGTATTTCTCAATGAAGGGCGCGGCGGTGCGCGCCATGACATCGGTGCCACCACCGGCCGAGTACCCGACGATCACCTCGATGGGCTTTTCGGGATATTCGGCCAGCGCCGCCCCTGCGGACAGGATCATCGCACCTGCGATGGCGGTTTTCTTGAAGATATTGAGCATGTTACTCCTCCGTTTGATGCGGTTGTTTCAGTCGTCGAGCAGGGCGCAGCCGCGTTCCTTGAGCGCGCGGTCGACCCAGGTCCGGTCATTTGTGCCGGCTTCGATGTCTGCCATTTGCTTGATTTCTTTCGCAGACTTGTCCTGAGTGGCTTTCAGGATCGTCTCGGCCTCGTCGATGGGCACGCAGAGCACACCGTCGCTGTCGCCGATCACGATGTCGCCCGGGTGGATCACCATGCCGTCGATGGCGATGGGCACGTTCACCTCTCCGGGGCCGTCCTTGTACGGGCCGCGATGGGTGACGCCCGCCGCCCATGTGGGCAGGTTCGTCTCGCGGAAGTTGTCCAGATCGCGGATCGCGCCGTCGATGACAAAGCCGACAACGCCCTTCTTGATCGCATAGGCCAGCATCAGCTCGCCCATCAGCGCATTGTCCAGCGCGCCGCCCGCATCGACGACGATCACGTCGCCGGGCACAGCGCGGTCGATGGCGGCGTGCAGCATCAGGTTGTCGCCGGGGCGCGCCTTGACGGTCAGGGCGACGCCCGCCATGCCGCCGGACGTGTGCATCGGGCGCAGGCGCGATCCGGCGGCCGTCATGCGCGACATGCTGTCCGACACGTTGGCGACGGGCAGCTTGGCGAATTCGGCGACGATCTCAGGGGCGGCGACGCGGTCGCGTTTGAGGATGCGGAACCCGGTGGTCATGTTCATTTCTCCATATTGGCCGGCTCGGCCTGTGCGGCGGCCAGCAATTTTCGGTTGATGATGCGTTCGGGAGCGACGGGCTGCCCGTCGAGGATCTGGAAGATCCCGCGCACGGCATCGACGCCGACCCGCGCCCCCGCCTGGCGGGTGACGCCGCCGATATGCGGGGTCAGCACGATGCGCGGCTCGGCAAAGAACGGGTGGTCGGCCTCGGGCGGCTCGACCGCGAAGGTGTCGAGGCCCGCGCCCGCCAGATGACCGCTCTGGATCGCGGCCAGCAGCGCCGGCTCGTCGATCAGCCCGCCGCGGGCGGTGTTGACCACAAAGGCCCCTTCCGGCATCCGGGCGATTGCGTCTGCATTCAGGATCTGCCGCGTCTGGGGGGTCAGCGGACAATGCAGGCTCAGCACATTGGACCCCGCCAGAAGCTCTTCGAAGCTGTCGCAGCGGGTGACGCCGAGTTCCTCGAAGGCGCTGTCCGGCGCATACGGATCGTAACCGATGAGGGTCAGACCCAGTCCCTTGGCCATACGGCCCGTGGCCTGTGCGATGGCGCCCATGCCCATCAGGCCCATGGTCGATCCGGCAATTTCGCGTCCCGCGAAGCCCGGCTTTTCCCAGCGCCCGTCCCGCAGCCCGGCGTCAAGCGGCAGGATCCGCTTGGCGCAAGACAGAAGCAGCGCGATGGCATGTTCAGCCACGGACACGGCGTTGGCACCGGTCGCGACCAGCACCGGGATACCCCGATCGGCAGCGGCCTGAATGTCAATGTTATCGACCCCGACACCGTGCTTCGAAATCACCTTGAGCTGCGGCGCCGCGTCCATGACGGCGGCGTCGAGACGCCCCATGCGCGACACGATCCCCTCGGCACCGGTCTTCTGGAGATATTCGGAAATCACCGCGCTATCGGCATAGGGCGGGGTATGCACCGTCTGATAGCCATGATCGGCCACCAGTCGGGCAGCCGCCGGATCGAGGTCGGGCCCCGTAACGAGGATTGTCTTGCTCATCGCACATGTCTCCACAGCGTCCCGAAGCCTCGGGGCGCGCCATTTCGTGTCTCTGTTTTTCGATTGGCCCACAGCGGTCTCCCGAACCGGCTATGGGTGTCCTCCTTGGGTGGGAACCGTATCGCCAAGAATGACTTCACAAAAGCGCGTAATTCTGGTTGTTAGATTTAGAGAAACTGGATTTGATCATGGACACCCGGCAACTGAAGACCCTTCTGGCCATTCAATCCCATGGCACCTTCGCGCAGGCGGCGGACCTTGTCGGCCTGACGCCCTCGGCCGTCAGCCAACAGGTTCACGCGCTTGAGGAGGAGCTGCGCGTGACCATCTTCGACCGCAGCACGCGACCGCCCAGGATCACACCCGAAGGACTTCAGGTCATTGAAATGGCAGAGGATATCCTGCGACGCGCCGAGGACACCAGGGCCAGCCTGCGCGGCGACCAGATCGCCGGAACGCTGATGCTGGGATCGGTCCGGTCGAGCGCGCTGAACCTGCTGCCGCGCGCCATGGTACAGATGCGCGGACGCTACCCGGACCTGAAGCCAAGCCTGCGTGTGTCGCTGTCCTCGACCCTGATCGCGGACGTGGCCGGCGGACGGCTCGACGCCGCTATCGTCGCGGAACACCTAGGGATTCCCAACACCCTGCGCTGGAGCCCGTTCCTGCGTGAACCGCTCTGGCTGATCGTACCGCGTGGCATGGAAGCGAGCGACCCGATCGAACTGTTGAACACGCGGCCCTACATCCGTTTCCGAAGCGCCGTGCCGCTGGCGAACCTGATCGATACCGAGTTGTCCCGTCTCGGCGTCGTAACCAATGACGTGGCCGAAATCGACACCATCGGATCGATCGTCACAGGCGTGCGGCAGGGTCTGGGCATATCGGTGGTGCCGCATGTTGCCCTGCAGGAACCCGAGGATCTGAACATCGTGCGCCTGGCCTTCGGCGCCCCGCAGGTGACCCGCCAGATCGGCATCGTCGAAAGGACTGCGGCGCCGCGCGCTGAAATCATCGCCCTCCTGCACGCAGTCCTCGCGGACCTCTGCGGCGACTACGGAGTGGTAAGGCCCATACGATCCTGACCGCGTCAACGTTGCCGATCGCCGCACCGACATCGACCGCATCGTCGCGACGCTTTCGGATGCGCTCGCAAAGGCGCAGGCCGACCTCGCCGCGGGCAACATCTGACACAGGCACGGCGCTGTTGCACAAAACGGCTGATGGCCGCAGTTCCCCTTCTCCGGAAACGCTTATCCCGCAGCCACGGTGACCGGGATGGCGATTGCGGTGAAGCGGTTCAGGACCGCCGCGCGAATCCGGACTTCGGCAACCTGGCGGTCGAAGTCCCGCGACATCGGCCGCTGGCCGAGCGGCTTCACGCAGTTCATTCATTGCCCGGCAGGGTGTTTTCTTAGGGAACATCCCGAGAGGGTTCGTCTCGCCCCCGCTCCGCCGGTGGTCCCCGCTCCAGTTCCGCCGGAGCGCACGGCCCAAGAGCTTCGATGTTCGTAGGATTTCGTTGCGTGCGCGGGCCCCTGCCGTGTCCGGCTTCAAGGGCCGGGCATTCCGGCGGGGCGGAGTGAGGGCATGAACGCCATTGGTCCGAGAGAATGCCCGAACGCGGCTGCTCCGCGGGCCGCGATGGCGTCATGGCAGGCACGCGTGTCATATGCGCCGTCGGCCGTCACCTTGGCGATCTCCTCGTTCGCCGGGATCTGGCAGAGCGGGTCGGGCAGCATCGGCGCGTCCACTGCCCGGCAGGCGCATGCGCAGCATGCTGCCGAGAGGGGCCGACAGTGCTGGAGGTGGTCTCGATAGCCCGGATCTCCAATGTTTCCTCGTCGACGGCCCTCTCGGGATCATGCGACGCACGACCCTGCCGGGCAAGGGATGAGGATCTTGCGCCACACGCGCCGTTTCGAGCCGCCATGCTTGCGCGTGTGCCACCCGCCTTCGCCTTCCACCTTGACGTCGGTGTTGTCCACGCGCAGGTGCAACGGCCCCTTGGATCCGCGATACGGGATGGTCGCGTCCGATGTCTTCTGGCCCCTCTCGGCAGCGTCTTGCAGATGCGCCTGCCGGGCAGTGGACGTGACAGGGTGCTGAAGTCGGGCACGGCCCAGCCGAGGCTGCACAGCTCCAGCAAGCTCGCCACGACCCCTGTCGTCTGACGGATGGGCAGGCAGAGCAGAACCTTGTGGGTGAGACAGGCCTGGATCGCCGCATCGCTGTACGCCTGCTGGCGGCCGCGACGCCCGGAAGGCATCGCTTCCCATTGCATCGAGTGATCGAACCGGACCGTCATCGATCCGCGCCGCTTCAGCGCCTGATCATACGCGGGCCAGTTGGCGGTCTTGCAGGGCGGCTTCGGCGGTCTGCTCATAAAAGCCCGCTACTACATGGGCTTCACGAAGCGAATCCCGGAGCCTCTTTCTGCAACAAGGTCGCGTTTTGCCTTCGGCGAATATGATGAGGTAATCATCGATGGCATCTCTTACCGTCCATCTGAGAGCAACGAATTCGGATACACCTTTCGGAGAACTGACCTCCTGAGTGTCGCGGAATCCTTCACGCACGCAATGCTCTCGCAGCGGGTCAATTCAGGAGAGATCGAACACCGGCGTGACGCATTCCTTCCGGATCATGCGAAACGCAGGCTGAATCTCCCGACACAAGAACTGTCCGCGCTTTCGTTGAAGCAGCAACAGAAAGCCAAATACCACGAGTCCTTGATCCGTGCATTCCTGGAAATGGAAGCCGAGGGTAAGGTCAAACGAACCGAGGAGTCCGTAAAGGCCGCCTTGGCGGAGATCAAGTTCCGCGCCAGCAAGTACCTTTCTGTGCCCAGCGAAGGCGACCCGTTCCCGGCACACGGCAATACCATGATCGTTCCCACGAAGATCAGCGCGAGCCGACTCTTGAAACGCGTTGCCGCCTTTCGCCGGGATGGTATGGCGGCCCTATATGATCAGGGCGGTCAAGGTCGTCGCAGCCGTCGCCTTGGTCCGGACGAACTTGCGCTTTTGGCCCGAACGGTCCGCAATTATCTCACCATGGAGCAACCGTCTGTCGCTCAAGTGGTAGAAGACGTAGACAACGCCTTCATCGCCGAAAACCTTCGTCGCCAAGAGCTGCGAAAACGGGAAGCGGCCGGTGAGAAGCTTGGCGAGAGCACGAGGCCCCTTGTGACGCCGTCTCGCGAGACGATCCACCTCGCGGGAAGGAAGCTCGACCCCTTCGAGGTGGACATAGCGCGTTTCGGACTGGAAGAAGCCCGCAAGCGCAATGCGCCGGTCGGAAAGGGGCTGGAACTCACTCGTCCGTTCGAACGCGTCGAGATGGACGAATGGCAGGTCGATGTCATGGCCCCGTTGGCGGAATCGGGCATCTGGTCGATATTGAGCCAGGAGGAGAAGTCTAGCCTCGGCCTGGAAGAGGGCAAGATGGCACGCTGGTTCCTGACTGCTGCTGAGTGCTGCACAACTCGTTGTGTCGTAGCCATGAAGCTCTCACGATCGCCCAGCAAGCGCAGCGCAATGCAGACGATGGACATGATCGTGCGCGACAAGGGGGTATGGGCAGACGCGGTTGGTGCGCATTCTCCATGGAACATGTCCGGCACGCCTGAGCTCATCGTCACCGATTGCGGCTCCGCCTTCATCGACTTCGACACAAGGGTCGGCGCGACCGATCTCGGGATCAATATCGACGCCGGCCCGGCCGGGATGCCGGAGTTCCGGGCGCGGATCGAGCGCCTGTTCGGAACGATGGCGAACAACTTCATCGGACGGCTCACTGGGAGAACCTTCAGCAACACCGTCGTCAAGGGCGACTACGACTCCGAAGCCCGGGCAGCATTGACGGCCGAGGAACTCAGTGAGGCACTGGTTCGCTGGGTCGTCGACGTGTACCATCGCCGCCCGCATGCAGGCCTGAACGGGGAAACGCCCCTCAATTGCTGGAACCGGCTCGTCGGGCGGTATGGCGTCGCGCCGATGCCCGCACTCGGGCTGCGGCGCAGGGCACTCGGCACCCGGCTGAAACGGACGGTGTCCAAGAAGGGCATCTCGGTTCTGGGCATTCGCTATCATTCAGAGGTGCTCGCCCGCTGGTTCATGCACAACACCGAGAAGGAGGTCCGTGTACGCTGGTATTCGGAGGATCTCGGCGCGATCGCAGTGGAACTGGACGGTAAGTGGATCGAGGTGCCTTCCGTCTTCGAACGCTTCCACGGAGAGCGTGCACAGACCTGGATGTTGGCGGTGCGCGAGGTCCGCGCGTCGGTCGCGGCACAGAAAAAGATCGACCAGGAAGTCATCTTCAACGCGATGACCCGCCTCCGCGAGATCAACGCCAATGCCATCGCCCGCCAATGGCTGTTCGTCGACGACTACTCCAAGGAGCGCATTGCGGAACTCGAGGACCGCTACCTGATCGGGTTTGAGGTGGACGAGACGCCGGACACTCTTCGGCTGTACCCCGCTTCCGACGGTCTGGGCATTGACCTGCCGACGGCGCCGTCAGTCACGCAACCCGAGCGCCGGGCGAGGGACCCAGTTCTCGCGGCTCCGAACCATGCCTCCCATGCGGCTGGCGCTCCTAATGCCTTTGCGGACCCCGACGCGGATTGGTCATTCGGGGACAAGTAGGCCCAATGCCCGGGACACGACAGGCCACCGCAGTCGACACAAACTGCGGGGGCCTTTCCATGTTCCGAGGTTGCTGGGCTCTGACAAGCGCGGACGGCGCTCCCGGTTCAGCACAACGCGCAGTCCAGCAGCCGCACCGAGATCCCCTATGGATCGGCGTGGAAGCGCGACGGCATGACCAGCATCTACCCGAGTGTTTTTCTTCGTTGCGGCGCCTTGTGGCCAATCTCCTTGTCGGAAGGAGGAACTCTACTCCGCAGCACATGAAGCAGGAGCACCCTCACGGAAATAGCGACGGACAGTCTTGACGCTGCCGGAAATGGCAGACGCGCAACAACGGAGGACCACATGCTGCGCCGACTACCCACAAAGACCCTTTCCCTCAACCCTCAACTCGCTGCCGGCCGGGTACATTGTGCCGAGCACGGAGATGCTCTGTGCAACGCTGCCGCGCTGATCGACGGCGATGCCGGAAAGGCTCGGTTGCTGCGGCTCATGTCAGATCTGCCAGAGGTATCTCGTCTCGATCGGACGAGCCGTCTCCGGCTGGTCGCCCTCCACAGGCTGCTTTCACTCGATCCGATCATCGACGCGCTCGAACCCGACCTCTCGTCCTGGGTTCTCGTCGTCTCGGCCAGTCCGGAGATGGAGGAGCTCTGTCTTATCACTGACCGGCTCTACGATCTTCTCGTCGAGATCGGCGAACTGGACGATGCCCGGGATGCCCGAGCACTCGCCCTCCAGGTCAACGATGCAGCCTAAAACAGCAGATCGACCGGACACGGCCGACCGCTCGCCACATCCCAGCAACGAGACGAGGACACAGCCATGAAATACTTCGACCGAATGACAGACAAGGAACTCTGCACGCGCATTCTGCGAGGGCTCGACGTCCTGCACGAGCAGGTCCAGCGCAATGATGCGGAGTTGGCCGCGACCGACCTCAATACGATTCTGCAAGCTCTATCCGTCTTGCGCCGGCACGGACCGCTGTCCGAGGCCGCGGCCGCGGCCAAGGAAATAGGATGCATCGAAGACCTTCTCGACCAGGCCATCGCTCACCAAACCCTTGGCCTCCGAAACGTCTTCGACGGCACCGACGACCCCGAACTCGGAGCCGTCGGTCGTGTCTCCGCTGTCCCTATTCTTTCTGAAACGGGCGCTGCTCGCGACAGGCTGCGGCGGGGCTTCCGGCAGATCCTCGCGATGCGAGACCTACTGGCAGCCAGGATCGATGCCGCCCTCATGATGAACAGCACAAAGGCCGCGTGAGGCGACCAGACCGACTGATGTGAGGGCGCGCCGCCGCTCATACAAAACTCGAAGGCCGCGAGGATGCTCGCGGCCTTCTTGCTTTCGGCGGATGCAAACTGGCACGTAAAAAAATGCTTTCCGATCGGAGCACGGCCCCGACGCCGGATCGCATACCAGAAAACCACAAAAACTTCGGATATCGTTTTGCGTCGAGTTCTTTGCGGACCCATGTTCCAGTCAGTGGCGTTCCGGCTCGAGAATTGCTTCGGCGCCTCCACAATAACGGCTTTTGGAGAGGTCTTCCCCAATAGCCGTCGATAACTTGTGAAATGGCCGTTTTCCCCGGAAAATGGCCAAATTTAGCTTGTCATCACAGTCGTCACAACAAGCCCCTGTTTGACCCTAACCACACTTGGAGTGGCCGCACGACGAGCACGTCATGCAGCCTTCGACCATCATCATCGAGAACTGGCCGCAGGAGGGGCAGGCTTTGCCGCGGGGGGCGTCGAGGCCGACAACCTTCGCGGTGGGGTCGGATTTCAGGCCCTTGCCCTCGCCTTCCAGGAAGCCGATGGCGATCATGTGGCGTTCGATCACGCCGCCGATGGCCGCGAGGATGGACGGGATGTACTTGCCCTGCACCCAGGCGCCGCCGCGCGGATCGAAGACGGCCTTCAGTTCCTCGACCACGAAGGACACGTCCCCGCCGCGCCGGAACACCGCCGAGATCATCCGGGTCAGCGCCACGGTCCAGGCGAAGTGTTCCATGTTCTTGGAGTTGATGAAGACCTCGAAGGGCCGGCGCCGCCCGCCCACGATGATGTCGTTGATCGTCAGGTAAATGGCGTGTTCGCTGTCGGGCCATTTCAGCTTGTAGGTGTTACCCTCCAGGTGCTCGGGCCGGTCGAAGGGTTCGGACATGTAGATGACGTCGCCGTGCGGGGTCTGCGGTTCGGCGTCGGAGTTGGCAACGACCTCGGGGGCCTTCTTTTCTTCCGACACGCTCAGCACGGACCCTGTCACGTCGTTCGGGCGATAAGTGGTGCAGCCTTTGCAGCCGGTCTCGTAGGCCGCCATGTAGACTTCCTTGAAGTCCTCGAAAGAGATGTCTTCCGGGCAGTTGATGGTCTTCGAGATCGAGCTGTCCACCCACTTCTGCGCCGCGGCCTGCATGCGGACGTGTTCAAGCGGGGCGAGCGTCTGGGCGTTCACGAAATAGTCGGGCAGTTCGGCGTCCTCGCCGTGCACCGCGCGGTACATCTGCACGGCGTAATCGACGACCTCCTCCTCGGTCCTTGTGCCGTCCTTCTGCAGCACCTTGCGGGTGTAGGCGTAGGCAAAGACCGGCTCGATCCCCGACGACACGTTCCCGGCGTAAAGCGAGATCGTCCCGGTGGGCGCGATGGAGGTCACCAGCGCGTTGCGGATGCCGTGTTCCCGCACCGCCGAACGGACGTCCTCGTCCATCGCCATCATGTTGCCGGAGGCGAGGTACTTCTCTGCGTCGAACAACGGGAAGGCGCCCTTCTCCTTCGCCAGATCGACGGAGGCGAGGTAGGCGGCGCGGGCGATCCGTTTCAGCCAGCCCTCCGCCTGGACGGCGGCCTCTTCGGACCCGTAGCGCTGGCCCATCATCAGGAGCGCGTCCGCCAGCCCCGTGACGCCAAGCCCGATGCGGCGCTTGGCCTGCGCTTCCGCCTCCTGCTGCGGCAGGGGGAAGCGCGAGGCGTCGACCACATTGTCCATCATCCGCACGGCGCAGGTCACCAGCTCGTCCAGCGCATCCTCGTCGAGACGGGCGGCGTCGGTGAAGGGCTCGGCCACCAGCCGGGCAAGGTTCACCGATCCCAGGAGGCAGGCACCGTAGGGAGGCAGGGGCTGCTCGCCGCAGGGGTTGGTGGCGGCGATCGTCTCCACGTAGTTCAGGTTGTTGGCCTTGTTGATCCGGTCGATGAAGATCACCCCCGGCTCGGCGTAATCGTAGGTCGCGCGCATGATGCGGTTCCACAGGTCGCGCGCCTGCACGGTGTGGTAGACCGTACCGTCGAACTGGAGATCCCAGGGGCCGTCGGCCTTCACCGCCTCCATGAAGGTGTCGGTGACCAGCACGGAGAGGTTGAACATCCGCAGCCGCGCGCTGTCGGACTTCGCGCCGATGAAGGCCTCGATGTCCGGGTGGTCGCAGCGCATGGTCGCCATCATCGCGCCCCGGCGGCTGCCTGCGGACATGATCGTGCGGCACATCGCATCCCAGACGTCCATGAACGACAGCGGGCCGGAGGCGTCGGCGGCCACGCCCGTGACCGGTGCGCCCTTGGGCCGGATGGTGGAGAAATCGTAACCGATGCCGCCGCCCTGCTGCATGGTCAGCGCGGCCTCCTTCAGCATGTCGAAGATGCCGCCCATGGTGTCGGGGATCGTGCCCATGACGAAGCAGTTGAACAGCGTGACCGAGCGCGCGGTGCCCGCCCCCGCGGTGATCCGGCCCGCGGGCAGGTACTTGAAGTCCTCCAGCGCGGCGTAGAACCGGTCTTCCCAGACGGCGGGCTCTGCCTCGACCTCGGCCAGCGCGCGGGCGATGCGCCGCCAGGTGTCTTCCACCGACAGGTCGATGGGCGTGCCATCCGCCTCCTTGAGGCGATACTTCATGTCCCAGATCTGTTCGGCGATGGGCGCGGCGAAACGAGTCATGGCGGGCGATTCTCCTTCGGCGAGGGAAGACAGGCAGAGAGGGCGCAGGTCACGCAACTTGTTGGAGTCGGGGATCAGGCGAACACCATATCGTGCGGAAAGGCGGTTGGCCAGCAAAGGTGTTCCGACGTCATCGGCCTTATCGCAGACTGACCGCGCAGGGATGCAAAGGTCAGCGGTCGCGCGGTTCCCAATCGGCGTCCGGCACCTGCCGCCGGGCAAGGCGCAGTGCCAGTCCCAGCGCAACGCCCGTGCCGATGGCCACCGTCAGGTCGGCCACGACCGTCAGCACGAAGGTCAGCACCAGCAACACCTGGTCGGACCGGCGCTCTTTCAGATAGCTGGCCCAGCGGTGCGGCTCGCTCATGTTCCACGCGGTCAGGATCAGCAGCCCGGCGAGCGCGGGCATCGCCATGTATCCGGCAAGCGGGGCGGCCACCAGCATCACCACGAGGATCGTCACCGCGTGCACCAGCCCGGCCACCGGCGTCCGCCCACCGGCCCGCACGTTGGTGGCGGTCCGCGCGATGGCGCCGGTTGCCGGCAGCCCCCCGAAAAGGGCCGATCCGACGTTCGCCGCCCCCTGCGCCAGCAGTTCGGCGTTGGGGCGATGGTGGCCGCCGCTCATCCGGTCTGCGACCATGGCCGACAGGAGCGACTCGACCCCGGCGAGGAAAGCGATGATCAGCGCGGAGGGCAGCAGTTCCGCCAGCCGCGCCAGCGTGACCTCTGGCACGGCGGGCAACGGCAGGCTGCGCGGCAGGTCGCCGAACCGGCTGCGGATAGTGTCCACCGGCAGGTCCGCCACCGCCACCACGGCCGAGACCAGCGCCACGGCGACGATCAGGCCCGGCAACTTGGGGAACGCCCGGCGCAGCGCCACGATCAGCACCATCGCGGCCAGCCCGGCCCCCAGTGCCGCGCCGCTGACCGCGTCCCGCGCCTGCCATAGCGCGCCCAGCTTGGCGAAGAACTCGGCTGGCACATCCGCGTCGAGGCCCAGCAGGTCCTTCAGCTGGCTCGTGGCAATGATCACCGCAATGCCGATGGTGAACCCGTTGATCACCGGCTCCGGCACCAGCCGGATCAGCCGCCCGGCCTTCAGCGCGCCCGCGATCAGCAGGATCAGCCCGCCCATCAGCGTGGCCAGCACCAGCCCGTCATAGCCATGTTCGGCGATCACACCGTAGACGACCACGATGAAGGCGCCGGTCGGCCCGCCGATCTGCACCCGGCTGCCGCCCAGCAGCGAGATCAGGAAACCGCCGACGATGGCCGTCACCAACCCCTTCTCCGGCCCTGCCCCGGACGCCACCGCAATGGCAAGGCTCAGCGGCAGGGCCACCATCGCCACCGTGATCCCCGCCAGCACATCGGCGCGCAGGGTCTCGCGGTCGTAGGTTTTCATCGTTGTCAGGATCTTCGGCGTCATCACGGCCTCCGCGCATACGCGGGATCAGTCATGCAACCGCTGGGCACGTCTTGCAAGGTGATCGCCCGGGCTTGCGTCCAGAAGGCAACACCCTATCTTGTAGCTCCCGACCGGGACACCCCAACCAACGCGCCGAGGACGTCACCATGCCTGCCACCGTCCACCTCCTGAAGCTTTCCGTCGGCACCGAGTCGGTCGAGGATCTCGCCGCCTGGCAGACCGCGCAGGCCCCGCGCTGGCCGGAAGGAATGCCGCGCCATGTCACCCGCATGTGGCCCCGGCGCGAGGCCGAGGTGCTGAACGGCGGATCGATCTTCTGGGTCATCAAGGGCCTGATACAGGCCCGGCAGAGAATAGCGCGGCTCGACCGGGTGACCGGACAGGACGGGATCGAACGCTGCGCCATCGTGCTGGAGCCCGGGCTGATCCGCGTGCAGACCACTCCCAAGCGTCCTTTCCAGGGCTGGCGCTACCTCGCCACCGGCGACGCCCCCGCCGACCTGCCCGCCTCGCGCGCGGCAGAGGACCCGCTGCCGCCCGAACTGGCCGGTGCACTTGCGGAAATCGGCGTGATCTGACCCGACGCCTAGCCGCGCAGCCAGTACCAGCCGTAAGCGACCTTCTCGCGCATCACCCCGCGCGCCCGGCCCAGGCTCCACGGCGCGGGCACCGGGCAGGACACCGCGGCCTCCAGCCCGTGCCGCCGTGCCACCAGCCGTGCCCGCGGCGCATGCGCCCGGTCGGTAACGATCACCACCCGGCGCGCCTCCATCCGTGCCAGCAGCGGCAGCGACAGGGCGATGTTTTCACGCGTGTTGCGCGCCGCCTCTTCCAGCACCAGCGCCGTTTCCGGCACGCCCGCCTCGGCACACAGCCGCGCGATCACTTCCGCCTCGCTCGGCCCGCCCCACAGCGCGCCACCCGTGGCCAGCAGGGCATCGACGGCACCGGAGCGGTACAGACCGGCGGCGTGGGCTGCCCGACGGCGCAGCGCGGGCGACGGCGCGCCGCCCTCCAGCACCTTGGCCCCCAGCACAAGTGCAACGCGTATCCGCACAGATCCCCCTCTGGCATTTGCCGTCCCATCCCTTACGTTGCTGGCAAGCGACAGGAGATCACAATGACCGATTATGTCCCCCCCAAGGTCTGGACCTGGGACCAGCCGTCCGGCGGCACCTGGGCCAACCTCAACCGTCCGATTGCAGGCGCCACGCATGACAAGGTCCTGCCGGTGGGCGATCATCCCTACCAACTCTACTCCATGGGCACGCCCAATGGCCAGAAGGTGACCATCCTCTTCGAAGAGCTCCTGGCCGCCGGCCACGCGGCGGAGTACGACGCCTGGCTGATCAGGATCGGCGACGGCGACCAGTTCGGATCGGGCTTCGTCGAGGCGAACCCCAACTCCAAGATCCCGGCGCTGATGGACCACACCGGCGACACACCGGTGCGGGTGTTCGAATCCGCCGCGATCCTGATGCACCTGGCCGAGAAATTCGACGCCTTCCTCGGGCCAAAGGACCAGCGGGCCGAGATGCTCTCGTGGCTGTTCTGGCAGATGGGCAGCGCGCCCTATCTCGGCGGCGGCTTCGGCCACTTCTATGCCTACGCGCCGGAGAAGTACGAATACCCGATCAACCGCTTCACGATGGAGGTGAAGCGCCAGCTCGACGTGCTGGACCGCCACCTCGCCTCCAGCCGTTACATGGTGGGCGACCACTACACCATCGCCGACATGGCCATCTGGCCGTGGTACGGGCGCACCGTGCACGGTCAGGCCTACGACGCGGGCGAATTCCTCGACGTGAAGAGCTACACCAACGTGCTCCGCTGGGCCGACGAACTGCAGGAGCGTGAGCCGGTGCAGCGTGGCCGCATCGTCAACCGCACCGGCGAAGGCTTCGTGGAGGAACGGCACAGTCCGGCGGACATCGACGCCGTTCTCAAAGGCTGACCGGCCTCCTGTAGGGCGGGGCTTTGCGCCGCCCTGCCCCGTCAGGTGCCGGGCGCTTTTATCCCTCGGCGCCCAGACGATCGCACAGCGCGCGGAGAGCGCTGCGTTGGCTATCGGACAGGTCGGCCAACCGCGACCGGTAAAGAGTCGCCTGCGACCGCAGCACCGGCTCATCGCCCAGGATCTTGAGCTGGTTGGCGCGCAACGTCTCGCCGGTGGAGGTGATGTCCGCCACCGCCTCAGCCGTCATGTTTTTCACCGTGCCCTCGGTCGCGCCCTGGCTGTCGACAAGCTGGTAATCCGCGACCCCGCCCATGTGCAGGTAACCACGGACCAGCCGGTGGTACTTTGTCGCGATCCGCATCCGGAAGCCGTGCCGCGCGCGGAAGGCCGCCGCCGCCCCATCGAGGTCGTCGAGCGTATCGACGTCGACCCAGGCCTGCGGCACCGCGACGATCAGGTCCGCATGACCGAACCCCAGCTCCGCCAGCGGCGCGACCTTCTGGTCCCATTGCACCAGCTTCTCCTGCACGAGGTCGGTGCCCGTCACGCCAAGGTGCACCCGCCCCGCCGCCAGCTCGCGGGGGATCTCTCCGGCCGACAGCAGCACCAGTTCGATGCCGTCGACCCCCTCGACCGCGCCGGAATACTCCCGTTCCGACCCGGTCCGCGACAGCATCACGCCGCGCGCACCGAACCAGTCGAAGGTCTTCTCCATCAGCCGCCCCTTGGAGGGCACGCCCAGCTTGATCGTCATTGACCCGCCTCCCGCATCCGCTCCAGGTCGACCAGCAGGCCGGTGCGGATCACACCGCCCACCGCCGGAATCTCGCGCCCCTGGCCAAGCTGCCGTGTGAGCGCGTCGTAACGCCCCCCGGTCGCCACCGCCGGCCAGTCCGGCCGCTGCGCGCAAAGGAACCCGAAGACGAAACCGTCGTAATACTCCATCGAGGTGCGGCCATAGCTCGCTTCGAAGGACAGGTGCGTCACGTCTACGCCGCGTGCCGCCATGGCGTCGCAGCGCGCGCCGAAGCGGTCGACCGCCGCACCGATGGCGGGCATGTCCACAGCGATGTCGCGCAGGTGCTCCAGCGCGTGCGGGCAGTCCTCGGACACCTTCAGCAGCGTCTCGATCAGGGCCACCTGCTCGTCCGCCAGCGGCGGCTCGGCGGCATCGGCGCGCAGCACCTCTATCCGTTCGCGGATCTCTTCTTCAGAACGCAGGCCGATCATCGGACCCGCCCCGGCCATCGGGTCGTCCGCTGCCAGAAGGGCCGTGCGCGACGCGGGCACCGGCACCCGGCCCGCGTAACGGTCCAGCAGCGCCCGGAAGCGACGTGGCCGCCAGATGTGCCGCATCAGGGCCACGCGGCGCTGTTCCGTGGTGTTCAGCCCCCAGACCGCCGCAGTCAGGATACCGATGTCGCCCACCACCGGGCGCAGCGCGTAGGGCGCCAGCGCCTCGGCGAAGGTGGCAAAGACTTCGGCATCCGCCGCCGCCGGGTCCGCCCGGTCGAAGACCTCGTAGCCCACCTGAAAATACTCCGGTGCGCGCTCCGGATGGTCCTCCTGCCGGCGAAAGACCTCGCCCGCGTAGGTGTAGCGCGCCGGCTCCGCCCCTTCGGCCATGTGCATCTGCACCACCGGCACGGTGAAGTCCGGGCGCAGCATGACCTCACCCCGGACCGGATCGACGGTCACGAAGGCGCGCGTGCGCACATCCTCGCCGTAGAGGTCGAGCAGCACCTCCGCCGGTTGCAGCACGGCGCAGTCGACCGGGACGGCGCCCGCCGCCTCGAACCGGTCGCGCAACGCGAATGCCTTCGCCCTGTTAGCCTGCAACGTCACGTCTGGCCCTCCAGGATCTCGCGCACCTTGGCCACCAGGTCGCCACGGGCCACCTCGTACTGCGAAGGCCGTTCCTTCCACTCCTCAAGGCTGGCATTCTCGGCGATCTTCGCGCCAAGGATCAGGTCCTTGATCTGCACCACGCCGCGCGCCTTCTCGTCACCGCCTTCGATGATCGCCACCGGAGAGTTGCGCTTGTCCGCGTACTTGAGCTGGTTGCCGAAGTTCTTCGGGTTGCCGAGGTAGACCTCCGCCCGGATCTTGCCCTTGCTGGGATCCTTCGGATCAATGTCGGCCTGCCGCAGCTCCGCCACCATCGCCTGGTAATCGGCCATGCGGTCACGGTCCATCACGGTGACGACAACCGGCCCGGTCTCCGACCCGACGATGCGACCCTTCTCGCGCAGCGCGGCCAAGAGCCGGTCCACCCCGATGGAGACACCTGTCGCCGGAACCACCTGCCCGGTGAACCGCTTCACGAGGTCGTCATAGCGGCCACCCCCGGCGACCGAGCCGAACTGCCGCTTGCGGCCCTTCTCGTCGAGGATTTCAAAGGTCAGCTCCGCCTCGAACACCGGCCCGGTGTAGTAGCCCAGACCCCGCACCACCGACGGGTCGATGACGATGCGGTCGGGACCGTAGCCTTGGGCGGCCAGCAGGTCGGCGATCTCCGCCAACTCATCCACGCCTTCCGCACCGACCGGGGCCTCGCCCACCGCGTTGCGCAGATTGGCGAGCGTCTCGTCGTTGGTCGCACCCTTGGAGGTCAGGAAAGCCAGCACCGGCTCCGCCTGCTCCGGCGCAAGGCCCACGCCATCGATATAGGCGCCGGAGGCATCCAGCCGCCCTTTGCCCAGCAGCTCGCGCACACCGGACTCGCCGACCTTGTCGAACTTGTCGATGGTCCGCAGGACGTTCGCTGCCTGCCCCTCTTCGGTGACGCCCATCGCCTGAAGCACACCGTTCAGAACCTTCCGGTTGTTCACCCGGATCAGGTAGTCGCCGCGCGGTATGCCCACCTCTTCCAGCGTATCCGCCAGCATCGCGCAGATCTCCGCGTCCGCCGCGACCGAAGGCGCGCCCACGGTGTCCGCGTCGCACTGGTAGAACTGGCGATAGCGCCCCGGCCCCGGCTTCTCGTTGCGCCAGACCGGCCCCATCGCGAACCGCCGGTAAGGCAGCGGCAGGTCGTTGCGATGCTCGGCATAGACCCGGGCCAGCGGCGCCGTCAGGTCGTAGCGCAGCGCCATCCAGGTGTCGTCCTCGTCCTGCCAGGCAAAGACCCCCTCGTTCGGGCGGTCCACATCGGGCAGGAACTTGCCAAGCGCCTCGACCGTCTCCACCGCCGAGGATTCCAGCGCCTCGAAGCCGTACCGATGGTACACCCCGGCGATCTTCGACAGCATCTCGGTGCGCTCGCGCACCTCGTGTCCGAAATAGTCGCGGAACCCCTTCGGCGTCTGCGCCTTGGGGCGGGGGGCTTTCTTCACTTTGGCCATGGCACCGGTCCCGGTTACACTGCTGCATTGTCGCGCACCCTCTATCGGGAAGGCGGCGCGTGGGCAAGCAAGGGTGCCCTTGCGGAGACGGGCGCATGCAAATATCCATGGGCTCTCTGCCAATTGAAGGAGGAACGAGACATGACGGATGACATGAGCCGCCTCGAAGAGCAGATGGCCCACCTTCTCAGGACGGTCGACGACCTGTCCGACGTGGTGGCCCGACAGGACCGTGAATTGCGCGACGTTTCGCGACGGGTGGAGATCCTGCTTCGCCGCGAGGCCCAGCGGGACACGGACACCTCCGGCAGCATTTTCCTCGGAGACGAAAAACCCCCGCATTACTAGACCGCGAAAGCCCCGCCTTTCGCGGTCGGTGGGCAGGCGAGGTTTCACCCGGAAGCCTCAGCGCCCACACCCATGCCATGGCAGGCACGCCGTTCCCGAAAGTCCCGCCTTTCGCGGCCAGTCGGCAGGCGAGGTTTCCCCCGAAAACCTCAGCGCCCACACCCGTGCCATGCCAGGCACGCCGTTGCCGAAAGCCCCGCCTGCCCAAACCCATGCCATGCCGGGCGCAACACGCGCGTGGCCTCAAGCTGAAATGTGAACCGCAACCGGCTGGCCTGTGCACCGGCCTTCCCGTCGCTGTGCACCGCGGCCCGCGATGTATCCGGCGCGAACCTGCAAGGCCCCGTAGCTCAGTTCTTCATGTCCATGGCAACCACTTCGCCGTCGTGCAGCAGGATGTTCTTCCAGCGAGTGTTGTCCTCGAACCGTTCGTAGACCGAGACGAAGACCGTGTCCTTCTCCAGCGCCCGCATCCGCGAGCCGCAGGGTTTGCCCTTGCCGACGCGGCAGACCTTGGACTTCACGCCCTCGTAGGCCTTGTCCGTCGCCAGCACCGGCAGGGACTCGCCCGCCGGGCCGTAGTGGATCTGCTCCCAGCTTTCCGGGGAGCCGAAGATCACCAGCGCGGCGGTGAACTGCCGCGCGCAGCCGTCCTTGAAACCGGTCATGTAGAAGGTGTGCGCGCCGGTCGAGCCGGGGGCGCTGTCGTGCAGCTCGTATCCGCGTCCACGTTCGGGCCAGGTCTGGGTGACCGGTCCCAGCTTTGCACCGGGCACGCCGCAGACCCGGGCGATCTGGCCGTAGGGCAAGGTGGTGCCAAATGCGATCTCGCGCGCGTCGGGCGCACCGGGACGCGGCGCGGCACGGCGGTTGACGCGCGGCGCGCCAGAGGTGGTGGCCGCAGCAAGCTGGACGTCGTTGCCGCCCCCGCCGCCAAGCCCGAAGAGACCCCTGCGCCGCGGCTGCTCCTCCGCCTCTACGACGACCACCTCCGCGTCGTCAGGGGAAGAGCCCACGTCGGCCAGATCGACGGTCACGGCCTCGTCGGTGACAGCACCGTCCTCGGCGGCCACCGCCGCCGTGGCCTGAGCGGCATCGCCCACCGGGGCCTGAGCGGCATCCGCCGCCGGGGTCCGCGCAGCGTCGGCCTTGCCCTTCAGGAAACCCAGAAGGCCGCGTTTCGGGGCGGTGTCGGACGCCGGAGCGGCGGGCAGCGTTTCGGTATCGGCACTGGTGGCCAGCACATCGGCCTGCCCCGCCTCGGCCTCCACCGGCACATCGGCCAGGCGCGGCACGTCCCGCAGGGGATCGCCGCAGCCCGAGGCCAGCAGGACCAGTGTCATTCCGATGATAACTTTGCGCATTTCGCCCCCGGCGGTTTCGCCTCTCGTACAACGGCGCCGCAGGAAAGGTCCACTGTTCCATGGGATAGACGGGCCGCCCGGCGGGAAACCGCCCCATTCCGTGGCGGTTTCCGGGACCGGCGCAGACCCCGTCAGGCAGGCACCATTCCCGGTGGAAAGAGGCGACTCAGAAGTCTTCGACCGCCAGAACGCCGTCGAGCGACTTCACCGCGCCCTTGATCTCCGGCGTGACGGGAAAGCGTTCGGACAGGTCCATCTCCACTTCGCCCGGCAGGCCCGGCGCCGCCAGCCGCAGGACGATCGGCGCACGCGGCGCCTTCGGCAACTGCTCGGCGGCACGGCCCAGCACGCTGGCGATCTGGGACAGCGCCATCTCCGTGTCGACGAAGATCCGCATGCCCGAAGGCCCGCCCTGCGCCGCCGCCGCATCCACCGGCATCACCGCGCGCCCCAGCAGCTTGAGCTGGTCGCTCTCCATCGTCGCTTCGACGGTGACGACGACCTTCGATCCGGTCTCCAGATGTTCGCGCGATTTCTCCAAGGTCTCGGAGAACAGCGTGACCTCGTAGGCGCCGGTGGGGTCCGACAACTGCGCAAAGGCGAAACGGTTGCCGCGCGCCGACTTCCGCTCCTGCCGTCCGGCGACGACACCCGCCAGCTTCGCCACGAGCGGACCGCGTTCGGCCTTGGCCATGACCTCGTCCAGCGTCACCACGTCCTGCCGTTTCAGCGCGGGCATGTAGTCGTCGAGCGGGTGACCGGACAGGTAGAAACCCACGGCCTTGAACTCTTCCGCCAGACGTTCGGCGGGCAGCCAGTCCGACACGGGCGACAGGCGCGGCTCCGGCAGGTCGTCGCCCGCCTCGCCGAACAGCGACACCTGCGCCGATCCCTTCTGTTCGTGGATCGCCGCCGAATAGGCCACCAGCGCGTCGAGCGAATCGAAGATGCGCCGCCGGTTCGGGTCGAGCACGTCGAAACAGCCCGCCCGCGCCATCATCTCCAGCGGCCGCTTGCCGATCTTCTTCAGGTCCACGCGGCGGGCAAAGTCGAACACGGTAGAAAACGCGCGCCCGTCGCGCCCCTCGACCACCAGCTTCATCGCCTCCAGTCCGACGTTCTTCAGCGCCCCCAGGGCATAGACAAGCTGGCCCTCCACCACGTCGAAGGTGGCGAGCGAGCGGTTCACGCAGGGCGGCACCCAAGGCAGCCCCAGCCCCTTGCGGACCTCCTCGAAATAGACGGCCAGCTTGTCGGTGAGGTGGATATCGCAGTTCATGACGCCTGCCATGAACTCCACCGGGTGGTTCGCCTTCAGCCATGCGGTCTGGTAGCTGACCACCGCGTAGGCCGCCGCGTGCGACTTGTTGAAGCCGTAGTTGGCGAATTTCTCCAGAAGGTCGAAGACCTCGGTGGCCTTCTTCTTCTCCACCCCGTTCTTCGCCGCGCCCTGTTCGAACTTCGGCCGTTCGGCGTCCATCGCCTCCTTGATCTTCTTGCCCATCGCGCGGCGCAGCAGGTCGGCGCCGCCAAGCGAGTAGCCCGCCATGACCTGTGCGATCTGCATCACCTGCTCCTGGTAGACGATGATGCCCTGCGTCTCCGCCAGGATGTGGTCGATGGACGGATGCACCGAGGTGATCTCGCGCAGGCCGTTCTTCACCTCGCAGTAAACCGGGATGTTCTCCATCGGGCCGGGACGGTAGAGCGCCACGAGCGCCACGATGTCCTCGATGCAGGTGGGCTTCATGCGCTTGAGCGCATCCATCATGCCCGAGCTTTCCACCTGGAACACCGCCACCGTCTTGGCCGAGGCGTAAAGCTTGTAGGTGACCTTGTCGTCCAGCGGGATCAGGTTGATCTGGTTCTCCGCGCCCTCGGGCGGCTCGTAAAGCTGCGTGCCGTCGGCGGCGACATGCAGCGGGCGCCCGGACTTGAAGATCAGGTCCATGGCGTTCTGGATCACCGTCAGCGTCTTCAGGCCGAGGAAATCGAACTTCACCAGACCGGCCTGCTCCACCCACTTCATGTTGAACTGCGTGGCCGGCATGTCAGAGCGCGGGTCGCGATACAGCGGCACCAGCTCGTCCGTGGGACGGTCGGCGATGACCACGCCCGCCGCGTGCGTGCCCGCCGAGCGCAGCAGCCCCTCCACCTGCATGCCGTACTTCAGCAGCCGGTCGACGACCTCCTCGTTCTTCGCTTCTTCGGCAAGCCGCGGCTCGTCGCGCAGCGCCTGTTCGATGCTGACCGGTTTGACGCCTTCCACCGGGATCATCTTCGACAGCCGGTCCACCTGCCCGTAAGGCATCTGCAACACGCGGCCCATGTCGCGCACCGCCGCCTTCGACAACAGAGCGCCGAAGGTGATGATCTGGCCCACGCGGTCGTGGCCATACTTGTCCTGCACGTAGCGGATCACCTCTTCGCGGCGGTCCATGCAGAAGTCGATGTCGAAGTCGGGCATCGACACGCGTTCCGGATTCAGGAAGCGTTCGAACAGCAACGAATAGCGCAGCGGGTCGAGGTCGGTGATGGTCAGCGCATAGGCCACCAGCGACCCCGCGCCCGACCCCCGCCCCGGGCCAACCGGGATGTCCTGGTCCTTCGCCCACTGGATGAAGTCCGCAACGATCAGGAAGTAGCCGGGGAAGCCCATCCCCTCGATGATCCCCAGCTCGAAATCCAGCCGCTTCTGGTAGTCCTCCACCGACACGGCGTGCGGGATCACGGCAAGCCGGGCCTGAAGCCCCTCGTTCGCCATGCGGCGCAGTTCCGTCACCTCGTCGTCGGCAAAGCGCGGCAGGATCGGGTCGCGGCGGTAGGCCATGAAGGCGCAGCGTTTCGCGATCTCGACGGTGTTCTCCAGCGCCTCCGGCAGATCCGCGAACAGCACCGCCATCTCCTGCGGGGTCTTCAGGTAGTGCTGCGGCGTCAGGCGGCGGCGCGGCTCCTGCTGATCGACATAGGCGCCTTCCGCGATACAGATCATCGCGTCATGCGCTTCGTACATGGAGGATTTGGGGAAATAGACGTCGTTCGTCGCCACCAGCGGCAGGCCCATCTCGTAGGCCATCTCGACAAAGCCGCGCTCCGTCAGGTGCTCCGCCTCGGGGGGCGTTCCGTCCTCGCCCGGATGGCGCTGCAACTCGACGTACAGCCGGTCCTCGAAGATCGCGTGCAACCGGGTCATCAGCGTCTGCGCGGCCGCGCGCGAATTGGTGCGCAGCAGCCGTCCCACCGGCCCGTCCGGTCCGCCCGACAGGCAGATCACGTCCTCCGAATGCGCCTCCAGCTCGTCCAGCGTGACATGCGCCAGCTCGTTGTCGCGGCGCAGATAGAGGCAGGAGTTGAGCTTCATCAGGTGCTCGTAGCCGCGCTCCGTCTGGGCCAGCAGAACCACCGGCGCCGGTGGCTTGATCCGCTCGCCCGGGGCCTGCTCGAAATAGCGCAGGTCGATCTGGCAGCCGATGATCGGCTGCACACCCGCACCGCTCGCGCCCACGGAAAATTCCAGCGCCGCGAACAGGTTGTTGGTGTCGGTGACCGCCACGGCGGGCATCCCCATGTCGGCACACAGCCCCGGCAGCTTCTTCAGCCGGAGCGCGCCTTCGAGCAGGGAATATTCGGTGTGGGTGCGGAGGTGGATGAATCGCGGATCTGACATGGCCGCAACCTACCGCGTTTCTCCGGCCGGCTGGAACACCTCCCGATGCGCAATCGGGCAGAATCGTGCATTGCGTGTACACGAAACAGTGTCCACACTTCCCCACGACATAGCACTGGACTACCATGCACAGTCGTGCCGTTTTAGTACCGCTGCCCGCAAATAACCAACAATGCGGCCCCACTCATGCCTTTATTGGGCGGCAGTTTGAGTTTCGTGTACATCGCCCGTAGGTCCCGTAAGCCCAGAAAGCCCAGCGTTTCTTAGCCATGAACGACGCCACCGAACTCTCCAGCGCAGCGCTTGCGCAACAAGAGGCCGAATTCGATCCCGCCCCCCCCGACACGTTGAAGGCGCGTTTGAAACGTCTGGCACTTGTCACGGCGGCGGCCATCGCGCCGGTGCGCACGGCGAACGTGCTGGCGGAACGGTATCTCAGTTCGAGCCACGGCTTCATCGACGAACTCGCCGAGAAGGGCCGCCACCGGTTCGAGATCCTGCCGGTGGGCGACGACATGGCGATCATGCGCCACAGCCACCACCCCGGCGCGCGCCGCGTGCTGGTGGTGCCGGGTCACGACGGCCATTACCGCCAGTTCACCCGCCTGCTGCGGGCGCTGGACAAGACCGGTCTTTCGGTCGACGTCACCGTGCTGCCCGGTCACATGCACAAGGCGCAGACCGTCTGTTCCATGCGCGACATCACCGAAGCGATCCACCGCTCCTGGGAGGCACACGGCCCCTACGACGGGATGGTCGCGCATTGCGTCAGTTCCAACGCCGCGCTGTTTGCGCTCGACGGCGGACTGCACTGCGACCGCGTCGTGCTGGTATCCACGCCGCTCGACCTCGTGCGGCTGGTGCGCAACGGCGGTGAGCAATATGGCCTGTCCGGGCGCTGCCTGGACCTCTTTGTCGACCGGGTCAGCGAACTTGGCGCGCCCTTCCACCTGTCGTTGCCCTGGCACCCCATCGCCGCCGAACGGACCGAGCACCTGCTGGCGGTCCACGCAAGGGACGACTGGGCCGCACCCGTGTGCGACGTGCAGAAGCTTGAGTCCCTGACACCGACCGCCACGGTCGCGGTCTTCCCGCATGGCGGCCACAACTCGATCCTGAGCGTGAAGACAGCGGTGTCCCGCATCGCGGATTTCCTCAAGGCCTGAGCCCCAGGGCGCGGCTGGCCCCTCGTCGGCCCCGATGCAGACGAACGTGGTCGCGGTCGCGCCGCCCTGCCATCCGCCAGCCATCCGCATGAAACCTGAAAAAAAGGCCGGCCCCGAGAGGACTCGGGAACCGGCAATCCCGCGTAAACCTGACGCGGGCGGGGGAGACACCCTTGACCGCGGCAGGCTCATTCGCCCGCCAGCGGCAATTCCTTCAACAGCATGGACATCACGCAGGCCAGGACCGCCGCAGCCGTCGCAATCCAGAAGACCGGGTGCAGCGCGGCGCTGAAGCCGTCCATGACACGCGCCTGCAGCTCGGGCGACAGGCTTTGCACCATATCCGCCCCGATGGACCGCAGGCCGCCTTCTCCGGCGCCCGGCACCTGCCCCGCAAGGTTGCGCGCAAGCCCCGCACTGAACACCGCCCCGAAGGCAGCCGTTCCCAGCGCGCCGCCGATCAGACGGAACATGTTGGCCGAGGCCGTGCCCACGCCCATCAGCGACTTCGGGATCGCGTTCTGGATCGCTGCGACACCGACGGAAAACACCGGTCCGAGGCCAAGCCCCACCAGCACCATCGCGCCGCCGATCAGCCACAGCGGGCTGTCCGTGCCGATGGTGGTCAGCACCAGCATCGCCAGCGCCAGCAGCCCGGTCGAGGCCATCGGCATCAACTTGTACTTCCCGGTCTTCGACATCACGCGCCCCGCCATGGTCGAGGCGAAGATCAGCCCGCCCATCATGGGCACAAGGAACAGGCCCGACCCGGTGGGCGATACGCCCTTCACCACCTGAAGAAACAGCGGCAGGAAGGTGATCGTGCCGAACATGGCCGTACCGACAAGGAAGCCCACGGCGTTCACCACCACGAAGGTGTTGTTGCGGAACAGGCTCATCGGCAGGATCGGCTCATCGGCGCGGTTCTCGGCCACCACAAACCCCACCGTTGTCAGCACGCCAAACGTGATCAGCACCAGCACGGCGGGGCTGCCCCAGCCACCCGCGGTCTGTGCCGCGTTGGGCAACAGCACGACGGCCGCCAGCAGCGAGGCCAGCAGCGCCGCGCCCACATAGTCGACCTTGCGCTTCGTCAGGTCGTCGCGGCGCGGCAGGGCCATGCCGAGGATAACGAAGGCCAGCAGACCGACCGGCAGGTTCACGAAGAAGATCCAGTGCCAAGACCAGTGCTGCACGATGAAGCCGCCCAGAAGCGGCCCGATCACCGTCGATACGCCAAAGGCCGCGCCCATCAGACCCTGCGCCATACCGCGCTGACGCGGCGGCAGCAGGTCGCCCACCGTCGCCATGGAGGTGACGATCAGGGTGCCCGCACCGAACCCCTGCACGGCGCGCCCGCCGATGACCATGCCCATGTTCATCGCCACGCCGCAGATCACGGCGCCGACGGTGAAGACGATGATCCCGGACTGCAACACCAGCTTGCGCCCGTACATGTCGCCCAGCTTGCCCGCCAGCGGCGCGGCGATGGTCGACGCCAGCAGATAGGCGGTTATGACCCACGTCAGGTGGTCCATGCCGCCAAGATCGGCGACCATGATCGGCAAGGCGGTCGAGACGATGGTCTGCCCCAGCGAGGCGAACAGAAGCGTCGCCGCCACGGCGCCCAGAACGAGCCGCACCGCGACATTTTCGGGCGCCTCCTCGTAATGGGCAGATGTTTCGGTAAGTGACATTTCACGGCTTCCCACGATATCAACGCTGAAACCGCCCGGTGCCCCGCTCCGTGAAGGCGGAACGGGACAAGTACGGGCGGTCTGGATTTGAATATCAATATGTGCCGATTGCAGATACATGTCAACGTCATGCATTTCGTCGGGACAAGCAAAAACGCACATGCTATGTGGAGCCCATGAACCGAGACGAGATCCTCAAGCAGAAGCTGGCCCGCGCCGGCGTCGACGCCGACCACACTCAGGCCGCGCTGGACATTGATGCCGTCCTGCAGGTCTGGCGCCGCCGGGTCTTCAAGCGCGAACTGGGCTACCGGGCGCTCGACGAACTGGGCCTGCCCATCGACCTCGCGCAGCTCGACGTGCTGATGGCCGTCTCGGCGCCCGCCAACGAATTCGGCGACGAGGACCGGTCCGAGACGATGGTCTCCACCGTCGCCCAGCGGCTCAACATCGACCCGTCGCGCGCCAGCCGGATGACCTCGGACCTGATCGGGCGCGGCATGCTGAAACGCGCCGTCAGCCAGGCCGACGCCCGCCGCACCGTGCTGGAACTGACAGACCATGGCGTGCGAATCGTCGATGCCGTGCGCAACTACAAGTTCCTCGTGCTGGGCAGCTACCTGCAGGACTGGACCCGCGACGAGATCGCGACCTTCCTGCCGCTTCTCGCCCGGTTCAGCGCGTGGTCCGAAAGCGCCGCCTGCCCCTCCGGCCCCGTGGCCGACGAAATCGCCATCCTGCGCGACGGGCTTTCCGACCTCTCCGACAAGACCTGATCCCTCAAGCCTTCCGGGGAAACCTTTCCGGTTGGCTAACTTTCCGTTTGACTAATAGTTATCCAAGTGGATACCTATCCATATGGCTCAGCATCTCGATTCCTTTTTCGCCGCGCTCTCCGATCCGACCCGCCGGGCCGTGATCGAACGGCTGGCGCGCGGACCGGCCGCCGTCTCCGACCTGCACGACGGTCACGACATGGCCCTGCCCTCCTTCCTCAAGCACCTCAACAAGCTGGAGGCGGCGGGCATCGTACGCTCGATCAAGACCGGGCGCACCCGCATGGTCCACATCGAACCGGCACCGCTGGCCGCCGCCGAAGACTGGCTCATCCGCCAGCGCAACATCTGGGAGGGGCGGCTCGACCGGCTGGCCCTTCTTGCGGAACGTCTCGAACAGGAGGACAGAGAATGACGGACTTCACCACCATGACGCTGGAACGGCAGATCGCCTGCGCCCCCGACCGGCTGTTCCGGCTCCTGACGACGAAGGACGGGCGCGAGGCATGGGGCGCGCCCTCCGACACTGCGGTTGTCATCATCGACGCCTTCGACTGCCGACCCGGCGGCCATGAAAAGACCCGCTGCGGCCCGAAGGAAGCGCCGGAGTTCGAGACGCACACCGCCTTCCACCGCGTCGATCCCGAGTGCCTCGTGTCGACGGAGTCGCTGATCATCGGCGGGGACCTCCTGTCGGCATCGCTCTGCACCCACGACATCGCGGCGCGGGACGGCGGGACACATCTGACCGTGACGCTCCAGATCGCCAGCTTCGCCGGACCCGAGCTGTTCGAAGACTACACGCAGGGCTGGAGCGGCGCGCTCGATACGCTCGTGCGTGTCGCGACCGCCCCCGCCAACGCCTGACAGGCACCGAAGACCTGTGTACCGCCGTCGCCACATCCATCTGGCGGCGGCCAAAGCGTCGACCCGGCCCGCGACAGCGCGGTATCCGACAGCCCGACACCGGCCATGCCAACCGAACGACAGCAACTATAAGCTGAGTTAAATCAACGCTGGACAGCATGCCGTTGCCGCCCCCCGGGGCTGGCGGGAAGCGCAGCCTTGCAAACAGGCACCTCGCGCGCGCATGGCGCAATAAAAGGCAAAAACCCCTTGCCAAGCCGGTTTTCGCCCGCCTAGCTTGAGCTCAAGAGGGACAATTGTGCGCTTTCTACGCCGCATCGAGGGCGCACACTCCGTCGGGAACGGCGGGGCAAAAAGGTAAGGCGGCGGGCTTTCTGAATGGACATCACCTTTCTTCTGAACGGAGAGAGCGTGCGCCTCGTGGACGTCTCCCCGACGGCGACGCTTCTCGACTGGCTGCGCGAGGAACGCGGCCTGACCGGCACCAAGGAAGGGTGCAACGAAGGCGACTGCGGCGCCTGCACCGTCATGGTGACCGACAACCGCGGCGCCCGCGCGCTGAACGCCTGCATCCTGTTCCTGCCGCAGCTTCACGGCAAGGCGGTGCGCACCGTCGAAGGCATCGCCGCCCCCGACGGCACGCTGCACCCGGTGCAGGAAGCGATGGTCGAACTGCATGGCTCGCAATGCGGCTTCTGCACGCCGGGCTTCATCGTCTCCATGGCGGTGGCGCACCTGAACGGCGACGACGCCCATGACGACGCGCTGGCGGGCAACCTGTGCCGCTGCACCGGCTACGCGCCCATCGTCCGGGCCGCCCGCGCCGCCACCTCTGCCGACGTTCCCGGCCACATGACGGACACCCCGCCCGACGCCGCACCGCAGGAGTACGCGCCCGAAACCGCCGACGCGCTGGCCGACCTCTGCGCCGCGCACCCCGACGCCACGCTGGTGGCGGGCGCCACCGACGTCGGCCTCTGGGTGACGAAGGCGCTGAAACGGCCGCAGCCGCTGATCTTCCTCAACCGCTGCACCGACCTCCAGCAGATCGAAGTCACGGATGACACCATCACCATCGGCGCCGGCGTCACCATGGACCGCGTGCGCGACCTGATGGCCGACCACCACCCCAGCTACGCCGAGATGATCCGCCGCTACGGCTCCGCCCAGGTGCGCAACGCCGCGACCATCGGCGGCAATGTCGCCAACGGCTCGCCCATCGGCGACAACCCGCCCGCCCTGATCGCACTGGGGGCCACGCTGCACCTGCGCCACCGGGACGGCGCCCGGCAGATCCTGCTCGAAGACTTCTTCATCGCCTACGGCAAGCAGGACCGCCGCCCCGGCGAATTCGTCGAAGCGATATCCATCCCCCGCCAGCCCGACCGGCTGCGCGTCTACAAGCTGTCGAAACGTTTCGACCAGGACATTTCCGCCGTCTGCGGCGCCTTCAACATCACCGTCGAGGACGGCATCGTCTCCGACGCCCGCATCGCCTTCGGCGGCATGGCGGCCACGCCGAAACGTGCGACCCACGTCGAACAGGCGATCACCGGCCAGCCCTGGGACGACCAGACCCTGATCGAGGCATGGGACGCCTGGGAGGCGGACTTCCAGCCGATGTCCGACATGCGCGCCTCCGCCGACTACCGCATCACCGCCGCCTGCAACATGCTCTCCCGTGTGTACCTCGACCAGATCGGCGCGAAGACCGACGTGCTGAAGGTGACGCCATGACCCGTGCACCGAACCGCGCCCCCCGCCGCCAATCCGGCCGCCATTCCGGGCGCGCGCCCCTGTTTCTCTGCTTTCCAAATACTCACTCTTCCTGTCACGGCAGCCTGCCGGGGGGCACCGCACCATGACCGTCCGCGCTCCGCTGCCACATGACACCGCACACCTGCACGTCACCGGGCAGGCCCGTTACACCGACGACATCCCGCTGCCCAAAGGCGCGCTGCACCTGGCCTTCGGGCTGTCGCCCATCGCGCGCGGCACGCTGACCGCGCTCGACCTCGATCCGGTGCGCGCCGCGCCGGGGGTGGTGGGCGTCTGGGCCCATGCCGACCTGCCGTCGGACTGCGACTGCTCGCCCTCCAACCACGACGAGCCGATGCTGTCCGACGGCACGATCCACTATCTCGGCCAGCCGCTCTTCCTGGTGGCGGCGACCAGCCACCTCGCCGCCCGCCGCGCCGCCCGCCTGGCCGGGATCGAGACCGAGGAAGAGGCGCCGATCCTCACCGTCGACGATGCCCTCGCCGCCGACAGCCGCTTCGAGGGCGGGCCGGTGATCTGGTCCAAGGGCGGCGCCTCGGCGGCCATCGGAACCGCCCCGCACGCGTTGCACGGCGTGATCGAGATCGGCGGGCAGGAACACTTTTACCTCGAAGGCCAGGCCGCCGCCGCCATCCCGCTGGAAGACGGCGACATGCACGTCATCTCCTCCACCCAGCACCCGACGGAGATCCAGCACAAGGTCGCCCACGCGCTCCACCTGAACATGCACAAGGTCCGGGTGGAAACGCGGCGCATGGGCGGCGGCTTCGGCGGCAAGGAAAGCCAGGGCAACGCGCTGGCCATCGCCTGCGCCGTCGTGGCCGCGGCGACGGGCCGCCCGGCCAAGATGCGCTACGACCGGGACGACGATTTCACCATCACCGGCAAGCGCCACGATTTCCGCATCGACTACCGTGTGGGCTTCGACGACGCGGGCCGGGTCCAGGGCATCGAGTTCCTGCAATACGCCCGCTGTGGCTGGGCGCAGGACCTGTCGCTGCCCGTCGCCGACCGGGCGATGCTGCACGCCGACAACGCCTACCACCTGCCCGCCGTCCGCATCGAAAGCCACCGGCTGAAGACCAACACCCAGTCCGCCACCGCCTTCCGCGGTTTCGGCGGCCCGCAGGGCATGGTCGGCATCGAACGGGTGATGGACCACATCGCCCATTCGCTGGGTCTGGACCCTCTGGCGGTCCGGCAGGCCAACTACTACGCCGCCGCGCCCGTGGACGCGGCCGAAGCGCCCGCCGTCACCGCGCCGGGCCGGCCAGAGGACATCTCCACCGATCACGGACAGCACCACGCCCCCGATCCGTCCGTCGAACACACCTCGCGCGGGGACACGCAGGCAGGCCCCGAAGGCGAAGCCCCGCCCGCGCCCGAAGGTGTGCAGACGACGCCCTACGGCCAGCCGGTCGAGGATTTCCTGCTGCACGAAATGACCGAGGCGCTGGTCGCCTCATGCGACTACCACGACCGCCGCGCCGCGATCGAGGAATGGAACGCCCAGAACCCGATCCTGCAGAAAGGCATCGCGCTCACTCCGGTGAAGTTCGGCATTTCCTTCACGCTGACGCACCTCAATCAGGCCGGCGCGCTGGTGCATGTGTATCAGGACGGCTCCATCGCACTGAACCACGGCGGGACGGAGATGGGTCAGGGCCTGTTCCAGAAGGTGGCGCAGGTGGCCGCGACGATCCTCGGCGTGCCCATGTCCGCCGTGCGCATCACGGCCACCGACACCGCCAAGGTGCCGAACACCTCGGCCACCGCCGCCTCCTCCGGCTCCGACCTGAACGGCGCCGCCGTCGCCAATGCCTGCGCCAAGCTGCGCAATGCCATGGCCGCGCACCTGGCCCGCCTGCACGACGCCCAGGCCGAAAAGGTCACCTTCGCCGACGGCCATGTGACCGTGGGCGACACGCGGCTGACCTTCGCCGAAGCCGCCGCGCAGTGTTACCAGGGCCGCGTCGGGCTGTCCGCCACCGGCTTCTATGCCACGCCCGACATCTCCTGGGACCGGGTGAAGGGTCAGGGCCGCCCGTTCTACTATTTCGCCTATGGCGTCGCCTGCACCGAGGTCGTGCTCGACACGCTGACCGGCGAGAACCGCACCCTGCGCACCGACATCCTGCACGATGCGGGCAGTTCCCTGAACCCGGCCATCGACATCGGACAGGTGGAAGGCGGCTACGTGCAGGGCGCGGGCTGGCTCACGACCGAAGAGCTGGTCTGGGACGACGAGGGCCGCCTCAGGACCCACGCGCCCTCGACCTACAAGATCCCCGCCTGCTCCGATCGGCCCGACGTGTTCAACGTGGCGCTCTGGGACGGGCGCAACGTGAAGCCGACGATCTACCGCTCGAAGGCGGTGGGCGAGCCGCCCCTGATGCTGGGCATCTCCAACTTCCTCGCGCTGTCGGACGCGCTCAGCTTCTGCGGCCCGAACTATCCCGCGCTCGACGCGCCCGCCACGCCGGAACGGCTGCTGATGGCGGTGCGCCGGGTGCGCGGCGAGGACGGCGCATGAGCTTCGACCGCGACGTCCTCGCCCGCGCCTGCGCCGCACATGGCCGGGTCGCGCGGGTCGTGGTGGCGGCGACGCAAGGCTCCACCCCGCGCGAAACTGGCGCCGCCATGCTGGTCTGGGCCACTCCGGAGGGTTTCGGGCAGGACGGCACCATCGGCGGCGGCGCGCTTGAGCTGGAGGCGGCGCAACACGCCCTCTCCCGCACGGGTCTCAGCCGCCATCCGCTCGGCCCCGCGCTTGGCCAGTGCTGCGGCGGCGCCGTGACCCTGCTGACCGAGCACTTCACCGCCGACACGCTGCCCCATCCCGCCGCCGTCTATGCGCGCGGCCCCGGCGAGGCGCCGCTGCCGGTCCGCCGCCTCACGGATCGCGCCCGCGCGCAAGGCGAGGCCCCCGCGCCGCAGCTGCTGGGCGACTGGATGGTCGAACCCATGACCCCGCCGCGCCGCCCCCTGTGGATCTGGGGCGCGGGCCACGTCGGCCGGGCGCTGGTCGCCACCCTGTCCCCCCTGCCCGACGTGGCGATCACCTGGATCGACACCGCGCCCGACCGCTTCCCGGAGGCCATACCCGCAGGCGTCACGACCCTCCCCGATCCCGATCCGCAGCGCCTGATGCGCCACGCACCGCCCGACGCGCACCACCTGATCCTGACCTACAGCCATGCGCTCGACCTCGCGTTGTGCCACGCCGCCCTGTCGCATCGCTTTGCCTTTTGCGGGCTGATCGGGTCGGACACCAAGCGCGCCCGCTTCACCCGCCGCCTGCGCGATCTCGGCCACACCGATGCCCAAATAGGCCGCATCTGCTGTCCGATCGGGCACAAAGCCCTTGGCAAGCACCCGCAGGCCATTGCCATCGGCGTTGCCGCGCAGATACTCCGCCTCGACAGTGAGAAAGATCAACAGTGGACGATCCCCTCCTCCGCATCGACGGCCTGACGAAGGCCTACCCCGGCGTGATCGCCAACAGCGACGTGTCCTTCGACATCGGCCGCTCCGAGATTCACGCCCTGCTGGGCGAAAACGGCGCGGGCAAGTCGACGCTGGTCAAGATGATCTACGGGCTGGTCAAACCCGACAGCGGGACCATGACGCTCGACGGCAATCCCTACCGGCCCGCCAAACCGTCCGAGGCACGGCAGGGCGGCGTCGCCATGGTCTTTCAGCACTTCTCCCTCTTCGACGCGCTGAACGTGGCGGAGAACGTGGCGCTCGGGATGGAAACCCCGCCACCCATGGGCGATCTCGCCCGGCAGATCCGCGAGGTCTCGGAAACCTACGGCCTGCCGCTCGACCCGTCGCGCACGGTCGGCACGCTGTCCGCAGGCGAACGCCAACGGGTCGAGATCATCCGCTGCCTGCTTCAGGATCCGCGCCTGCTGATCATGGACGAACCCACGTCGGTGCTGACCCCGCAGGAGGTGGACATCCTGTTCGACACCCTGCGGCAACTGAAATCCGAAGGCACCTCGATCCTCTATATCTCGCACAAGCTGGAAGAGATCCGCGCGCTCTGCGATACCGCGACGATCCTGCGCCGGGGCAAGCTGGTCGACACATGCACGCCCGCCGACACCACCGCCCGCGAACTGGCCGAGATGATGGTCGGCACCACCTTCGCCACGCCCGAATCCCGCGCCACCGAAAAGGGCGACGTGCTGCTTGAGGCGCGCGACCTGTCCCTGCCCGCCCCCGGCGCCTTCGGCACGCCGCTCAGGGGCGTGACCTTCGAGGTCCGCGGCGGCGAGGTGCTGGGCATCGGCGGCGTCGCGGGCAACGGCCAGGACGAACTGCTGATGGCGCTGTCGGGCGAACGGCTCTCGGCCCCCGGCACGCTGTTCCTGAAAGGACAGGACGTGGCCCGCCAGGGTCCCGCCTTCCGCCGCGCCGAAGGGCTGCTGACCGGACCGGAGGAACGCCTGGGCCACGCCGCGGCCCCCGACATGAGCCTGACGGAGAACGCCGTGCTCACCGCCGCCCTGCGCAAGGGTCTGGTGAAGAGCGGCTTCATCAACTGGTCGAAGACGCAGACCTTCGCCGAGGAGGTCATCAGCCATTTCGACGTGCGCACCCCCGGCCCCGGCACCGCCGCCCGGGCGCTGTCCGGCGGGAACCTGCAGAAATTCGTTGTCGGTCGCGAGATCGCGCAGAACCCCGATGTGCTGATCCTCAACCAGCCGACATGGGGCGTCGACGCCGCCGCCGCCGCGTTTATCCGGCAGTCGATCCTCGACGTGGCGGCCCGGGGCGGCGCCGTCGTCGTCATCAGCCAGGACCTTGGCGAGCTGATGGAAATCTCCGACCGTTTCGGCGCCCTGAACGAAGGCCGCCTTTCCGCCACGCGTCCCGTCTCCGACCTCGATACCGAGAAGATCGGCCTGATGATGGGCGGCGCACACGACATGGAGGTGGCCCATGTGCACGCCTGACCCGCAGACCCCCGCCCGGACGGCCCTGCCCTCCGCCGGAGCCGCCGCATGATCCGGCTGGAGAAACGCCCGCAGCCGTCCCGCCTCTGGTCCGCGCTGACGCCGGTGATCGCGGTGCTGCTGACCATGATCGCCGGGGCCGCGCTGTTTGCCGCATTGGGCGCCAACCCGTTCGAGGCGATCCGCACGCTGTTCTGGGACCCGCTTTTCCACCCGCAGTTCGCCGCCTATTCCCGCCCGCAGCTTCTGGTGAAGGCTGCGCCGCTGATCCTGATCGCCATCGGCCTGTCGATCGGCTTCAAGGCCGGGATCTGGAACATCGGCGCCGAAGGCCAGTACATCATGGGCGCGATCTGCGGCGCGGCGGCGGGCCTTGCCTTCTACCCGTCCGAAAGCCCGCTGATTTTCCCGCTGATGATCATTGCCGGCGCGCTTGGCGGCTGGGCCTGGGCGATGATCCCGGCGATCCTGCGCACCACGCTCGGCACCAACGAGATCCTCGTCTCGCTCATGCTGGTCTACGTGGCCGAGACCATCCTCGGCTCTGTCTCCACCGGCCTTCTGCGCAATCCAGAAGGCATGGGCTTTCCCGGCTCGCGCAACCTGAAACAATGGGACGCCGCCCACAATGCCGAGATCTTCGCGGGCACCGGTGCCCACTGGGGCGTGGTCGCGGCGCTGATCGCGGTGATCTTTGCCTACGTCATGCTGTCGCGTCACATGCTGGGCTTTCAGGTCCGCCTGACCGGCGAGGCGCCCCGGGCGGCGCGCTTCTCGGGCGTGAACCCGGCGCGGATCGTGCTGTTGTGCCTTGGCCTCTCGGGGCTGCTGGCGGGCATGGCCGGGCTGTTCGAGGTGTCCGGCCCCGCGGGCCAGATCAGCATCGACTTCAACTCCGGCTACGGCTTCACCGCGATCATCGTGGCGTTCCTCGGGCGGCTGAACCCCATCGGCATCCTGCTGGCAGGGCTGCTGATGGCGCTGACCTATATCGGCGGCGAACTGGCGCAATTGATGCTGGGCCTCCCGGGCGCGTCCATCCAGCTTTTCCAGGGGATGCTCCTGTTCTTCCTGCTGGGCACGGACGTGTTCATCAACTACCGGCTGCGCTTCGGCGTGAAGGGGGTGGCATGACAGGGTCCCCCGCCGTACCCCTTGGCCATGCAGCCATTGCGGCCTTCGTCGCGGCCTTTGCACGCGTCCGGGTCACGTCACTCATCGGCCTCCTTGGCCCGGCTTCGGCGATCCACTCCATCCTCGCCGCCGGATCATGCAGGGGGCTCGGCCTCCTGACGGCGCTCACGCCTCTGGCGTGCCGCCATTGGGCCGGTGCGATCAACGAGACGGGGAAGCGGCCCCGCAAGACACCGCGAGACCTGTCCATCCTTCAGGCCGCATGTCCGGCCCTGCCCCTGGGCGGCCCGACCGCCGGTGAAACCATGACGAGGCAAGCGCAATGGACCTGAGCAGCATCAACCCGATCCTCCTCGTGGCCTCCATCATGGTCTCGGCCACGCCGATCCTGCTGGCCGCCATCGGAGAGATGGTCGTGGAAAAGGCCGGCGTCCTGAACCTCGGCGTCGAGGGCATGATGATCATCGGCGCCGTCACCGGCTTTGCCACCGCCGTCAGCACCGGCTCGCCGTTCCTCGGCTTCCTCGCCGCCGCCATCGCCTCGGCGATCTTCTCCATGGCGTTCGGCCTCCTGACGCAGTTCCTGCTGTCGAACCAGGTGGCCACCGGCCTCGGGCTGTGGATGATCGGGCTGGGCGTGTCGTCGCTGGTGGGCAAGTCCTACGAAGGCATGAAGTCCCCGCCGACCCCCAAGCTCGACATTCCCGTGCTGTCGGACCTGCCGGTCGTCGGCCGGATGCTCTTCAGCCACGACATCATGGTCTACCTCTCGCTGCTGCTGGTGCTCGGCGTCTGGGCCTTCCTCAAGTTCACCCGCGCCGGGCTGATCCTGCGCGCCGTCGGCGAAAGCCACGACAGCGCCCACGCGCTCGGCTACAAGGTCGTGCTGATCCGGCTGGCCGCGATCTTCTTCGGCGGCGCCTGCGCGGGCCTCGGCGGCGCGTACATCTCGCTCGTCCGCGTCCCGCAATGGACCGAGGGCATGACCGCCGGGATCGGCTGGATCGCACTTGCCATCGTGGTCTTCGCCTCCTGGCGTCCGGGCCGCGTGCTGATCGGCGCCTACCTCTTCGGCGGGATCAACGTGCTGCAACTGAACCTGCAGGCCGCCGGCGCCAACGTGCCCGTCGCGCTGCTCTCGGCCTCGCCGTTCATCGTCACGATCCTCGTGCTGGTCATCATCTCCGCGCGCGGCCATCATGGCGCGCCGGCCTCGCTCGGGCGGCCGTTCCACGCGACCACCTGACCCAAGGCCAAAGACACCGGGCCCCGCCCCGGAACCACCGTTCAACAACACACCGCCCAAAAGACAACCAAGGGAGTTGAAACATGAACCGCAGAACCCTGCTGACCACCGCCGCACTCGCGCTTACGCTCGGACAGGCCGCCTTTGCACAGGACCCGGTGACCGCCGGTTTCATCTACGTGGGCCCCGTCGGTGACGGCGGCTGGACCTACGAACACAACCAGGGCCGCCTCGCCGTCGAAGAGCACTTCGGCGACAAGGTGAAGACCATCTTCCAGGAAAGCGTGCCCGAAGGCGCCGACGCCGAACGCGCGATCACCCAGATGGCCCTGTCCGGCGCCGACATCATCTTTACCACGTCCTTCGGCTACATGGACCCGACCATGGCCGTGGCCGAGAAGTTCCCGAACGTGAAGTTCGAGCACGCCACCGGCTACAAGACCGCCGACAACGTCGGTGTCTACTCCGCCCGCTTCTACGAAGGCCGCGCGATCCAGGGCCATATCGCGGGCAAGATGACCAAGACCAACAAGATCGGCTACATCGCCTCCTTCCCGATCCCCGAGGTCATCCGCGGCATCAACTCCGCCTACATCCACGCCAAGAAGGTGAACCCCGATGTCGAGTTCTCGATCATCTGGGCCTACACGTGGTTCGATCCGGCGAAAGAGGCCGACGCCGCCCGCGCGCTGATCGAGAACGGCGCCGACGTGATCCTCCAGCACACCGATTCCACCGCGCCGCAGGCCGCCGCGCAGGAAGCCGGTGACGTCATCACCTTCGGCCAGGCCTCCGACATGATCGAATACGCACCGACACCGCGCGTCTCCTCGATCATCGACAACTGGGCGCCCTACTACATCGACCGCATCCAGGCAGTCATGGACGGCACCTGGGAATCGGACAACACCTGGGACGGCATCGGCGCAGGCATGGTCGGCATCGGCGAAATCACCGACGCCGTGCCCGAAGACGTGAAGGCCGAAGCGCTGGCCCTGAAGGAAAGCATCGCCTCTGGCGAGTACCACCCCTTCACCGGTCCGCTGAACAAGGCCGACGGCTCCGTCTGGCTGGCCGAAGGCGAAACCGCCTCCGACGGCGACCTCGCGGGCCTCAACTTCTATGTCGAAGGCATCGACGCGGAAATCCCGCAGTAAGCGCGTAAGCCACCGGCGCCGCATCCCCAAGGGTGCGGCGCCATACGATCCTTGCAGAAAGCCCCGAAGCGGCCTTCTGCCCCGGACCCTCAGCCGATATCGTCCTCGATGCAGTTCAACTGTCCCGTGGCGGGCGTGGTGAACAACGCCTCCGGCCCCTTGGTCCAGAACTCGTAGATCCCGTCGAAACTCTCACCCTCATAGCGTGCCCCGGACCCGGAGACCGCCTGCGTCAGCGCCAGGCTCCTGTCGTCCCACCTGAGAGAGACCAGCCCCTCCGCCCCGTTTACGAAGACGGCCGAGATCCCGGCCTTCAGCCCGCCGCAAACAAAGGCCAGCGGCCCGATGGTAATGCCCGCTTCGTCATCCGACCGGGTGTTGCCATACCCCAGTCGCAGCTCATGCATCCGCATGGCGTAATTTTCGGCCACGCAGCCCTCCACGCTGTCGGCTTTCCAGCAGTCGTTGCGGCCCTTGATCCAGCCGCGTTGCATCGCCTTCAACCGATCCAGCCGCTCTTGCCCAAGGTCCGGGTCGTTCACCGCAAGCCCGTAAAGTCGCGCCATCTCGCGATCGAGTTCGGCCAGCCCGTCGTTCGCGCAGATCATCTCCTCGACGGTGCCACTGGCCTTGCCGCAGTCGAAGGCCGGATCGGCGGCAGGCGCCATACCCGGTGCGGTCATGGCCAGGGTGGCGAAAACGGAAAGGGTCGGAATGCGTTTCATGGTCACTCTCCCGGAAGCTGCAAAAGTGTCGGTCGGTACAGCGGGTCGAGTCAAAGGAAATACGGTGGCGCGCGGCGTGCGGCACATCCGCCCGTTAACCACCTTTCCCGGTCCGTTGCGCACCGCACATTGGAAAAGGTTAACAACCGGCCGGTTCACCGGTAACGGCGCGTTCATCTGCGTGAAGGTTTCCTTGCGCCTTGATGTCGTGGGCGGGAGGCGCACAAAACCTGCCCCGTTGCGCGGCGGCGCACGTTCCGTCACCCCGGGCGTGCGCTGCGTTAACGGGGCCACCTCGCGGCTGAGAGATGAAGATGCGTTAACCCTCGGCGGCGACCTGCGTCTTGCGCCCTTTCAACCGGCCCACGCCCAGCGCCCGGGCGCAAAGAAAAGACGGTGCGCATCGTTCTGGGCCACGTCCTTCACCGCTGGCTGGCCTGACCTGCACCCCAATGGCCGCCGAACTCTGTCGCCGTGAAATTGTCCAAAGATCCGAATACGTTGCACCCCAAAGTGACGCGCAGCGCGCCGACCAGTTCATCCACCGTCTCGGCGCTCAGGTACTGCCCGCCGGTATCGTCGGCAAGGCAGCGGGCCACGCTCTCGCCCGGCGCGTCGGGCGTGCTCCAGTCCCAATGGTCGCCCCGCACCTTGAAGCCGATCACATGCACCGTCAGCCCCGGCGCCTCCCGCGCGAACTCCGCCGCCAACTGGCACGGAGTCCCGCCGCAGGTCTCTTTCCCGTCCGTCACCAGCACCACCGCACCCGGCACATTGCGATAGTCGAGCGTCTCTGCCGCGAGCCGCACACCGTCCGTGAGGGCCGTCCCGCCCGCCGGTCTAAGCCCTTCGATTTCCGAGATAATAGGCGCATCCGCCTGCCATTGGGGCGTCAGGCGCAGATCGACGTTCCGACAGGTCCGGTCGCCACCGGGACCATAGATCACAAGCCCCAGCCGCCGCAGCACCGCGATATCCGGCAGCACCTGGCGCATCGCCTGCCGCGCCTGAACGATTCGCGGCTCGCCGATGGCATTGAAACCCATCTCTGCCATCGACCCCGACCCGTCGAACACGATCATCGCATCCTCGGTACAACTCTCCCCCGCCCAAACGGGAACAGCGCAAACGACGGACAGGGTCAGGCAAAGAGCTTTCATGAAACTCCTCCTCCCCGACAGCCTGCCCGCCCACCGTGAGTCTGTCGAGTCCCGTGCGCCGGCCTTGCCCGTAAGCGCCCCAGCCTGCGCTCTAACCTACTGGCCGAAAGGCATTTCCCCCTTATCCGACAAACGTCGCATCTGCCGTCGGTCATGCCCGGCGGCCCCCCGCCTCACATCCCGCTTCCCGCAGAGCCCGCGCCGTGCGACTGTCCGGTCATGACCCTGACCACGATCTCGGGCGACACGCCCGCCCGCTTCGCTTTTGGCACCATGCAGTTCGGCGGATCCGCCGACGAACGCGCCAGTGCCGAGATGTTCGAAGCCTGCCGCGCCGCAGGCATCCGCCATTTCGACACCGCATACGTCTATACCGACGGCGCCTCCGAAACCCTGCTTGGCCGATTCGCCGCGGTGGAACGCGAAAAGCTGTTCATCGCGACCAAAGCCAGTTTTCCGGGCGGCGCCTCCCGCCACAACATCCTGACAACGCTGGACGAAAGCCGGAAACGTCTCGGCATGGACACGATCGACCTGTACTACATGCACCGCTGGGATGCCGACACACCGCTGGAAGAGACTTTCGAAACCCTGGCGGAACTGCGGGGCGCGGGGACGATTCGCTACATCGGTGTTTCCAACTACGCCGCCTGGCAGGTGATGAAGGCCCAGGCCACGGCCCACGGCTTTGGCACCAAGATCGATGTCATCCAGCCGATGTACAACCTGGTGAAGCGGCAGGCCGAGGTCGAAATCCTCCCCATGTGCCAGTCCGAAGGCATCCTCCCGGTGCCCTACTCGCCGCTGGGCGGTGGGCTCCTGACCGGCAAATACGCACGCGGCGAGAGCGGGCGTCTGGCCACCGATGAACGTTATGCCAAACGATACGGCGAGGCGCAGATGCACGAGACCGCCAGGGCACTTGCCGATCTGGCCGAAGAGATCGGAACCGACGCCGCGACGCTGGCGGTGGCCTGGATCGCTCGGCATCCGTCCCGTCCTGCACCGATCCTGTCGGCCCGGTCAGAGGCACAGCTTCGCCCGTCGCTCGCGGCCATGAAATGGCCGATGGACAAGGACCTGTACGACCGCATCACTGCGCTGGGACCAACCCCGCCCCCGGCCACGGACCGCCTGGAAGAGGCCTGATTCCAAAGCGTTGCAAGATGTAGGGTGCGGGTTCCGGCCCGGACAGGGCCGGGTTCGCCACCCGCTTCACCTCCAGCGCACAACCTCTTGCGGGCTGGCGCGTTCAGTACGGAAACTGTTTGCCGGGTGCGCGCGTTCCGGCGTTCCGAAGGCGATCCCGCACAGCACGTCACGGTCGCTGACCACGTCGAACCACTCCCGCATGAAAGGTGAGAAGCCCGCGACAGAGGCCATGGCCACGGCGCCGATGCCCCGCGCCTCCAGCCCCAGAAGCACGGCGGTCACATATGCCCCGCAGTCCAGCACGCCATAGGCGCCCAGCACTTTCGGGGTCGTGATCAAAAGGAATCCGGTGGCACCGAAGAGACGGAAGTTCTCCTGCATCTGCCGGGCAGAGGCCACACGGTCGCCCTTCTCGATCCCCAGCGCACCGTAAAGCTGCCAACCGCATGTCCGGCGCCGCTCCTTGTAGACCCCGTCCCAGGCTTTCGGAAAAGGGATGTCGGAGGCGTGAGCCCCCGACTGCGCGTGGTCGAAAAACGCCGTGGCCAGTCGGGCGGTCTCCTCCGGCCCACACGCGTGCACTTCCCACGGTTGCGAATTGCACCAGGACGGCACCTGCTGCGCGTCTCGAAGGGCCGCCTCGACCAGCGCCGGGTCGACGGGCTCGTCAGTGAATGCACGGCACGAGGCCCGCGCCTGCAAAAGCCTGCCGAAGTCTTCGGCCGGCATCCTGTCCGAAGTCATATCAAGCCTTCCTGTCGCAGGGTTTCAAGGATCTCCGCGCCATGGGCGCCCCTCAGGGCTATGTCGCCCGTTGGCCGTGTCGCGCCGTCGAATCGCGGGGCAGGCGCGGGCACGCCCTCCCGCCAGATCCCCCGCGCGGCGATATGGGGATCTTCCTGCGCCTCCGCAGGGCTCAGCACCGGCGCCACACAGGCATCGGAGCCCTCGAACAGTGCCGTCCATGTGTCTCGGGACCGGGCAGCGAACAGGCCCGCCAGCCGCGCCGTCTGAACCGGCCATTGCTTGGGGTCGAACTGATCGGCAAGGCCCGGATCGTCGCGCAGCCCCATGACCTCCAGAAACTCGGCATAGAACTTCGGTTCGAGGCATTGCACCGCGACATGGCCCCCATCGGCACAAACATAACAGCGCGACCAGTGCGGCCCATCCAGAAGAGATTGTCCGCGGGCCTCGCGTGAGAACATCGGTCCCATCGAAAGGAGCAGGGACAACATGTGCGATGTCCCGTCCACGATGGCTGCATCCACGACACAGCCCTTGCCCGTCGTCCTGGCGTTCAGAACGCCGCTCAGTATGCCGACGGTGAGGTAGAGCGCCCCTCCCCCGATGTCGCCCAACAGCGTTGGCGGCACCCCGGGAATCTCGCCTGGCAAACCGCCGTAGAACAGCATCCCGCTCAGCCCGGCGTAGTTCAGGTCATGCCCCGACCGCAGCGCGCGGGGCCCGTCCTGCCCCCAACCCGTCATGCGCCCGTAGACCAGAGCCGGGTTCAGCGCATGCACGACCTCCGGCCCGAGGCCCAGCCGCTCCATCACGCCCGGCCGCATCCCCTCGATCAAAGCGTCCGAGCGCTGGACCAAGGCCTTGGCGACGGCGATATCCGCCGCCTCCTTGAGATCCAGCACGATGGACCGCTTGCCCCGGTCGAGCAGGTTCCGGGGCTGTTTCGACGGGTTGTCGTGGGTGGCGCGATGTACGACGGTCACCTCCGCTCCCAAGTCCGCAAGGTGCATGGCGGCGAAGGGGGCAGGCCCGAGGGCTTCGAATTCAAGGATGCGCAAACCGTTCAGCATGCCCGCACTGGACCGCAAGTCGACGCCGAAGGAAAGGGGTGCCTGCCGGGCACATTGTGGCCGCCGGGCAAGGCGGCACACAGCCCCGCCCTACGATGCGCATCGACAAAGTGGCACCCGTCTTCGCGACGACAGGACGCGCGTACCGCAGCGGCGGCCCTTTCAGCCAAGATCATCCTCGTAGCCCAGTATCGCATCCACCATCACCCGAACCGCCACGTCCATGTCGGCGGCGGAGGCGAATTCGTCTGGCCGGTGGCTGATCCCGCCCCGGCAGCGGACGAACAGCATCGCGATCGGGCAAAGGTCGGCCATCGCAGACGCATCGTGCGTCGCCCCCGATGGAATGGTCAGCGGCACGACGTCCGCCTTCCCGATCGCCGTTTCCAGCGCTCGCCTGAGGCTCAGGTCGCAAACCGCGGCTGGTTGCGCATAGGTCTGGACAGCCTTCAAATCGCAGTTGGCCGCGAAACAGATGTCCCGGGCCAGCGCCATGGCCTCGGTTTCGAACGCCTCGCGCAGCGTGTCTTGCGGTGCGCGGATCTCCAGCGGGAAGCGGACCTCGGACGGGATGGCGTTCACCGCGCCGGGTTTCAGCGCCAGCGTGCCCACCGTCGCCCGCAGGTCCGGAACCTGGACCGCTGCGTCGCTGACAGCCGCGATGATCCGCGACGCGGCCACCAGCGCGTCGCGCCGCCCGGCCATCGGCACGGTTCCGGCGTGACCGGTCTCTCCGGTGATTCGTATTTCGAACCGGGAAATCCCGCAGATCGCGCTGACGGCGGCAACCGGCAGGCTCTCGGCCTCCAGGACTGGACCCTGTTCGATGTGCGCTTCGAGGTAGGCCACGACATCGCCCCGGGACTGGCGCACCGCGCCAATATCGTCCACCGCCACACCAAATGCCCGCATCGCGTCACGCATCGCCACGTCGTTGACGTCGGTCATGTCCAGTGCATCGGCCTTCAGTGTCCCGGCCAAAGCACGCGGGCCGATCAAGGCAGTCGGGAAACGCACCCCCTCTTCGTCGGCGAAGGCCAGGATTTCGAGCGCGAAAGGCAAGGCGGGCAGGCGATCCTTCAGCGCCTCGGCCACCAGACAGCCAAGCGCGATGCCCATGATGCCGTCGAAACCACCGCCCGTGGGCACGCTGTCCTGATGCGACCCGATCATCAGCACCGGCTTGCCGTCCGGGTTCGGGCTGCGGCCCACCAGCGTTCCGGCAGCATCGAGCGCGGGATACAACCCTGCTTCGGTCATCCAGGCCGCGATCTGATCGAGCGCGGCCCGGTGGTGTTCCGTCCAAGGCAGGCGTGTCACACCTTCGGCGCTTGCCGAGGCGCGCGCGATCGCGTCCAATCGGGTGGCGGCGGTGTCTCCGTAGGTCATCTCACCCTTGTATTTATCATGATAAATTGATTCACTCGGTATCTTAAAGCATTCGTCCCAGCAGTCACGCCCGCATTCCATGACCTCTGTTCCCGTCCCTCCCCAACGCCGATCCCGCCCCGTGCGGGTGGCCGATGCGATCAAGGACTGGGTGGTGGAACAGGGGTTGAAACCGGGCGACCGCCTTCCCGGCGAGACCGAGCTGATCCAGCGCTTCGCCATGTCGAAGGGCACCATCCGCGAAGCGCTGCGGCTGTTGCAGGCACAGGGGCTGGTGGAGACCAAGACCGGCCCGGGCGGCGGTCTTTTTGTCGGTGAGGTTTCGCGTGAAAGGGCGCGGGCGCTGCTGGCGAACTTCTTCTACTTCCAGCACGTCACCATCGACGACATCTACCAGGTGCGTGTCGCGCTGGAGCCGGAGATGGCGGCGAGCCTTGCCGGGCGCCTGTCCGAGGAACAACTGGCGGAGCTGTCCGTGATCATGGAGGACTACGCCCAACCCGCCGCGGATGCGGAGGAGGAACGCATCCAGCACGTCTCCTCCCTCAGGTTCCACGCCCGCCTGGCGGACTTCGGCGAGAATGCGATGCTTGGGTTCTTCATCGGGTTCATGGCGCAGATTCTGACCGACCTGACGGTCTACAAGCGGCTCTACACACAGCCGAACCACGATCTTTGGCGCAACGGGCGCGAACACCAGATCGACCTGATCGCCGCCCTGCGGGATGGCGACGCACAGGCCGCGCGGCGCATCATGCACGAGCACATGCAGCAGGCGCGGCAGATGATGGAAGATCAGGAAGCCGAAGTGATGAAACGGTTCATCGTTTAGCGGAAATTGCGCCTGCACACGTCAGAACTGGCGACGCATCATGTCTCGCCTATCGGCAGTTCGGTCGAGGCGAACGGCAGCGCACGATGGGGATCGTCCGTCACCGGCACGTGGTGCAACCAGTCGGCATAAAGACCGTTGGTCGCGTGACCGTGCAGGACCCTAAGGGCCGAAAGCGGGGCTTCGGAATAGTCGACGCGAAGGGTCAGCGGCGGCGTCGACCGGCTGACCACGAGCAGAGCCGCCGACAGGAGACCCCGGCTGTCGCCCCCTGCGCGAGAGGCCGTCTCCAACGCCGTCAGAAGCCGTTCATCCAATCCGCCGGTCGCGGTCAAGAACCCTTCGAGGCAGGCGTCGAGCACCGCTTCCGAGGCGAGAAGGTTGCCGGCCACCACCACTCCTGCCGCTTCGCGCGCACCGGCGACCGCGATGCTGTTCCCGCCCGTGAAATGCGCCGTCGCCCCGGTCAGGTCGAGCGCCGACATCTGCCGCTCTGCCTTCCCGGTGTCGGGCGTGGTGACCCGCGCCACCGCCTCTGCCGCCGGGAGACCGCTGCGCATGAGCGCCAGTGCATCCGTGCCCCACATCGTGGAAGGGAGTGATCCCTGAGAAGCGGTCATGCCCGATTCGGCGTCTCCACGCAGGACCCACCCCCCAACGCACAGGCTGCCCGTCGTGGCCGCCCCCCCGCAAGCGCCCGTTTTTTCGTCGTATGCGAGGATCGAAATTGTCATGGATAGGTCCTTTCGTCGTCGGACTTGAATTTATCATGAAAATTTGGCCCACTGCAATTTATCATGATAAATTAGCCGCAGCCGGTGACGGTCCGGATGAAAAAACAGGAGAGGAAACCCATGTCGCTACTCAAGATGACCCGCCGGAGCCTGATGGCTGCCGGTACGGCGCTGGCGTTGACCCTGGCCGCTGTGCCGGGTGCGCAGGCGCAGACTCCCCCGGGCGTGCTGATCGTCGGCCAGATCGCGGAACCCAAGGCGCTGGACCCGGCGGCTGTGACTGCGGTGAACGATTTCCGCATCCTGATGAACGTCTACGACGGCCTCGTGCGCTACAAGGACGGCACTCTCGAGGTGGAGCCAGCGCTGGCGGAAAGCTGGGAGATCTCCGAGGACGGAACCGAATACACCTTCAAGCTGCGTGAGGGGGTGAAGTTCCACGACGGATCAGACTTCAACGCCGAGGCGGTGAAGTTCAATTTCGAGCGGATGCTGAACGAGGATCACCCCTACCATGACACCGGCCCGTTCCCGCTGGCTTTCTTCTTCTCAGCGGTGGAGAACGTCGAGGCCATAGACGACCTGACGGTGAAGTTCACGCTCGGCAGCCCCTATGCGCCGTTCCTGTCGAACCTCGCTTATCCCACTGGCCTGATCGTGTCGCCCGCCGCGGTGGAGCAGTATGGCGCGGACTTTGGCCGCAACCCGTCCGGGACCGGCCCCTTCAAGTTCGCCGAATGGCGGTCGAACGAGGCCGTGGTCGTCGAGGCCAACCCGGACTACTGGGATGGCGCGCCGGAGCTGCAGGCCGTGGTCTTCCGTCCGATCACCGACGCCAACACCCGCACCGCCGAGATGCTGGCCGGCGGGATCGACCTCATGGTCGAAGTGCCCCCCGTCGCGCTGTCGGAGTTCCAGTCCGACGCCTTCCAGGTCTTCGAGCAGGCCGGACCCCACGTCTGGTTTCTGATCCTGAACGCCAAGGAAGGCCCTTTCGCAGACAAGACCGTTCGGCAGGCGGCGAACTATGCGATCAACAAGGAAGCGCTGGTGAACGAGGTGCTGGAAGGCACGGCGGACGTAGCCGCGGGCCCGACACCCCCGGCCTTCGCATGGGCCTACAATCCGGACCTGGAGCCTTATCCCTATGACCCCGAGAAGGCCAAGGCGATGCTGGCCGACGCCGGGGCCGAGGGGGCGGAGCTGACCTTCTACGTGACCGAAGGCGGGTCCGGGATGCTCGACCCCATCGCCATGGGCACCGCGATCCAGGCGGACCTGGAGGCCGTGGGTTTCGACGTGAAGATCGAGACCTACGAGTGGAATACCTTCCTCGGAGAGGTGAACCCCGGCCTCGAAGGCAAAGCGGACATGGCCGAGATGGCGTGGATGACCAACGACCCGGACACCCTGCCCTTCCTCGCGCTACGCACCGACGCCTGGCCCGACAAGGGCGGTTTCAATTCCGGGTACTACTCCAATCCGGAAGTCGACGCATTGCTGGAAGAGGCCCGTGTCGCCACCGATCAGGACAAGCGCGCCGCACTGTACAAGGAGATGCAGACCATCGTGCAGGACGATGCGCCTTGGGTTTTCGTTGCCAACTGGAAACAGAACGCCGTGACCTCCGACCGGGTGGAGAACTTCACCCTTCAGCCGTCGTTCTTCCTGCTGCTCGACGACGTCGTGAAGAACTGAGGGATCGGCGCGTTTCGCGCCGATCCGCCGGGGGGCTGCCGCCCCCCGGACCCCCCGCAGGTATTTGTGCCAAGATGAAGGGACGGGCCGATGTCGCCTGTCCGGCGGGGACGTTATCTTTGAGCGAAGGAGGTCGCGGCGATGACCGGCTACATCCTGAAGAGACTGGTGTCGGCGATCCCGGTGCTGCTGGGCATCACGGTGATCGTGTTCCTGATCATGGCGATGATCCCGGGAGACCCCGCGACGGCGATCCTCGGGTCCTATGCGACTCCGGAGAACGTGGAGAAGCTGAACCGCGACCTCGGATTGGACAAACCCTTGGTGTCGCAGTATTTCATCTGGCTCGGCAACATGTTGACCGGGGATTTCGGACAGTCCTTCGCGCTGAACCGGCCGGTGCTCGACGAGGTGCTGGAACGGTTCAACGGGACGCTGGTACTGGCCGGGACGTCGTTTGTCCTTTGCGCCGTGTTCGGCATCGTCGCGGGGGTGATCTCGGCCGCGAACCAGTACGGTTGGGCGGACAAGGGGATCACCTTCGCGGTCCTCCTGGGGATCTCCATCCCGTCGTTTTTCCTTGGCATGATGATGATCCTGCTGTTCGGGGTGAACCTGCGATGGTTCCCGGTCTCCGGCATGTGGCCGATCTACGGCGACCGGACGCTCTGGGTTCTGATCGACCACCTTGCCATGCCGGCGTTTGCGCTCTCTGTAGTGGCCACCGGGGTCGTTGCCCGCCTGTCGCGGTCGGCCATGCTGGAGGTGTTGCGGCAGGACTTCATCCGCACCGCCCGCGCCAAGGGGGTGCACGAGCGCGGCGTGATCTGGCGCCATGCGCTGAAGGCCGCGATGGTATCGATCATCCCGGTGCTGGGCATCCAGGCGGGTTTCGTCCTGTCGGGAGCCGTCTATATCGAGATCGTCTTTCAGTGGCCCGGCGTAGGGCGGATGCTGGTCGATGCCATCCTGAAGCGTGACATCCTGCTGGTGCAGGGAGGCGTGGTCTTCGTCGCCGCCTGCTACGTCCTGTTCAACATTCTTGTGGACGTGGCGCAAAGCCTTCTGGACCCGAGGATCAAGACATGAACGCCTTCTTCAAACTCCTCGCCCGCAATCGCCTGGCGCTCGCCGGAGGGATCGTGCTGTCGCTGGTCGTGCTGCTGGCGCTGGTCACGCCGCTGCTGCCGTTGAAGGATCCCGACGTCACCAACACCGCATTCCGGTTCCAGCCGCCGTTCTCGGAAGGTGCGCTTCTGGGCACCGACCACCTTGGCAGGGACCTGCTGGCGCGCCTGCTGTACGGGACCCGGTTGTCGCTGGCGGTGGGCTTTGCCGCCGCCGTCGCCGCGGCGACCATCGGGGCGGCCATCGGGATCGTCGCGGGTTTCTACGGAGGCCGGACGGACAACATCATCATGCGCGGCGTCGACATGTTGATGGCCTTTCCCTACATCCTGCTGGCTCTGGCCATCGTCGCGGCGCTTGGTCCCGGCCTGCTGAACGCGCTGATCGCCGTGGCTGTCGTGAACGTGCCCTTCTTCGCGCGCAACATCCGGGGCATCACTGTGGGCATCGCGCACAAGGAGTTCGTGGATGCCGCGCGCCTTGCCGGGCTGTCGAACACGCGGATCATCCTGTCGGAAATCCTGCCGAACGTGATCCCGGTCATCGTGATCGCAATGTCCACCACCATCGGCTGGATGATCCTTGAAACCGCAGGTCTGTCGTTCCTGGGTCTCGGGTCGCAGCCGCCGCAGGCCGATCTGGGGTCGATGCTGGGCGAAGCGCGGTCGGCGCTGATCACCAACCCGCATACCTCTGTCGTGCCGGGTGCGATGATCCTGATCATCGTCATGTCGATCAACCTGCTGGGCGACGGCGTGCGCGATGCGCTGGACCCCCGGCTGAAGTCGGGCGCCCTGTCGCGCCCGATGGCGGCGACCCGGGTGGAGCGTCGCGACCCCGTCCCGCAGGCAGAGGGCAAGGGTCTGCTGGAGGTGCAGGACCTGGAGACCCAGTTCCACGTCAAGGACCGCATCTACCGTGCGGTGGGCGGTGTCGACCTGCACGTCGAGAAGGGAGAATGCCTTGGCATCATCGGCGAATCCGGGTCCGGCAAATCGGTCACGGCGCTGTCCGTCATGGGACTTGTCGCCTCGCCCCCGGGCGTCATCACCGGGGGCGCGGTGCGCTACGACGGAGAGGATCTCGTCGGCGCGCCCTATCGCAAGCTCCGGTCGATGCGCGGCAAGAACGTCGCATACATCTTCCAGGACCCGCTGGCGACGCTGCACCCGCTCTACCGCGTCGGCGATCAGTTGATCGAGGCGATCCGGTCCCACCGCCCCATCGGCAAGGCGGAAGGCAAGCGCAAGGCCATCGAACTGCTCGAAGCGGTGCGCATTCCGAACCCCGCCAAGCGCATCACCGACTACCCGCACGAAATGTCGGGCGGGATGCGTCAGCGTGTGGGCATCGCCATGGCGCTTGCCAACGAGCCGGACGTGATCATCGCCGACGAACCGACGACCGCGCTCGACGTGACGGTGCAGGCGCAGGTGCTGACCATCCTCGATGACCTCAGACGTTCGCGCGGGCTGGCCATCGTCTTCATCACCCATGACTTCGGCGTTGTGGCGCAGCTGTGTGACCGCGTGGCGGTGATGTACGCCGGGCGGATCGTGGAGGAAGGCACCACCGACGAGATCCTGAAGGCGCCCCGCCACCCCTATACCGCGCGGCTCATGGCCTGCGTGCCGGAACTGGGCGGGGGCAAGCGGCGGCTGGAAGCCATCGCCGGCTTGCCGCCCGTCGTCGACAAGCTGCCGGCCGGGTGCGCCTTTGCCGACCGGTGCCTGAAGGCGCAGGACGATTGCCGCCAGGGCGACATTCCGCTGGAGCGCGTCGGTTCGCACGCCGTGCGCTGCCTCCACCCCGAAACCCCGCTGTCGGAGGCCGCCGAATGACCGATGCCCTGACCCTCTCCAACCTGTCGAAGACCTTTCCGGTGGGGCGCTCCCTGTTGGGCAAGGCCACCGGATCGGTCAAGGCCGTCCACCCGATCACGCTGTCCGTCCGCAAAGGGGAGACCCTTGGCATCGTTGGGGAATCCGGCTGCGGGAAATCCACGCTGGCGCGGATGCTCGTGGGGTTGTTGTCACCCTCGACCGGGACGATCCAGATCGAAGGCAAGGCTCTCGACAATGCTGACGCGGCGGCCTTCGGGAAGCGCATCCAGTACGTCTTTCAGGACCCGATCTCTTCGCTGAACCCGCGCAAGACGATCCGGCAGGTGATGGAAGCGCCTCTGAAACACCTGCACGGCATGCCCGCCGCAAATCGCCGCGAACGCATCCGCGAGATCTTCGACAGCGTGAACCTGCGCGAAGAATTCCTGGACCGCTACCCGCACGAGTTCTCCGGCGGGCAGGCGCAACGGATCGGGATCGCGCGGGCGCTGGCGGCCAATGCCTCCATCCTGATCCTCGACGAGCCCGTCTCTGCCCTTGACGTGTCGGTGCAGGCGCAGGTGCTGAACCTGCTGGCAGATCTGCGCCGCGAATACGATCTGACCTATCTCTTCATCAGCCATGACCTTGCGGTGGTGGAGGCCGTCAGCGACCGGATCGCAGTGCTGTACTTCGGCTCGGTGGTAGAGGTTGGCCCGGCGGAAGAGATCTTTGCCCAGCCACGCCATCCCTACACCCAGCTTCTGGCCAACAGCGCGCCGGTGGTCGGCCGTCCGCTGACCGCGCCCGAAGGCAAGGCGACCGAACTGCCCGACCCGCTGAATCCACCGCCTGGCTGCGCCTTTGCCGCGCGCTGTCCGCGCGCCAGCGACAGATGCAGGGCAGAGGTGCCCCGGTTGACTCCGGTCGGGGGACAGACGGAAGCCGCCTGTTTCCACCCGCTCGGCGACTGATCGGGATCGGCACAGGAAAGACGTGCGAAACCGCCCGCGCGCACCTATCTGGGGAGGATGACGCTTCCTACTCCCCTCCGGGACTGGTTCCACGCGCGCGGCTGGCAGGTTCACCCGCACCAGCAGGCCATGCTGGACCGGGCCGCCTCCCCCTCGCTGCTGCTGATCGCTCCGACCGGTGGCGGCAAGACGCTGGCGGGTTTCCTGCCGACCCTTTCTGGACTGACGGAAAAGCCGCGCGACGGGCTGCACACACTCTACATCTCGCCGCTGAAGGCGCTGGCCGCCGACATAAGACGCAACCTGTTGGTCCCCATCGAAGAGGCGGGCCTGCCGATCCGGGTGGAGGACCGCACCGGCGACACCTCTTACACCCGCAAGCGACGCCAACGCGCCGATCCGCCGCACATCCTGCTGACCACTCCGGAATCCCTGGCACTGCTGACGTCCTATGAAGACGCCGCACGCACTTTCGCCGGGATCGAACGGATCATCATCGACGAGATCCACGCACTGGCGGAATCGAAACGCGGCGACCAGTTGATGCTGGCACTGGCGCGCTTGCAAACCTTGGCACCGAACCTGCGCCGCGTGGGCCTGTCGGCCACGGTGGAGGACCCGGACGCTATCGCGCGGCTGATGTCGTTCGGCGATACAACGACAGAGATCCTGCATGCCGACCCCGGACCCGATCCGGACATCCGGATGCTGCGGACCGAAGAGACCCCGCCATGGGCTGGCGGCGGTGCCGCCTATGCCATTCCCGCCGTGCTGGAGCAGGTGAAGCAGCACAAGACCACGCTCATCTTCCATAACACCCGCGCACAGGCCGAGATCTTCTTTCACAATCTGTGGCTCGCGAACGAGGACGGGTTGCCGATAGGCATCCACCACGGCTCGCTGGACCGAGGCCAGCGCGAAAAGGTCGAGGCCGCAATGGTCGCCGGCAAATTGCGCGCCATCGTCTGCACCGGCTCGCTCGACCTCGGGATCGACTGGGGCGACGTGGACCTCGTGATCCAAGTGGGCGCGCCGAAGAACGTCAAGCGGCTGGTACAGCGGATCGGGCGCGCGAACCACCGCTACAACGCCCCGTCGAAGGCGCTGCTGGTGCCCGCCAACCGGTTCGAGATCGTCGAATGCGTAGCCGCGCTCGAGGCGGTGAAGGCGCATGACCTCGACGGAGAGCCACGCGGCCCCGGCCCGCGCGACGTGCTCTGTCAGCACATTCTGATCGCCGCCGCCTCCGGTCCGTTCGACGCCGACGCGCTCTATGCCGAGATGTCCGCCGCCGGTCCCTATCGGGGGCTGAGCCGCGCGCAGTTCGATGCCTGCCTCGATTTCTGTGCCACGGGCGGCTATGCGCTGCGTGCCTACGACCAGTGGAAGCGCCTGCAACTGAGGCCAGACGGCCTGTGGCAGTTGCGCGACCCGCGCTCGGCCACGCGCATCCGGCAGAACGTCGGCACGATCCAAGACACCGACACGCTGAAGGTCCGCTGGAAAGGGCGTGGCGGCGCACCGCTGGGCGAGATCGAGGAGGGCTTTGCCGCCTCGCTGACGAAGGGCGACACCTTCCTGATCGGCGGGCAGATCGTGCGCTATGAAGGTCTGCGGGAACTGACCGTCGAAGTCACACGCGACGCGCACAAGAAACCGAAGATCGCCACCTTCATGGGCACGAAGTTCGCCACCTCCACGCAGCTTTCGGAACGCATCCTTCGACTTTTCCAGCAGGAGACATGGCCGGAGCTGCCCGACCACACCGCGCAATGGCTGGCCCTTCAGCGCGAACGGTCCCGTCTGCCCGAACCCGGGCGCCTGCTGGTCGAAAGCTTCCCGCACGATGGACGCGAACAGTTCGTGGCCTACGGCTTTGCCGGGAGGAACGCGATGCAGACGCTGGGGCTTTTGCTGACCAAGCGGATGGAGGAAATGGGCCTCGCGCCGATGGGGTTCGTTGCGACGGACTATGCCACACTCATATGGGGGCTGGACAGCGTGGCCGACCCGGCACCGCTGTTCGACGTCGCGGCGCTGGAGGCGGGCCTCGACGGCTGGCTGGCGGGCAACGCGGTGATGAAAAGGACCTTCCGCACCTCTGCCACCATCGCCGGGCTGATCGAACGGCAGCTTGGCGGTCAACGCAAGACCGGGCGGCAGGCAACCATGTCGTCTGATATCCTTTACGATACGCTGCTCAAATACGACCCCGACCACCTGCTGATGCAGATCACCCGCGAAGAGGCGATGCGCGGACTCGTCGATTTTTCCCGCATCCGCGAGATGTGCGCCCGTGTGGGCAACCGCATCGACCACATGCAGTTGGATCGCGTGACGCCGCTGGCCGCGCCGCTGTTCCTTGAACCCGGGCGCGTGCCGGTGAACGGTTCAGCCGACCAGCGCTTGCTGGAAGAAGAGGTCACGCGCCTGATGTCCGAAAGCGGCCTGTCCGAAGTGGAGGTCACCAAGAAGACATGGCGCGTTCCGTTCTGAAGGCGGTACGGCCGGTCATCTGCCTTCGACCAGCCTCAGCATCTCCTCGACGTCCTGCACGCGGATCGGCTTCTCGAAGTACCCGCGCACGAGGGGACGCTCGGCCGCGCGGGCCCGATCCCGATCGGCATTGGAGGATGAGACCATGACCACGATCACGTCTTCCGGCCAGCCTTTTTCGATCATCCGGGCGCGAAGGGCGTCAACCGTCTGGAAACCGTCCATCACCGGCATGGAGATGTCCATCAGCACCAGAGGCCCTTCGGAACTCGGGCCGCGCGGCTCGTCGAACAGCTTGTCCAGAAAGATCCGGCCATCCTCGGCTTCGTGGACCGCCGCGAAGCGCCCCGACTTTGCCAGCCGCCGCCGCGCGGTGTAACGGTCGACCTCCCGGTCGTCCACGATGTAGGCTTCTGTCATACCGCATCCTCCATTTGCATGGGCAGGTTGAGTGTGAATGTCGTGCCCTGTCCTTCGGTGCTGGTCGCACCGATACTGCCGCCCAACCGTTCCACGCTGCGTTGCACGAGGTTCAGGCCGATGCCGGAACCGCCCCGGTCGCCGTGCTTGCGGAACAGGTCGAAGATCTCCGGCAGCACCTCTTCGGGAATACCGATCCCGTTGTCGCTGACACAAATCCGTAGCTGGCCGTCGGCCAATCGCGCCGAGACCTGAACCACCAGCTCGGTCTTCGTGTCGTCCCGATAGCGCATCGCATTGGACAGCAGGTTGCGCAGCACGGTCTTCAGCGTGACTTCCTCCGTCGCGACGGATCCCGGTACGGCAAGTTGCAGTTCCAGCCGTGCCGAGGCAGCGCCGACGTTCAGGTCGCGCCAGAGCTGGCGTACGACAAAGCCGAGATCGACCGGCACCGGCGCGATGCCGCGCTCCGTCGTCATCGTGGCCAGCAAGACACTCTCGATCTCGGACACGCTGTGTTCCGCGATCTGGGCAGCGCGGGCCAGGTTCTCGCCGAGGTCTGCGGTCTCCCCGCAAGCGAGGTCCTCCCGACAGAGGCTCAGCAGCCCTGCGATGGATGCGAGAGGGGCCTTCAGGTCGTGGCTGACCCCGCGGGTGAACTGTTCGAGATCCGCGTTCAGCCGTTCCAGTTCATGCGCGCGGGCGGCCAGCGCGCGCTCCGTCTCGATCCGTTCCGTCAGATCGACCAGCGTCGCGACAACGCCCATCTGTCCGTCAAGGTCGATAAGGTCGAGCGTCGCCTCCACTCTGACGCCGTGACCGTCGCGGTGCCGGGCCGTGACAGTACGCACCCGCCGTTTCGCCTGCGCATCCGGCAGCAGGGCAAAGCTCCGGCGGTAGACCTGGTGGGCGACGCGCAAGTCCTCGGGCACGAGGATTTCGACCTGGCGGCCGTGAAGATCGTCCGGCGTATAGCCAAGCAGTTGCGTCACCGCACGGTTCACGAAATCGATGCGCCCATCGGCATCGACGACGACCATCGTGCACGACGCTGCATCCATCACAGAGCTGATCCGTTTCCGCTGCGCATGCCGTTGCCGGAGGTCGAGTGCGACGGCGATCACATGCGCGCCGCCGTCGACGACCACCGGTTCCAGCGCCAGTTCCAGCGGCAGCACCGCCCCGTCGCGGGCAACGCCCTTCACCTCCCGCTCCGCCCCCATTCGGCGTTTGGCGGGCATCGCGTTGAATGCCTGGCGCAAAGCGACGTGCCCTGTCCGCAGGTGGTCCGGCAGGAGCGTTTCGACCAGAACACCGTTCAATGCGCCCAGTTCGTACCCGAACAGCGCTTCGAATTCCGGATTGCAGGTCCGGATACGACCGTCCGGCGCCACCAGCATCATCGCGATGGGCGACACGCCGAACGCCATCTCGACCACGTCGATGTTCATTTGGACATCCATCTCCACCAAAGTCCTGCCTCTGGGGGCGGGACTGACGGACCGAACGCTATCCACCCAGCGTGAAGATTCCATTGATACCGGTCTCCAACCCCTTGCCACGCCGCAGCCAAACCGCCAAAAACAAAGCATGAACACACATCCGTTCACCTTCCACGGCGCTGCCCTGCACGCTTTGCCTTCGGGCGCCCTCTTCTGGCCGGACGAGGCACTTCTGGTCGTGTCCGACCTGCATTTGGGCAAGGCCGCGCGATTGGCGGCCACAGGTGGCGCCGCCCTTCCCCCCTACGAAACGCGCGATACGCTGGCGCGGCTGGACGACGCACTGACCGCTACGCGGGCGGACACCGTGATCTGCCTCGGCGACAGTTTCGATGCGCCTGGGCTGGACAGCTGCCTGCCCGAAGAAGACCTTGCCACGCTGACTCGAATGAAGGCCGGACGACGCTGGGTCTGGATCGAGGGCAACCACGATCCCGGCCCGCTGACGTTGGGGGGCGAGCACCACGCGGACCTGCGGCTTGGACCTCTGACCTTCCGCCATATCGCCACATCGGGCACCGGCGAAGTGTCCGGGCACTATCACCCCAAAGCGCGGATCAATGCCCGTGGGCGCGGCTTCACCTTGCCCTGCTTTCTCTGCGACGCAGACCGGCTGATCCTGCCCGCGTTCGGCACCTATACGGGCGGGCTTTATGCCGACAGCCCCGTGCTGTCCGCTCTGATGGGTCGCGACGCCTGCGCCATCCTCACCGGGGCGAGGCCCGTCGCCATACCCATGCCACGCCGCCTGACCGGCACATGAACCGAAGGTCCGATCCCGCCATGACACTGACCGACCGCATCAAGGAAAGCTTTGCCCGGCAGGGTCTTCTCCGTACGCTCGGTGCGCGGGTCGTTTCGGTCGAACCCGGTGCCGTCACGCTGGCCCTGCCGCTGACAGAGGCGCTGACACAGCAGCAGGGTTATGCCCATGGCGGCGTGACTTTCTCGCTCGGCGACAGCGCCGCAGGATATGCCGCCGTATCTTTGCTGGAGCCGGAATTCGACGTAGTGACCTCCGACATGACGATCCATTACCTTGCGCCGGGCGCCGGCGGCACGCTGGAAGCGCGCGGCACAGTCATCCGGCCTGGCCGCCGGATGCTCGTTGCGCAGGCCGACATCTTCACGGTGGACGAAGGCAGAGAGACGCATATCGCGCGCATGACCGGCACGATGGTCCGGGTGGCACCGCGCGCCTGACCCGCCGAAACGCGCGGCGTCGGGAACCTCATTCGCCACTTGCCCGTTTTCCCACAGCGGACGGCGCAAGAGGCAGCGATGACCACCTACAAAACCAACACGAGCGGCAAGGAGTGGTCCGGTCCACGCGCCGTGCCCTTGCTTGTGGATCGACTTCATGACCTCGCGGACGAATGCGACGAGGTCACGATCGACATGCTGATGCGCCAGATCGGGACACAGGGGCACGCACCTCTGCTGATGATCGTTTCCCTGCTGATGGTCCTGCCGACCGGTCTCATCCCGGGCGTGGGTGGCGCTCTCGGAGCAGTCGTCGCGGGCATCGGAGTGCAGATGCTTCTGGGGCACGGCCGTTTCTGGCTGCCGGGTTTTCTCAGCCGCCGCGGCATATCGGCAGAGCGAGTCCGCAAACTGGCCGACCGCATCTATCCCGCCTCGATGTGGCTGCGCCGGCACCTGCACCGCCGGATGGAGCCCCTGTCAAACGGCGCGCTGTCCCTCGCGGTCATCGCCCTCCTGCTGATTGCCAGCGGGCTCTCGTTGTTCGTGATCGGCGCGATACCGGTGGCGACCCCGCTTGTCGGTCTGCCGGTGGCCCTGTTCGGCATCGGCATCCTTGCACGGGACGGCGCGGTCGTGGCGGCGGGGTATGCCGTGACGGTCGTGGTGGCCGGGGTGCTGGCCTGGCTGATGTGACGCCGGCCGCGCGAAAAACACCGCTGACGGAGACAACACGGGCCGAAACATCGCTCCGGCCCTTTTCTCGATCCCTAAGTCTCACCCCCTGAAGGAGGCCGTCAGGCGGTCAGACCTTCCGGCTCCGCAAGGCCGTTGGCGCGGCAACAAGCGGTGACGGTATTGGCCAGGAGGCAAGCGATGGTCATCGGACCCACGCCGCCCGGAACCGGTGTAATCGCGCCCGCGACTTCCGCACAGCTGTCGAAGTGGCAATCGCCCACCAGCCGGGTCTTGCCCTCGCCCTTCTCCGGCGCGTCGATGCGGTTGATGCCCACGTCGATCACGGTCGCACCCGGCTTGATCCAGTCGCCCGGAACCATCTCGGGACGTCCCACCGCCGCCACGACGATATCCGCGCGCTTCACGACGTCGGGCAGATCCTTCGTGCGCGAATGCGCGATGGTCACCGTACAACTGTCGCCGAGCAGCAGTTGCGCCATGGGTTTGCCGACGATGTTCGACCGGCCGATCACCACCGCGTCCATACCCGACAGCGAGCCATGGTGATCCCGCAGCATCATCAGGCAGCCCAAGGGCGTGCAGGGCACCATGGACTTCTGACCGGTGCCCAAGAGCCCGACGTTCGAGATGTGAAACCCGTCCACGTCCTTGGCCGGATCGATCGAGTTGATGACCAGATCCTCGTCGAGGTGTTTCGGCAGGGGAAGCTGCACGAGGATGCCATGCACTTCAGGGTCGTTGTTCAGCTTGTCGATCAGCGCCAGCAGGTCCGCCTCTTCGGTCGCGGCGTCCAGCTTGTACTCGTAGGAGTGCATGCCGACCTCGACCGTCATCTTTCCCTTCGAACGGACATACACCTGGCTCGCCGGGTCTTCGCCGACCAGAACCACCGCCAGACCCGGCGTGATCCCGTGATCGTTCTTCAGGCGCGCCACATGCTCCGCCACCTTGCCCCGCACCGTCGCCGCAAAGGCCTTGCCGTCAATCAGAGTTGCCGTCATCCGTCCGTCCCTTCCTTGCCCAGTACACGCTCTTCGCGCGCGATGATCTCGTCGATCATGATCTTCCACATTCCCGCAACCATCGCCCCGGGCAGTCCTGCCGCGTCAGCCCGATCCGACACGTTTCCCAGCACCGCCGCCACACGGGAAGGCGCGGCGGCCGCAAGTCCCTCGCGGTGCTTCAACTCTGCTGCGCGCTCGGTGTAGGACCACCGTTCCGCCAGAAGCGCCATCAGCTCCGCATCGACTGCGTCGATACATGCGCGCATCTCCGCTACCGTCTCTATCTCTGCCGCCGTCTTCCGCATTTCCGCCTCCAGACCTTGATCGCCAATCCTGTCGCGCCAGCCCTACCCGCCCGGCCCGGCCTTTTCCATGCCGTGCGCGGGCCGGGGGACGGTGGGCGGGGCGAATTCGAAGAAGAGCGCCGTCCCGCCGTTTCCGATAGGATCAGGACCGGATCAGAACAGCCCCTCGATCAGACCGTCGGCGTTCAGCCGGATCGTCTCGGCGGCAGGTACGCGCGGCAGGCCGGGCATGGTCATGATTTCGCCGCAGACGACCACAACGAACCCGGCCCCCGCCGACAGCCGCACTTCGCGCACGGGGATGTCAAAGCCCGTCGGCGCGCCGCGCTGGCCCGGATCGGTCGAAAAGGAATACTGCGTCTTCGCCATGCAGACCGGCAGGTGACCGTACCCCTGGTCTTCCCATTCCTTGAGCTGGCTCCGGATCTTTGCATCCATCACGACGCCGTCTGCGCGGTAGATCTGTTTGCAGACCGTCTCGATCTTCTCGGCCAAAGGCATCGCGTCGCCGTAGAGCGGCGCGTAGTTGGCCGAACCGCCCTCGCATAGTTCGACAACCTTCTTCGCGGTTTCCTCGATGCCCGCGCCCCCCTCGGCCCAATGCTTGTTGAGAATGGCGTCCACTCCCAGCGACGCGCAGTAGTCGATGACCGCCTGCACTTCCGCGTCGGTGTCGGTGACAAAATGGTTGATGCCCACCACCGCAGGCACACCGAACTTCTTCATGTTCTCGATGTGGCGGCCCAGGTTCGCGCAGCCGTCACTGACCGCCTGTACGTTCTCGGACCCGAGGTCGGCCTTGGCCACGCCGCCGTTCATTTTCATCGCGCGCACCGTGGCCACGATCACCACCGCGTCCGGGCGAAGCCCGGCCTTGCGGCACTTGATGTCCATGAACTTCTCGGCGCCGAGGTCCGCGCCAAAGCCCGCCTCCGTCACCACGTAATCGGCCAGCTTCAGCGCCGTGGTCGTCGCGATGACGGAGTTGCAGCCGTGCGCGATATTGGCGAACGGGCCGCCGTGCACGAAGGCCGGGTTGTTTTCCAGCGTCTGGACCAGATTCGGCTGCATCGCGTCCTTCAGCAGAACGGTCATCGCACCCTCCGCCTTGATGTCACGGCAGAACACCGGCGAGCGGTCGCGGCGGTAGGCCACGATCATATCCCCCAGCCGCTTTTCCAGATCCTTGAGGTTCTTCGCGAGACAGAGGATCGCCATGACCTCCGACGCGACGGTGATGTCGAAACCGTCTTCGCGCGGGAACCCGTTGGACACTCCGCCGAGGGAGGAGGTGATCTGCCGCAGCGAGCGGTCGTTCATGTCCACCACCCGGCGCCATGTCACGCGACGCTGGTCGATCTGCGCCTCGTTGCCCCAATAGATATGGTTGTCGATCATCGCCGACAGCAGCGAATGCGCCGAGGTGATCGCGTGGAAGTCGCCGGTGAAGTGAAGGTTCATCTCCTCCATGGGCACGACCTGCGCATAACCGCCGCCTGCCGCGCCGCCTTTCATGCCGAAGTTCGGACCAAGGGACGCCTCACGGATACAGATCATCGCCTTTTTACCGATGCGGTTAAGCCCATCGCCCAGACCGACGGTGGTGGTCGTCTTGCCTTCGCCCGCAGGCGTCGGATTGATCGCCGTCACGAGGATCAGCTTGCCATCCGGGCGTGCCTGCACGGAGTCGATGAAGGCCTGGCTGATCTTTGCCTTGTCGTGTCCGTAGGGCAGCAAGTACTCGGTCGGAATGCCCAGGGCGTCGCCAATCTGCTGGATCGGCTTCTTTTGGGCCTCGCGGGCGATTTCGATGTCCGACTTGTGGGCCATGTTGCTTGCCTCCCTGCTGGCAGTTCATGAATTGTCCGGATTGTTAGCGGTCCTCAGGCCGCCCGTCTCTGTGAATCCGACATTTCGCCGCGACGATGCGGCGCACCGGGCGTTGTACCGCGGTATGAAGAGTTGGTCGGGAAGACCGGGCCCAGCATTCCACGCCGGAACTCGGGCGGAGTGTTGCCGCTCACGCCAGTTGGAGAAAGGCAGACCTTCGGCGCATCCACCTCGCATGTCGGCCCAAGACGCTCGGTATCCCGTCCCGGCGTCATGACGGCGTCAGGCGTTGCCCCGCCAGGCCCGTTGATCGGGCACGTGAAGCACCAGCCTGTCCCCGAGCGCGACGCGTCCTTCGCGCGCCACGAAAGCCGTCACGCCGCGGCGCCCGTCCGACGCCTTGCGGAAGCCCTTCGCCGCATCGCCGATCTCCTGCATGAGGCTGCGGGCCGGTTGCTGGCAGGGGCGGTTCTCCATGTCCACCACGACGGTCGCGCCAGAGGACGCCTGCAGCCGGGAAGACGGCGGAACGAAAGTGAAGTCTGGTATGCCGCGGATCACCATGCTGGCGCCAAGCCGGGCCGGATTCACGGTATCGACGCCCATCGCCGCCGCGATCTGTTCGAGTTCCTCGGCACTGACGATGCTCAGTTGCCGTTCATTCAGGATCTGCGTGCCGCGCGGGTATTGCGACGTGACGCGCGAACAAGATTTCCGCGTTTGTCCACCATGCACCGAGCCTGCCATGCCTGCAAAAGTCAGGTCGACCGCCTCGACCGGCTCCGCCATCAACGCCTTGCGGTCCATGTCCGTGACGACCCCGAGCCAGATGATCTCTGCCGTCCATTCCGTCGGTTTCAAAGCCGGCATCCCGCCCTCCGCCTGTTCCTTGCGCGTGCAGGTAAAGCCGGTGCGGCGGGCTTCGCAAGTAGATACGGCGATCAGTCCCGTTTCGTGGACAGTTCAGACGTGGAGCGTGAAGAACCGCCGCCGGAAGGCGGGCCCGGCAACGCCATCCGTCTTTGCGGGTCTGGCATGCGTCCGGGTAAAATTCCGATCCGCGCGAGGGCCGAAAAAAATGACCCCGGGATCTGCCTTAGATCCCGGGGTCACTATTCACACTATCTGTGCCGTTCAGGCAGAGGGTTCAGGCTCCAGACCGCCTTCTTCTCCCGATTTTTTCGGCCGGGTCTTCGGAATGGCGGTGAGGCTCGGTTTCTTCTCCTCGACCGCGGCACCAGAGCCGCCTTCGCCGTCCTCGGACTGCGGCGGTTCGCCCCGGATGACCCGCTCGATCTCTTCGCCGGTCAGGGTCTCGTATTCCAGAAGACCCTTGGCCAACCGCTCCCAGTCGTCCTTGCGGTCCGTCAGGATCTGGAATGCGCGATCGTAAGCCTCGGCGATGAAGCGGCGCACCTCTTCCTCGATCAGACGCTTGGTCTCTGCCGAAACCGACAGACCCGCGGTGTTGCCAGAGTACCCCTCCGCTGCCTCGCGGTAGTCGATGTTGCCGACCTTGTCCGACATGCCCCACTGGAGAACCATCGCACGAGCCAGTGCAGAGGCCTGCTGGATGTCGCCCGCAGGTCCGTTCGACACGTTTGGTTCGCCGTACTTGATGATCTCGGCGGCCTTGCCCGCCATGGTCATCGCCATCTTCTCCTCGCACTCGGACTTGTGCCAGTTCAGACGGTCGATTTCCGGCAGGGAGACCACCATGCCCAAGGCACCGCCACGCGGAATGATCGTCGCCTTGTAGACCGGATCGCACTGCGGCAGCGACAGGCCGACGATGGCGTGGCCGGCCTCGTGGTAGGCGGTCTTTTCCTTCTGGTCGTCGGTCAGGACCATGGAGCGCCGCTCCGCGCCCATCATGACCTTGTCCTTGGCGTTCTCGAAGTCGACCATCGTGACAAACCGCCGTCCCACGCGTGCGGCCATCAGTGCCGCCTCGTTCACGAGGTTTGCCAGATCGGCCCCGGAAAAGCCCGGCGTGCCGCGCGCGATGATGCGCAGGTCGACGTCCGGCCCCAGAGGGGTCTTCTTCGCATGCACGCCAAGGATCTTCTCGCGGCCCTTGATGTCCGGGTTCGGCACGGTGACCTGACGGTCGAAACGGCCGGGACGCAGCAGCGCCGGGTCCAGCACGTCGCGACGGTTGGTGGCAGCGATGATGATCACACCCTCGTTCGCCTCGAAACCGTCCATTTCGACCAGAAGCTGGTTCAGCGTCTGCTCGCGCTCGTCGTTGCCACCGCCATAGCCCTGACCACGGGCGCGGCCCACGGCGTCGATCTCGTCGATGAAGACGATGCAAGGCGCGTTCTTCTTCGCCTGCTCGAACATGTCGCGGACACGGCTTGCGCCGACGCCGACGAACATCTCGACGAAGTCGGAGCCGGAGATCGTGAAGAACGGCACACCCGCCTCGCCTGCAATCGCACGCGCCAGCAGCGTCTTACCGGTGCCCGGAGGGCCGACCAGCAGCGCACCCTTGGGGATCTTGCCACCGAGGCGCGAGAACTTCTGCGGGTTGCGCAGGAACTCGACGATCTCTTCCAGCTCTTCCTTGGCTTCGTCGATGCCCGCCACGTCATCGAATGTCACGCGGCCATGCTTTTCGGTCAGCAGCTTGGCCTTGGACTTGCCAAAGCCCATGGCGCCGCCTTTGCCGCCGCCCTGCATGCGGTTCATGAAGTAGATCCACACGCCGATCAGCAACAGGAACGGCAGAAGGTTCAGCAGGAAGACCTGGAAGCCCGACGACTCCTGGCTCTTTGCGGAAATCGGGATGTTGTTGTCTAGCAGGAGGTTGGTCACCTCCGCGTCCTCGGGCTTGATCGTGACGTAATCCTGCCCGTCGTTGGTGCTGTACCGCACCTGTTCGCCGTCGATGGTGGCGGATGACACATTTTGGCTTTCGACCGCCTTCACGAAATCGGAGTACCCGGTCTCACGGCTTTGCAGGGTCGGATTGTTGCCCGAGAACAGATTGAAAAGCGCGAGGATCAGCAGGAACAAGACGACCCAGAAGGCGATGTTGCGAGCGTTGCCCAAGAGGGGACTCCTTTGCAGACGGAACCGGGCGCCCGAGAGGTGGACGCCGTTTCAGCTTAACATAGAGATATGTGGCCCGGGTTCAATGCGTCATGAGGAACGCGGCAAACGTCAGCCCGTCCTTACCGAACGGCCTGTAGAGGATGTCGCGCGTGCCCTGCGCCACGCTGATCCGTGCGCCGCCGGCCCCGGTCGCCACCATCGGCAGTGATCGGGCCGCGCGGTAGGTCAGACCTTCCCGCTCCTCCCGGCTAAGGGACTGCCATCCGGCATCGCCGAGAGGCCTCAGCCGAACCGGCCCCATCTTCTGCCGGGCCTCGGGTGTCAGCAGCCATCGGCCATCCCAAAGCGGATCGTCGTTCCCGGCCATAGCCTCAAGCGCCGCATATTCCCGGAACACCCTGATGTGCGTGCGCTCCGCCAGGATCTCGCAACCGCCCAGCGTGCCTCCGCCACCCGAGAGGACCCGGTCCAGAACCTCTTCCAGGCGCGCAGCCCGGGGACGCCGCACCGTGCCCGAAACGAAGCCTATCGCGGCCGCGAGCAGACGCAGCTGCACCTCGCGCGGCAGCCCGGCGAAACCGTCCCGTTCCAGAAGCAGGTCACCGGTCGCCGCGCCGCGATGCCGCGCCTCGTGTCCGATCCGCTCCCATGCGTCCGCCGCCTGAAGCCGCAGCGCATTCCGCGCCCGGGCCATGCGCTCCGCCGTCGCAGCAAGGGTCGGGACGTCCAACCCCAGCCCGGACAGGCCGGGAAGCGCCGCCCGAATGCGCGCGCGGGCGTAGGCCGGGTTTTCGTTCGACGGATCGTCCACGAAGGGCACCTGCAGAACGCGCACGTAGTGCCGCAGATCCGCTCGCCGCATCGCAAGGCAGGGCCGCAGGATCTCGAAAGTCTCGCCCTCGACCCACCAGTCTACGCCAGCGTCACGCCCGGCCGTGCCATCGGCTGTCACAATCACGGGATAACGACACCCCTCCGCCGCAGGCGCCTCGCCAAGCATCGGCGCCAGCGCGCCCACGCCAAGCCGCGGCTGATCGACGACGCGGCGCGCCTGCATTTTCGACAGACCGTCGACACCGGACCCGCGCGCCAGCCGCATCAGGAAGGTCTCCGCCACATCGTCCTGCGTATGCGCCATCAACACATGGCGCAGCCGTCCCCGCCACCCGGCGATCAGACGGACACGCGCCTCGCGCGCGGCCTCCATGGCGTTGCCGTGTCCGTCCCACGACCAGTGCAGCGAGGCATGCGGCCAGCCGAGTACGGCGCATTCCGCCGCGACCATCTCGGCTTCCGCCGCGGCCTCCTCGCGGAAACCGTGGTTGACCGTCACCACCCACAGGCGGACGCCGAACACCCGGGCCCACCCATGCGCCAACGCCAGCATGGCCATGGAATCGCCGCCCCCCGAAACCGCCAGCCCGATCTCGGAAGGAAAAGAAGGCCCCAGAAGGGCCCCCATCTCTTCCGCGAAACGCTGGTCAAGGCTCACCGGCGGCCCCTTCATCTTGGTAAAAATACCTGCTCTTCAAGCTGTCGAGTTGCCGATGCGGCCCGGTTGGGGGCGTCGGGCGCGGCGCATCTCACTCCATCGGGCAACCAAGCGCGATGCGGCTGTCCACCGCCGCGTTGATGACCTCCGAGCCGGGGTAACGGTTGCCGACCTCGGCCAGGGTCACGCAGGCCTCCGATACGGATCCCAGCTTGCCCAGTGTCTCTCCCAGCCGCCACAGGGCCTCAGGCGCAACCTGATCGTCCGGAAAACGGGAATAGGCATCGAGGTAACGCCGGGCCGCCTCGCGCGTGTCGCCCTGCGCTTCCAAGGCCTGCCCTTCGCCCACCAGCGCGGCGGATTCCAGCGGGCTGCCCGGGTAGGTCTGGCGAAAGTTGGCAAACAGGTCGGACGCACGGGCATGGTCGCCCGTGTCCAGCGCGTCCTGAGCGGTGCGAAAATCGGCTTCTTCGCTGACCGCAAGTTCGCCGCCGAACGGCAGATCGTCGGTGCCCTGGGCAATCGGCGCGTCGGCCACAGGCGCGGCTTCTCCACCAAACGCCGTGCCCTGTCCGACCGAGGACAGGTCGCAGCCGGGTTCCAGCTCGCACACCCGGAACTGCAGGTCGCTTATCCGGTTGCCGCCGTCCTCCGCGACCTTGCCGATGCGGAACTCCAGTTGTTCGGCCTTGGCCGTCACACGCTGCAGCTCGGACTCTATGGTATTCAGCCGCTGCAACACGTCGCCGGAGACCTGGACCGTCGAACTGCCCGTGGTGGACAGCTCCCGCTTCAGCTTCTGCACCTCGACCGACAGGACAGCGAGGTCCTGCTTCACATCGGCAAGCGTCTCTGCCTGAACCGGCGCGGCGGCGATGACCGCCGCTACCATCCACCCCCAGCGCATCGGCTCAGCCCATCAACGATCCGGCGGCGATGACAGTCACCGCGCGGCGGTTCTTGGCATAGCACGCCTCTTCGGAGCAGATCTCGATCGGACGCTCCTTGCCGTAGCTGACGAACTTCAGGCGGCTCTGCGACACGCCCCGGGACACGAGGTATTCCATCACCGCATTGGCTCGGCGCGCGCCGAGCGCGAGGTTGTATTCGCGGGTGCCCTGTTCGTCGGCGTGACCTTCGATCACCGCCATGTAATCGGAGTTGGTCATCAGCCATTGCGCCTGGCCGTCCAGCACGGTGCGCGCCTCCGGCGAGAGGCTGGACTGGTCGACGGCGAACAGCACGCGGTCGCCGACGCGCTGGTTGAAGTACGCCGTCGAGGTCGGGTCGTCGACGCTGCCCGGAATGACCCCGCTCGAAACGCCGCCACCGTTGCGCGAGGCGTCGTTGGCACCGTTCGCGCCGAAACGGTCTGGATTGGCACATGCGGCGAGGCCAAAGGCCGCCACCAGCATCATCGCTATGGGAAGTTTGCTCATCACTGTCATCCTGCTCTGTCTTGCGCCTGTGCGCATATGTTGTTTGCGGCAGGTTACCACATACAACGGGTCTTGGGAATCACGTTAACCTGGTCACTGGAGCGGTCCCCAGCTCGGGTCGGAGGCGCCCGCCGGAGTGCGGACCCGACGCAGGTTCCGTCCGGAGATGTCCACGGAATAAAGCGCCGATGCGCCCTGCGCGCCCTGCGTCTCACGCGAGAACATGATGACGCGGCCGTTGGGCGCCCATGTCGGGCCCTCGTCCAGGAAGGACGCAGTCAGAAGCCGCTCTTCAGAACCGTCGGTATTCATCACGCCGATGTGGAAGCGGCCCTTGTTCTGCTTGGTAAAGGCGATGCGGTCGCCGCGCGGGGACCAGACCGGCGTGCCATAACGGCCTTCGCCGAACGAGATCCTGGTTCCTTCGCCGCCACTCGCGGGCATCACGTAAAGCTGTTGCGTGCCGCTGCGGTCCGATTCGAACACGATCCGCGAGCCGTCCGGAGAGAACGACGGCGCCGTTTCGATCGCCGGGGTCGATGTCAGGCGCCGCGTTGCGCCCGAGGCCACATCCATCGCCCAGATATCCGTGTTCGATCCCTGCGTCATCGAATAGACCACCATCCGCCCATCCGGCGAAAAGCGCGGCGCAAAGCTCATGACGCCTTCGTTGGCTTGCAGAATACGGCTCTGGACCGCGCCTACATCGAGAATGTGGATGCGCGGGAAACCTGTGGCGTAGGAGGTGTAAAGCACCTGGCCGCCTGTCGGGGAAAAGCGTGGTGCAAGCACGATGGAGCTGCTGTCAGTCAGGTACTGCACGTTAGCGCCATCGTAATCCATGATCGCCAGCCGCTTCTGACGCTGGTCCTTCGGTCCAGTCTCGGACACAAAAACGACGCGGCTGTCGAAATAGGGGCTTTCGCCGGTCAGGCGCGAATAGACCTGGTCTGCGACCTTGTGTGCCAGGCGACGCCAGCCATCTGCGGAAGAGGCGAATTGCATCCCCTCGCCCAGCTCACGCTCGGCGAACACGTCCCAGGCGCGGAACTTGACGACCACGCGACCGGATCCGTCGGCACTGACCGCGCCGGTGACCAGCGCTTGTGCGTTGATCGCCTTCCAGTCGGCGAACTGCACCGGCGCCGCAAAGGTCGACACGCGCGAGATGTGCGCGTCACGCGGGATCTCGCGGAAAAGGCCGGTGCCGACCAGATCCTCCGCGACGACACGGCTCAGCTGATCGGCGTATTCCTGGGCGGCGGGGGTCTCTGCCACAAAGGAGGGAATAGCGATGGGCATCGGTTCGACGATGCCCCGGTCGATCTCCAGCCGGAGAGGCTCCTGCGCTACGGCCGGGAGCACGCCCTGAAAAACCGCAAACGCCATCATGAGGCACGCCAATGCCACTCGTTTCATGGAAACCCTCCTCGGGATCTGCCCACCATCTGCCGCACGGATCTGACGCCCGCGTGCACATAACATACAGCGCAATTCATGCACGCAAAACACCCCTTGACGGCGGTTTCAGCGGGTAATCGCCTACACGCTCACGTTAGCGGCGCGTGACAGCCCTCATGCCGCCGCGGCAGCTGCACAACTGTGGGTGGTCGCCGGGATCAGCGCAGGCGCATGTCTTCCGGGTTGAAGGTGATCTCGACCCGCTTCCACTGGTCGTACTTCTCGGGCGGCAACTGGTAGCCATCGCCCTGGCAGCGCAGGATCGCGCGGCGGGCAGCGCCGAAGGCCGTGTCCACAGCCGCGCCCGATCCGCCTTCCGCGCCGATCATCGTCACGTTGCCCGCGACCCGGCCTTCCCGGTCGAGGTCGAAGCCGACAGTCACCTTCACGTCCGCCGCCTGGCTGCCGACGTCGACGATCCAGCACGCCTGCACCGCGATGCGCAGACCTTCCCGCTCTCCGCTCGTCAGGGGTGGGCCGCTCGGGGCGTCGGGCGCGCCGCCGCCTCCGGACAGTTCTTCGGCGATGGCCGCAGCCAGAGCGTCCGCGACCGGATCGTTCGCAGGAGCGCTGTCGGTCTCCGGCTCAGAAGCGGGCGGTTGCTGTGCCGGTGTCTCGGGCGCCGGTTCGGGATTGGAGGCCACCTGTTCCGGGCGACCGCGCGGACGCATCGACGACGACGGCGCAAGCGGCTGACCCGACGGTTCTTCCGCCTCGGTCACGATCTCGGTCGTGGTTTCCGGCGGGGCGGTCGACTCCTGCGTTTCCTCGGCCACGTCCGGGCTTTCAGCGTCGGGGTCGGCGGCGGTCTGGGTGTCCTCGGAGGTCACCGCCTCCGGATCGGGCGGCGCGATGGGTTCATCGGCCACGCGCGGGGCGGGACGCGGCTGCGGACGGCGCGAGCTTTCCGGGGCCAGCACCTGCGGCACGGGCGCCGGCGACGGTGGCAAGGGCAGCGGATCGGGTTCCGGCGTTGGCGCAGGCAGCGGCTCCGGCTGCGGCGCGGGTTCGGGTTCGGGTTCCGGGACGGGCGCGGGCTCCGGCTCCGGTTCCGGCTCTGGCGCAGGCTGCGGTTCCGGCTCTGGCGCAGGCGTCGGTTCCAGCACCTCGGTCTCCGAGGACGGCGGCGCGGACAGCGCGGCGAACTCCTCTTCGGAGATCACGGTCACGTCGGCGATCTGCATCTCTGGCGGTGGCGCGTCGAAAAGGTCGCCCAGCAGCAGCCACGCGAAGAGGAAGGCGTGCCCCCCGGCAGATATGTAAAGAGACCGCGACACCGGCGCCTGACCTCAGTCCTGTCCGTCGAGCCCCGGACCACCCACGTCCGTGACCAGCCCGATGGACGAAAAGCCACCGGCGTTGAGCGCGCCCATGATCTGGGCGACGCTTTCATAGGGGACGGTTCCATCGGCCCGAAGGTAGACGCGGTCGTCCGACCGTTCCGCCGCGATGGCGCGGAGGCGGTTAACCAGATCGTCGCGGGGCACTTCGGTCGCCTGGATCAGCACCGTACCGTCAGAAGCGAGCGTGACGGTCAGCGGCTCTTCGGTGTCCTGTGGCAACGCCTGGGCGGCGGTCTTCGGCAGTTCAACCGGCACACCGACCGTCAGGAGCGGCGCCGCAACCATGAAGATGATGAGCAGCACGAGCATCACGTCCACGAAAGGCGTGACGTTGATCTCGGCCATGGGCGCGGACTTGCGGCGCCCGCGTCTCCGGCGCTTGCCTCCACCGCCCCCGGATTTCATGACACCCGCCCCCATGGATCAGGAATCCAGCTGGCGTGAGAGGATGGTGGAGAATTCGTCCGCGAAGGCTTCGTAATTGCCGACGATACGGTCCGCGTCCGCGGAGAACTTGTTGTAGAAGATGACAGCCGGGATGGCCGCCAGCAGGCCGAGACCGGTGGCCAGCAGCGCCTCGGCGATGCCCGGCGCCACGACGACCAGCGAGGTGTTCTGCGTCTCGGCGATCTGGACGAAGGCGTGCATGATCCCGAACACCGTACCGAACAGACCGATGAACGGCGAGGTAGACCCGACGGTCGCCAGAACCGGCAGCCCGCGCTGAAGCTCGTCCGCCTCCTTCTGGATGGCAACGTCCATGGAGCGGTCGATCCGGCTTTGTGCGTTGGCGATGAGCGCTCCGTCTTCGCGGTGCGAGCGACGCCATTCGATCATACCAGCGGCAAACACGCGTTCGGACCGGCCCTTGGGTTCCGGCCCCAACTGGTCGAACAACTCGTCCAGCGGCTCTCCGGACCAGAACATTCGGTCGAAGCGGCTCGCTTCGCGCCGGGCTTTGCGGTAGCTGACGAACTTCTCGATGATGATCGCCCACGACCAGATCGACGCGGCGATCAGCATGATCATCACGAGTTTCACAGTCAGCGTCGCGCGTGCGAACAATGCCCAGAACGAGAAGTCGATGCCCTGCGCGAGGGCAAGCGTGTCTGCTTCCATGAACCTGCTCTTTCGTTGTCGGCCCTGTTGGGGCTCTGATTTGCCACACATGTAACGGAAATACAGGCCATTGGCCACGGGTTTGGCGATTCCGCGCCACGGCACGCCGTGCATGCGCGAATCCCTGCCACCGATGATGAAAATAACGGATTTACGCGGTCAGCCTGTTCAGATTACTGCCGGTGTGCGGCAAGATCGGCCGAGGGAGGACACCATGAGGGAAACCAGCCAGCCCGCGGCACACGGGCCGGATCAGCACAAGCCTTACCTGCGCACGGTTCTGGACAACGTCGCCGAGGTCTACGAGGCGCACCTCGGGCGGCACGACGCGGAACTGTTCATGGCGGAATCGGCCTATGCGCTTGCGGCAGATCACAGTGCCAATGCCGTCCGCAGCGCCCGGCCCGACCGACCGACCATGGCGCACGTAGCGCGCGAGGTGGACGCAGCCATTGCCCGCCTGGACGAGCCCATCATGATCGCCGATGCGTCGGACCGGCAGATGACGTTGATCTCGCCCAGCCCTTCAGGGGCACGTTCGCGGTTCATGATGAACCTCTACCTGTTCGGCCACATCGCCGCCGATGCGTTGGGATACGCACGTGTCGTGCTTCACGAAAGCGCCCCCGGCAGCGGGAAACCCTGGAAGATCGTCATTCACACCGCACCCGGCGGCGGCGGGGCAGAGTTTCACTCCCGCTACCGGTTGCCGGACCAGTCGCACTGACCCGCAATCGCGCGGGTCAGTGAACCTTGAGGCGCAACGCCTCTGGCAGACGCACCGGGTGGCCGTCCGAGGTCACGCAAACCGCCGTCACCTCTGCCCGGAACACAAGCTCTTCGCCGCGCATCACGTCCTGCGACATAACGAGCCGGACACCGGTGACGCTCCGCACGGTTGTGCGCACCTCCAGCCGGTCGTCGAACTTCGCGGTGGCGAGGTAATCGGCCTCGATCCGGCGCACGACGAAGACGATCCCATCCTCCTCGCGCATGGCATTCTGGTCGAGCCCCTGCTCGCGCACCCAGTCAGACCGCGCCCGTTCGATGTATTTGAGATAGTTGGCGTGGTAGACGATCCCCGCCATGTCGGTGTCTTCGTAGTAGACCCGGATGGGATAGATGTGCATGGCCCGCCCCCTGCTTGCTTCCGCTCCGAGGGGTAGCCGCTGACCCGGCAACGCGCAAGATCAGCGCTTGCGCCGCCCCCCGGCAGAGCGGCTGTGGAAAGCGGGCGGGCGCTTCGCCACCCACTTCAGGAAACCCGCGAGATCCGGGTGCGCGCGCAGCTTGTCCACGGTATCGAGGTCCCGAGCCAGTTCCGCTTCGGTGAAACGGGCGTGGATTTCCGAATGGCAGATCTGGTGCAACAGCACGGTCGGCCCGCCCTTCCCGCCTTTCAGCTTAGGGATCAGGTGGTGCAGGCTCTGCCTTGCCTCGGGCGGGATGGGGCGCAGGCACAGGGGACAGATCGGATCGGCCATATGGGGTCCTTTCACCCCGATGATCTGGCCGGGACTTTGCCGGGATCAAGCCCGCGTACCCTCTGTCCTGCCGCGCGCGGCGCGGGTAAGCAGGGGACATGACATCCCTGCCCTTTCCCCGGAACCGCTTCGCGCTGGTCATCGGCGGCGGCCCCGCCGGACTGATGGCCGCCGACGCGCTGCTCTCGGCCGGGGTGCCCGTCACGCTGGCCGAGGCCAAGCCGTCCCTTGCGCGCAAGTTCCTCATGGCGGGCAAGTCCGGACTGAATCTGACGAAGGTCGAACCCCAAGACGCCTTCCTTCGCGCCTACGGCGAACGTGCGCAGTGGCTTACGCCCATGCTGGACGCATTCGGTCCGGACCAAGTGCGCCGCTGGGCCGAAGGACTGGGTCAGCCCTGCTTTACCGGTTCCACCGGACGGTTGTTCCCTGCCGCCATGAAAGCCTCTCCCTTGCTCAGGGCATGGCTGGCGCGGCTCGACACGATGGGGCTGGAGCGCCACACCCGCTGGCGCTGGACTGGCTGGGAGACCGGGGCGCCCCGCTTCGATACCCCCGACGGTCCCCGCACCCTCCACCCCGGCGCCACCGTTCTGGCCCTTGGCGGCGCGAGCTGGGCGCGGCTCGGCTCGGACGGCGCATGGGCCGACCTCCTAAGTGTGCAGGGCATCCCGCTCGCCCCATTCGCCCCGTCGAACGCAGGCCTGCTGGTCGCGTGGTCCGCGCATATGGAGCGCCACTTCGGCGAACCGCTGAAGAACGTCACGTTCCGCGCGGGCACGCTGGAAAACCGCGGCGAAGCCGTCATCTCGCGGCGTGGGCTGGAGGGCGGCGGCCTCTATCCGCTGACCCCCGCACTGCGCGACGGGCACCCGCTGACCCTTGACCTGATGCCGGATGTGACCGTCGAGGCTCTGTCGCAAAGGCTGTCGCGGCCGCGCGGTAAGCAGAGCCAATCGAACGCCCTGCGCAAGGCGCTCCGCCTGCCCCCTGCCGCGCTCGGCCTCTTGATGGAGATGGCGCGCCCCCTGCCGAACGGACCCGAGGCGCTGGCGGCACTGGTCAAGGCACTGCCGATCCGCCACGCCGGGCTGCGCCACATGGACGAGGCGATCTCCACCGCCGGGGGCGTGCCGTTCGACGCGCTCGACACCGGTCTGATGCTGAAGGGCCTTTCCGGCACGTTCTGTGCCGGGGAAATGCTGGATTGGGAGGCGCCGACCGGCGGCTACCTCCTGACAGCCTGCCTCGCCACCGGCCTTTGGGCCGGACGCCACGCGGCCGCCTACGTCAAGTGATGAATCAGACCGCGACCTTGCGGCTTTCCTCAAGGTAGATTTCCCGCAGGCGCGCCGCCTTCGGTCCCGGCCGGCCATCGCCCAGGGGAACCCCGTCGATCTCCACCACCGGCATCACGAAGGAGGATGCCGACGTGATGAACGCCTCGTCGGCCTGCTGCGCCTCTTCGATGGTGAAGTTGCGCTCTTCCACCTTCATCTGCGCCTCGGCCGCAAATCGCAGCACCGCCGCGCGGGTGATCCCGTGCAGGATGTCGTTGCTCAGCGCGCGGGTAACAATGGTGTTGCCCTTGATGTAATAGGCGTTGTTCGAGGTGCCCTCGGTCACGTAGCCGTCCATCACCATCCAGGCGTCGTCGGCACCGGCCTTCTTCGCCATCATCTTGCCCATCGACGGATAGAGAAGCTGCACCGTCTTGATGTCACGACGGCCCCAGCGCTGATCCTCGATCGAGATGACCTTCATCCCCTTCTTCGCCGCCGGGCTGTCCGCCAGCCCGGGTTTGTTCTGGGTGAACAGGACGACCGTCGGTTCCGTCGTCTCCGGGTCCGGGAAGACGAAGTCGCGGTCTCCGGGCGCTCCGCGCGTGATCTGAAGATAGACAAGCCCGTCCTCGATCCCGTTCATCTCGACCAGCTCGCGGTGGATTTCCAGCAGCTGCTCCTTCGTCATCGGAGAGCGGATGTCCAACTCGTTCAGCGACCGCTCGAGGCGCACCGCATGACCGTCGAAATCGATCAGCTTGCCGTCGAGCACCGAGGTCACCTCGTACACGCCGTCGGCCATCAGGAAGGCCCGGTCGAAGATGGAGACCTTGGCTTCGGTCTCCGGCAGGAACTCTCCGTTCACGTAGACGGTGCGGGTCATGGGTCAGTCCTCCGGCATCAGGTGCAGTGCCGCATATTGCAGCAGGATCACGGTCTTTGCATCCCGGATGGTGCCATCTTCGATCATGGTCAAGGCCTCCTTCAGCGGGATGTCCATAATTTCGATCTCCTCGCCCTCCTCCCGCAGCCCGCCGAAACGCGCCTGCGCGTCGGTGGCGCCGTAGGTGGCCGAGAAGAAATGCAGACGCTCCGTCACCGACCCCGGCGACATGTAGAGCGAGAAGAGAAAACGCGGGACGTCGAGCGTCAGGCCGAGCTCTTCCTGGGCCTCGGCACGGATCCGGGCCTCAGGCGCCGCGTCGTCCAGCAGTCCGGCCGCCGCCTCCACGAGGAAGGGGTCGTCGCCGTTCTGCGCCGCAGGCCAGCGAAACTGCCGGCCCAGCAGGACGTGGCGGCGTACCGGATCGAACGGCAGGATACACGCACCGTCGCCCCGGTCGTAGGCCTCGCGCCACTGCTCCTGCACCGTTCCGTCGCGCAGCCTCACCCGCAGCAGCGAGGTCGTCAGCCGCGCCCAGTTGTCGGACAAGAGGCGCGTCTCCAGCACCTCCCAGGCCGTATCCCCTCGCGGTCCCGTCATGGCCATGCAGTACCGCGCCCCGGCCCCCCTGCCGGAGACAGGGTCACCCGCCGCCACGCAACAGCCTGCCCGAAGGTCTGCCCCCGACCGCCCCGACGCATCTCAGCCCCAAAGCGCCGCGTCGGACGGATGCACACCGTCGGCGTCGTATGTCAGCGGCGGATCGCGGTCCTCGGCCAGCAACAGCGGACCGTCGAGGTCGACCACGCCGGCCCCCTGCGCGACCAGAACCGCGGGCGCCATTGCCAGAGACGACCCGACCATGCAGCCGACCATGATCCCGTAGCCTTCGGCCAGCGCCGCTTCCCGCAGGGCCAGTGCCTCGGTCAGCCCACCGGTCTTGTCGAGCTTGATGTTGACCACGTCGTACTTGCCCTTCAGCGCCGCGAGAGACGCCCTGTCATGGCAGCTTTCGTCGGCACAAAGCGGCACAGGACGCTCAAGCCCGATCAGCGCGTCGTCCTGCCCGGCAGGCAGGGGCTGCTCCACCAGGGCAACGCCAAGCCGTACGAGATGCGGCGCGAGATCGGCATAGACCGCCGCGCTCCACCCCTCGTTGGCGTCGACGATGATCCGGGCCTCCGGCGCACCGCGCCGCACGGCTTCAAGCCGCGGCATGTCGTCGGGCGTCCCGAGCTTGATCTTCAGAAGCGGCCGGTGCGCATGCTTGCGGGCCGAGGCCTCCATCCGTTCCGGCGTGTCCAGCGACAGGGTATAGGCGGTGATCTCGGGCCCGGGCGCCGAAAGCCCGGCCAGTTCCCAGGCCCGCCTGCCCGACACCTTCGCCTCAAGGTCCCACAAGGCACAGTCGACCGCGTTCCGGGCCGCCCCCGGTTCCAGCGCCTCTTGCAGGTCCGCCCGCGAGATCCCTTCCGGCAGGCCGGCGATCTCCGCAGCCACACTGTCCAGCGTCTCGTCGTAACGGGCATAAGGCACACATTCGCCCCGCCCGGTGATCCCGTCCCGGCTGACGGACACCGTCAGCACCTGCGCTTCGGTCCGCGATCCGCGGCTGATGGTGAAGGCTTCCGCAAGGCGGAAGACGTCGCGCCTGACCTCGATCATGGGCACTCCCCCCGTTTCTTCGCTTTGAAAATACTCGTCTCCGTCCGGGACACCAGCACGGCGCCGGGACGGAAGACCTTGAAGGGACGGTGGGTGGGGCGATTTCCGAAGGAAGAGCGTCCGGCCGAAGGCCGGCCCACCCGCCGGCCCCGTGTCAGACCCCCGCCAGGGCCTGCGCCAGACGGTCGGCGCCGTGGCGGAACGGGTCCACCGTGGGCAGGCCCAGGCGTGCCTCGGTCTCCGCACAGTAGCGCGCGGCCTCTTCCTCGCTCATGTGCTGGGTGTTGATCGACACGCCCACGACCTTGCAGTCCGGGTTCGCCACCTGCGCCATCGACAGGGCCGCGTCGCGGACCTGCTCCAGCGTTGGGAGCGCATAGCCCGGCAGGCCGCGCATGTGCGTACGGGTCGGCTCGTGGCACAGGATCAGGGCGTCGGGCTGGCCACCGTGGATCAACGCCAGCGTCACGCCCGAGAAGGACACGTGGAACAGGCTGCCCTGCCCCTCGATCACGTCCCAGTGGTCCTCGTCGTTGTCGGGCGACAGCCATTCGATCGACCCCGCCATGAAGTCGGCGATCACCGCGTCCAGAGGCACGCCGTCGCCGGTGATCAGGATGCCGGTCTGGCCGGTGGCGCGGAACGTGCTCTTCATGCCCGCCTCGCGCATCGACTTGTCCAGCGCCAACGCCGTGTACATCTTGCCGACCGAACAGTCGGTGCCCACGGCCAGCACACGCTTGCCCTTGCGTTTCGTGCCGTCGGCGATCGGATACTCCACGACCGGTACGCGCACGTCGTGCAGGGTCCGGCCGGTCGCCTCCGCCACCGCTTTGAGATCGGCCTCGTTGCGCAGGAGATTGTGCAGCCCGGAGGCGAGGTCGAAGCCCTCCTCCAGCGCCTGGACCAGCACCTTCTTCCACGCCGCCGAGATCTTGCCGCCCCGGTTGGCCACGCCGATCACCAGCGTCTTCGCCCCGGCGGCCTTCGCCTCTTCCAGCGTCATGTCCGGCAGTTTCATGTCGGCCTTGCAGCCGTCCATGCGCAACTGTCCGACACAGTTCTCCGGCCGCCAGTCGCGAATCCCCTGGGCCACTTTTGCGGCCAGCGGGTCCGGCGCATCGCCGAGGAAAAGAAGATAGGGCGTCTGAATCATGGTCGTCTCCGCAAATCGGTCTTGCGGGGATCATGGCCGCAATCCACCGCAACAAGCTTGCGATTACATGGGACAAACGGAGATTCTGACAAGAATCAGCGAAAAAACCGGCAAAATGGCGAAGAATCTCGCATTGCACAAACCGTTGCATACCGTGGCACACGCATTTTGCTTGCGCAGCATTCGGTAATTTAATAACCCGTCACGCGAAGATCACGCAATTTCCTTACTCAACCGAAGGAGCCCCTCCTCATGTCGTTCCGACTTCAACCGATTGCGCCCGCCGTTCCGAATCGTTGTCAGTTGTTCGGCCCCGGGTCGCGCGAGTCGCTGTTCGAGAAGATGGCGGCCTCTGCTGCGGACGTCATAAACATCGACCTTGAAGATTCCGTTGCCCCTGGGGACAAGGACAAGGCGCGCGCGCAGACGATCGCCGCCACCCACGATATCGACTGGGGCAAGAAGACCCTCTCGGTGCGGATCAACGGGCTCGATACGCCGTTCTGGTATCGCGATGTCGTCGACCTGCTGGAACAGGGATCGGAGCGGATCGACCGCATCATGATCCCCAAGGCGGGCTGTGCCTCGGATATCTATGCGGTCGACGCGCTCGTCACCTCCATCGAGCGTGCGAAGGGCCGCAAGAAGCCCATCCGGTTCGAGTGCATCATCGAAACCGCCGCCGGCATCGCCCATGTCGAAGAGATCGCCGCCGCCTCTCCGCGCCTCGAAGCCATGAGCCTCGGCGCGGCAGATTTTGCGGCCTCCATGGGCATGGCCACAACAGGTATCGGCGGCACGCAGGAAAACTACTACATGCACCGCGAGGGCCAGAAGTACTGGTCGGACCCCTGGCACTGGGCGCAGGCCGCCATCGTGGCCGCCTGCCGCACCCATGGCGTGCTGCCGGTGGACGGGCCGTTCGGCGACTTCTCGGACGACGAGGGCTTCCGCGCGCAGGCGCTGCGTTCCGCCACGCTGGGCATGGTGGGCAAGTGGGCCATCCACCCCAAGCAGATCGCGCTGGCCAACGAGGTCTTCACCCCCACCGACGCCGCGGTGGAGGACGCCCGCGCCATCCTGACCGCCATGCAGGAGGCCACCGCGCGCGGCGAAGGCGCCACGACCTACAAGGGCAAGCTGATCGACATCGCCTCGATGAAGCAGGCAGAAGTCATCGTGAAGCAGGCCGATCTGATCGCCGGGATGTGAGACCCTTTTAACGGGGGATGCCGCATCGGCTGAACATCGTCGAAACAGACCGAACGGGGCGTCAACCACGCCCCGTTAACCATTTATTATGGTGAGTCCCGGCCGGTTCGCCCCCCTGAACCGGCCGGTTGTTAACCATCGAACGGTGCCAATTTCCCGGTTTCCCGCCCGGATCGCCAAAATTCACCGAATTGCCGCGGCGCAGCACAAATCGCCGATCACGCCTGCGTGTGCACGCGGTCCACATCAGGCCCAACGTCCATACCAGCCGGGTCCGGAAACCCTGCCCTTGCCTTTCGGTCAACTTCCTCGCAGGCTTTCGACAATTCGAACAAAACGATTTTTTCTGAAATGGGAAAACGCATGTCCGACTGGTCCAATGGCTACCCGACCGACTCCGTCTACATCGATGCCATCCAGCCTGCGATCTCTCCGTGGCGCTGGCACCAGTCACTGGCCTTCGCCGGGCGCGACGCACCGGACCCGGGCAAGCCGTTCCGTTTCCTCGAACTGGGCTGCGGGTCGGCCACCACGCTGATCGGTCTGGCCGCTGCCTATCCGTGGGCGGAGTTCACAGGCTACGACTTCATGCCGGAATGCGTGATGCAGGCCAACGCGCTGATCGCCGAGACCGGGATGACCAACGTCGAGGTGCGCGAGGCCAGCTTTGCCGAGATGGCGCAGGAGACCCCGGCAGAGAAATACGACTTTGCCAGCGCGCACGGCGTCTGGACCTGGGTGCCGGAGACTGTCCGCCGCGACATCGTCGCGGTCATGGGGCGGTGGCTGGCGCCGGGCGCGGTGTTCTACGTGGGTTACAACACGGCGGCTGGCTGGGCCGCGTCCGAGCCGATCCGCAAGATCTTTGCCGAGGTGCCGAAAGGCCCGCCGGGCAACCCCTACGGTCCCGCGCGCGAGGCGGTGTCGCACTGGTTGACGCTGATGGGCGAGACCAACCCGGGCGTGCGGGCGCACTGGGCGACGATGGCCGACCGCGACGACCATTTCCTGGCGCACGAATTGGGCAACCCGCATGGCACCGGCGTGTGGATGGAGGAGGTCGCCGCCCCCCTGGCGGATGCCAAGATGGCCTATGGCGGCCCGGCGGTCCTGGCCGAGAACATGGACGGCCCCTTCCTCGACGAGCCGCGCCTCGACCTGCTGCGGCAGGCGGTGGCGGAGGGCTGGGGCGAGGCGGCGCGCGACCTGCTGCATGGCCGCTTCTTCCGGAAGGACCTGTACCACCGTGGGGCGCCGTTCCTCGGCGCGTCCGAAATGGTGGCGCGGATGCGCGCGCTTGACGTGGTGCCGTGGGACCAGGAGATCCGCCTGACCACGCACCTCGGGATCTACCGGCGGCTGAAACACCACCTTCAGGACGACCTGGTCGCCGCGCTGCATGCCCGCGCGGCAGAGGGGGCGACACTGGGCGATTGCGCGGACGTGCTGGGCGACAACCCGGCGCAGACCTTCCAGATCGCGATGCTGGCCCTTGCCTCGGGCAAGTTGCTGGACAGGCGCCCGGCAGAGCAGATCGCCGCGTCAGAAGAAGGGTGCGACCGGTTCAACATGGCGATGCTGCGGCGGTTGCAGACCGGGGCGCCCTCGCCCGGCCTTGTCTCGCCGGTGATCGGCGGCGCAATCGAGGTTCAGGAAGAGACGCACCGCACGGCGCTGGCCGAGGGCGAGCCGGGCCCGGATCTTGCCCGGCGGCTGCGCATGCTGGGGGTGGCGTGATGTCCGACTGGTCCCAGGGATACCCCACCGACAGCGCCTACATCGACGCCATCCAGACAGAGATCACGCCATGGCGGTGGGCGCAGGCGATGCACTTCGGCGGGCTGAGCTGCCCCGATCCGGGCAAGCCGTTCCGTTTCCTCGAACTGGGTTGCGGGTCGGCGATGACGCTGATCGGCCTGGCCGCCGCCTATCCGTGGGCGGAGTTCACCGGCTACGACTTCATGCCCGAGCACATCGTCATGGCGAACCGCCTGATCGCCGAGATCGGCCTGACCAACATCGAGGTGCTGGAGGGCAGCTTTGCCGAGATGGCGGCCAACCCGCCCGCCGAAAAGTACGATTTCGCCGCCGCGCATGGTGTCTGGACCTGGGTCCCGCCGGAGGTCCGTGAAGAGATCGTCGACGTGCTGGGCACTTGGATGGCGCCGGGGGCGGTGGCCTACTTCGGCTACAACGCGGCGGCGGGATGGTGCTCGCTGGCGCCGGTCCGCAAGATCTTCCGCTCGGCCCCCATGGCGCGGTCGGCAGACGAACGGTATGGCCCGGCACGGGCCGCCGCGCAGGCCTGGGTCGACATGATGGCCGACGGCTATCCGCAGATGGAGCTTTTGTGGAACAAGCTGAGCGAGGCACCGGACCACTTCCTGGCGCACGAAATCGCCAGCCCCTTCGGCACGGGCAAGTGGATGGAAGACCTCGGCCGGCCGCTGGAGCGCGCCAAGATGGCCTTTGCCGGGCCGGCGGTGCTGGTGGAGCACATGGAGGCGCTGTACCTCGATGCCGCCGAGATGGACTTCCTGAAGAAGGCCGTGGACGGCGGATGGGGCGAGACGGCGCGCGACCTGTTGCTGCGCCGGACCTTCCGCAACGACCTGTTCCACCGTGGCGCGATGAAGATGTCCGGCCCGGCCATGGTCGACAACATGCGCGGGATCGAGGTGGTGCCCTGGGACCCGGCGCTTGAAATGGGAACCCACCCCTCGGTCGGCGACCAGCTCAAGCGCGGGTTGCCCGACGATGTGCTGGACGGGCTGAAGGATTTGGCCGGGGACGGCGGGCGGACCTTCGGCGACTGCATGGCGGCGTTGGACGTGCCCGCCGCGCAGGCGTTCCAGGTGGTGATGACGGCCTATGTGTCGGGCAACCTGCTGGACCTCCGGCCCGAAGCGCAACGCGAGGCCGCGCAGGACGGCTGCGACAGGTTCAATGCCGCGATGATGCGCCGTCTGAAATCCCGCAAGCCGATGCCGGGCTTCATGTCGCCGGCCTGGGGCGGCCCGATCCAGTTCGGCATGAAGGCGCATCGCGCGGTCATTGCCGGCGAGGCGGAAGACAGTTTCGGTCTTGCGGACAGGATGGCGACGCTGGGCATCGCGGTCTGACCGCCAGCCGCCGCCGCTCAGGCGCGCATGTCCTTCGGAGAGCCCATCACCACGTAGGTGGTCAGCCTGTCCACCTGCGGCAGCGCACCCAGAATGTCTGTGTGGAAGTGCTTGTAGGCGGCCAGGTCGGCGACCTCGACCCGCAAGAGGTACTCTACCGCGCCGGTGATGTTGTGGCATTCGACCACCTCCGGGGCGGCGGTCATGGCCCGCTCGAACGCCTCCTGCGCGACCTTGGTGTGCTGGTTCAGCCCGACCGAAAGGTAGGCCACGAACCCCGTCCCCGTCTTGCCGGGATCGAGCACGGCGCGATAGCCCGCGATCACACCCGCCTTTTCCAGCGCCTGGGTCCGGCGCAGGCAGGCAGAAGGCGACAACCCAACCCGCTCCGCCAACATGAGGTTGGACATGCGGCCATCGGCCTGAAGCTCTCGCAATATCCTGCGGTCAATCTGGTCAAGATCGGTCATGGATTGCGCAATACCATGGAAAACGCCGGAAATGGCAATTTCATGGCGCGACGGATGCGTCAGAGTTGCGTCAAAGCCGAAATCCGGACGCGCATTCCCATGACCTTCGACATCTTCCCCGCCCTCGCGGGCTTTGCCGCCGCCTCCTTGTTCACGCCGGGGCCGAACAACCTGATGCTGGTCGCGTCGGGCGCCAATTTCGGCATCCGGCGGACCTTGCCGCACCTGTCGGGTGTCGTGCTGGGATTTCCGCTGATGATCGTGCCGGTGGGCCTGGGCGCGATGCGGCTCTTCGATCTCTGGCCCCCGGCCTACGCGGTGCTGAAGACGCTGGCGGTGGTCTACCTTCTCTACCTCGCCTGGAAGATCGCCACCGCCGGAGAGGTCCGCGAAGCGGCGGCCGAGACGCGGCCCATGACCTTCGCGCAGGCGGCGGCCTTCCAGTGGGTCAACCCGAAGGGCTGGAGCATGGCGCTGGGGGCGATCACGCTGTACGCGCCGGGCCGGGACGTGGCCGGGGTGCTGTTCGTCGCATCCGTCTTCCTGGCGCTCGGCACGGTATCGGGCATCGTCTGGACCAGCTTCGGCACCGGTATCCGCCGCTGGCTGGCCAACCCGGTGCGCCTGCGCTGGTTCAACCGGACGATGGCGGCGCTGCTTGTCGCCGCCATGGTGCCCGTGCTGTTCGGCGGATAGCCATCCCCGCGACTGGCGCGCTGCGCCCGGCCTGCCGGAAGGCGGCCGGCGAGATGCCGTAGAGCGCCTTGAACGCCCGCACGGAGCTGTCCACGTTGTCGTAACCGCTGTGCGCGGCGATCCGGTCCACGGGGGCGGGGCCGTGCGTCGGGCCGAAGGCGGCGCGGTGCAGCCGCAACCGGCGCACCGCCCGTGCCGCGGTTTCTCCGGTCATGGCGTGAAACACGTGCGCGACGTGGACACGCGACATTCCCGCCACCCCGCACAGGGCATCGAGCGAGAGGTCCCCGCCGGGACGGTCGACGATGTGCCGGATCGCCCGGCGCAGGCGGGATTCGCAGGACGTGGCGGGCGGCGTGGCGGACATGGGCGCTCCTTTCCGGGCCATCGTGCACCGACGGGGGCGACAAATCTTGCTTTGTTGCGTTCCGGCTGCGCAATCGCCATATAGCGCCCAGCATCATGGAGGACACCGCATGGCCAACTACCTCGATTTCGAGAAGCCGCTGGCGGAGATCGAAGGCAAGGCGGAAGAACTGCGCGCGATGGCGCGCGAGAACCCCGGCATGGACGTGGAGGCCGAGGCGAAGGCGCTCGACAAGAAGGCCGACGCGCTGCTCAAGGACCTCTACGCCAAGCTGACGCCCTGGCGGAAGTGCCAGGTCGCGCGGCACCCGGAGCGCCCGCATTGCAAGGACTACATCGAGGCGCTGTTCACCGAATACACGCCGCTGGCCGGCGACCGGAACTTTGCCGACGACCACGCGGTGATGGGCGGGCTCGCGCGGTTCAACGACGAACCGGTGATGGTGATCGGCCACGAGAAGGGCCACGACACCTCGTCCCGGATCGACCGCAACTTCGGCATGGCCCGGCCCGAGGGCTACCGCAAGGCGGTGCGCCTGATGGACATGGCGGACCGCTTCGGGCTGCCGGTGGTGACGCTGATCGACACGCCCGGCGCCTACCCCGGCAAGGGCGCCGAGGAACGCGGCCAGTCCGAGGCGATCGCCCGGTCGACCGAAAAATGCCTGAAGATCGGCGTGCCGCTGGTGACGGTGATCATCGGCGAAGGCGGCTCGGGCGGGGCGGTGGCCTTCGCCACGGCGAACCGCGTCGCGATGCTGGAGCATTCGGTCTACTCGGTGATCTCGCCCGAAGGCTGCGCGTCGATCCTGTGGAAGGATGCCGAAAAGATGCGCGAGGCCGCGGAGGCGCTGCGACTGACGGCGCAGGATCTCTACCAGCTCGGTGTCTGCGACCGGATCATCCGCGAACCGAAAGGCGGCGCGCACCGCGACCGCGCGGCGGTACTCTCCTCGGTCGGCGAAGCCATCGCGACGATGCTGAAGGAGCTCGGCGGCACGAAACGCGGCGAACTGGTGCAGGCCCGCCGGGCCAAGTTCCTGAACATGGGGGCCAAGGGACTGGCCGCCTGAGCGGCCCCCCGTTCCGCCGCAGTGCGCAAAGGCGGCTGGCCGCCCCCTTAACGGCCAGCCGGTCCAGTCGCACCACCGTCCCCGGCCCTATGTTCCCCAGGCCCAGCGTTCCCATATCCGGTCCTCCCAAGCCCAGTCTTCCCAGGCCCAGTCTTCGCATATCCAGTCTTCCCAGGCGCCACCTGCATCGCTGGCGCCATCGGCCTATCGCGACTGCCGTCCTCTCCATGCCCCCACGCCGAAAGGCCCCTGCCCCGACCTCCCGGCTTCTTTGCTTCGAAAATACTCCGGGGAGCGCGAGGGGCCGGCCCCTCGCTCCTGCCCCGTCCACAGGCGCCGGCGGTCGGGCCCTGACACAACCCCTGAAACATTCGCTGGCGCGGACGTGACCCGGCGTCAGGCGATTGTCGAGTGACAGGCACATCCGGCTGCGCTCATATCGCGGCATGGAATTGCTGTTCGCATATGGCGCGGGGCTTCTGACCCTCATCAACCCCTGCGTGGTGCCGGTGCTGCCCATCGTGCTCGCGGGCGCGCTGCAGGCCAGCCCGCGCGGGCCCCTGGCGATGGCGGCGGGGATGTCGCTGTCCTTCGTGGTCCTCGGCGTCTCGGTTACGGCTTTCGGGCATCTCGCCGGACTCGACGCCGAGACCATCTCAAGGGCCGGGGCGGTGCTGATGGTGGCCTTCGGGCTGGCGCTTCTGGTGCCGCGCGCCGGCGCGGTGCTGGCCGGGGCGACGGCTGGCATGGCGGCGCGCGCCGACACGCGCATGGACAGCGTCGACCGCACCGGGCTGCGGGGGCAGTTCCTCGGCGGGCTGCTGCTCGGCGCGGTCTGGAGCCCCTGCATCGGCCCCACGCTCGGCGGCGCCATAGCACTTGCCTCGCAGGGCGAAAGCCTTCTGCGGGTGACGGCGATCATGGCGGCCTTCGCCATGGGCGTCTCGACCCTGATCCTCGGGCTGGCCTACGGCACGCGCGGCGCCATCGGACGGCACGGCGCCACGCTCCGGCGGCTGGCGGTCGCGGCCCGGCCCGTGCTGGGCGTGGTCTTTGCCGCCACCGGGCTGGCGCTCCTGTTCAACCTCCACCATATGGTCGAGGCCTGGCTGATCGGCATCCTGCCAGCCTGGCTGATCGACCTCTCCGTTTCGCTCTGACCCGTTGTCCCCTTCCCTTGCCAAAGGAGTTTCCCATGCACCGCCGCAGCTTCCTGACCCTGACCGCGGGCGCGCTTGTCCTGCCCTTCGCCGCCCGTGCCGCGCTGGAATACACGCCCGGCCTCACCAGCCAGCGGCTCGCCGCCGGAGAGACCCTCTTCCTCGACTTCCGGGCAAGCTGGTGTTCGACCTGCGCCGCCCAGGAGCGCGTGCTGTCCGCGCTCAAGCAGGAAAACCCCGCCTACGAGCAGAACATCACCTTCATCGACGTCGACTGGGACACCCATGGCAAAGGGGAGCTGTCGCGCATGCTGAACATCCCGCGCCGTTCCACCCTCGTCGTGCTGAAGGGCGATCAGGAGCTGGGCCGCCTCGTCGCACAGACCGGCAAGGCCGAGATCAAGGCGCTGATGGACACCGCGCTCGGGGCCGCGACGTCCTGATCCGCAGGCCGCGCTACAGCACGCTTTCCAGCCCGAGGGAGGCGATCAGTTCGTAATACGCGACGACCACCGCCGCGAAGGCGGCGATCTGGATCAGCTCCCGCTTGAAGGCGTGAGAGTGGAAGAAAGCCCGGTCGCGGTGGTGGATCACGTCCATCAGCTCGTCCCCGATTCGCACCGACAGGAAGGTCCCGGCGGCGGACAGTCCGACAACGCCCCAGTAGGGCCAGGGGTGCGTGAGGATCTGATGGAACAGACGGGTCAGCACGGTCGTGTCGAAATAGGCCGGGCCCAGCAGAAGGGTTGTGCCCACGATGCTGCCCGCCAATGCCCAGACCGCCAGTTCGGAGATCACCATGCGGATGCCGAACAACACCCGCAGCGGGAAATCCAGCAGAAAGCCCGCGTCGGCGATGGGCGTGCAGAGCACGAAGAAGGCCCAGGTCAGCCCCGCCGTGACCGCACCGGTGGCCGCGTCGAACCGCACCCAGAGGTAGGCGAAGTAACCGGCGAGCAGCCCGAGCAGGAGCAGGAACTTGACCAGCACCTGCCGGCGCGGCGGCGTGGCGGACGGATCTGACGGCATGGCGGCTTCTTTCAGAGGGGCGGCGCGGTCTTCGGATATGCGCGGCCCTGCCCTTCTCCGCAAGCGGGCGTGTTGACGCGGTGGGCGCCGGGGAACACTGGCGGGACGGTGGGTAGGGCGGGCCTGCGGGCCGCCTGCCGCCTTACATGCGCTTGAGCGCCGGGGCCGGAAGAATGTGGCGTGGCGCGGGCCTTCGGGCCGCGTGGCCCTCGGATGCGGTCGGTCGGATGCGGTTTGTCAGATCCGGTCGGCGATCATCCGCAGGCCCTGCGTCACGTCGGTGCGCACCGCCAGTCTCAGGCCCGGCTCGTCCCCGGCCTTCAGCGCGGCGATGATGAGCCGGTGGTACTGCGGCGGATCGGTGCGGCGCAGGCGGCTGTAGAGCGCCCGCATCGTCGGCCCGAGTTGCAGCCAGACCGTTTCGCACATCGCCAGCATCGCCGGAGCCTGCGCCCGCAGGTAGAGCGCGCGGTGGAATTCCAGGTTCGTGCGGATGTAGGCCACCGCATCACGGTTCGACACCGCATCGCCGATGGTGGCGTTGATGGTCTGCAACCGGTCGATCAGCGCCATGTGGGCGCGGGGCAGCGCGCGCGATGCCAGTTCGACCTCCAGCAGGGCGCGCAGCGCGGCCAGTTCCTCGATCCGTTCGTTCGACAGTTCCGGCGTCGCCACCCGGCCCGAGTTCGACATCGACAGCGCGCCTTCGGCCACCAGCCGGTTCACCGCTTCGCGGGCGGGCGTCATCGACACGTCGAATTCCTTGCCGATGCCGCGCAGGGTCAGCGCCTGCCCCGGCCCGATCTGGCCGTGCATGATCCGCGTCCTCAGCCCGCGATAGACGCGGTCGTGGGCAGAGGCGGTGATCTCGGTCTTCAGTGGAACGGTTTGCATGCGGCCATGTGATCACAAACAGGCGGCAGGTCAATCGGTTCTCGCCATGCGGCACCTGAACCGGGCCATTCGGACATTACGCAACGTCAAGATGAAATTCCTGAAACAACTTCGCCCATGCGTTCGTGAATAGAGTCAAACGCCGGGCCGGAAATGGTCCGGCAGGGATCGGAGAACGTCTTGGGGCGCGTTCTTCGTTCGGGTCGGGTGCCAAATCAAGACACACCTGCGGCACCCTCCGGCTGTCATGTGCCTGGGCACGTGAAGAGCCCCAAACCAGACCATGCCCAGGCATGGCAGGGGAAGGGGGACTTCCGGGTCCCCCTTTTCCATTTCCTTTTGCCACTGCGATGAGAGCGTGCAGTCGTGGGCGCTCAAACAGCGATCCCGGTGTGCGGCGTCCAGGCGGTGCGGAAGGGCGGGCTTTGCAGGATACACCGGATGCGCGGGTCGTCCCGCGTCCGCTCGGGCGGGTGGAAGTACAGGTCGGCGTAGGCGTCGGCGAACCTTTCCTGCGTGCCGCCGGTGATGCCGTTGTGCGGCTGGCGGGCCAGCAGGCGAAAACCCTCCGCGTCGTTGCGCATGATCCAGCTCAGCGCGCCATAGCTCCAGTCGACGAGGTGCCCCAGTTCGTGCAGCAGCGTGTAATGCTTGCCGCTGGGACGGTTGTTGATCGGCCGCTGGCGCGGGTCGAAACTGTCGATGTCGATCATGATCCAGAAGCGGCGACTGTGCGGCGACAGGTCCCTCCAGCCGCGCTGCGTCGCGTTGGTCGACCCGCCGGCGTATTCGCGCATCTCGCCGGATCGGGAGTCGCGCACCTGCCGGTCGCGGATCACGATGCGTTGCAGGCTGCGCAGATGATCCGCGGGGACGCAGCGCAACGTGTGGGACAGGCGTTCCTGCTGTTCCGGGGTGATCGGCAGGCCTTCGAGCGGGATCGCGCCCGCGCGGGAGTGAAGCGTCGTCATCGGACCCTCCTTCGGGTGTGACTTTACTACCTGAAGATGTGGGGACGCGCAGCGCACCGTCACAGGCAGGGATACCTGTCTTGACGGGACGGCGCCTGTCGGGTCTGTCAGAGGTCAGTCGAACCGGTAGCGGTGCAGCTCGTTGCCGTGATCGCGCAGCCATTTGCGCGGCGCCCGCCAGTCGCCGTAGAGGCGCTCGACCTCTGCCCAGAAGCGGTCGGAGTGATTCATGTGCCGCAGGTGCGCGACCTCGTGGGCGGCAACGTAGTCCAGCACCTCCGGGTGGCCGAGGATCAGCCGCCACGAATACATCAGCCCGCCGTCCGACGTGCACGACCCCCAGCGCGACCGCGTGTCGCGCAGGGTCAGCCGGGTGTAGGGCTTGCCCAGTTTCGCACTGTAGACATCCGACGCCGCCGCCAGCCGGTCGCGGGCCAGCGTCCTGAGATAGCCCTGGAGCCGCGCCGCCGCCCGGTCGGGATCGCCCGGCACGCAAAGCACGCCGTCGCCCCGGGTGACCGAGCGCCCCGTGCCCGCGACGATCTCGTGCAGTGCGCCCTCCAGCGGGATGCGCGTGCCAAGGCCAACGGGCACCGGCGCGCCCTGGTTTTCGAGGTGGCGCCGCAGCCAGGCTTCCTTGGACCGCAGGAAGGCACGGCCCTCCGCCTCCGGCACGGCGCGCGGCAGGGTCAGCGTCACGCGCCCGTCGAGCTGCGAGATCCGCAGGCTCAGCCGGCGTGCACGGGCGGACCGGCGTACGGTGACCGCAATCTCGGGGTTGCCAGTCAGGCGGATCTGCCCCATATGACGCCTTCCCCCAAAAGCTTTGACATCGAACCGGTCATATGGCAGGGGGCGCAGATTGTCGACGGGGCCGCGCAAGGGCCCAGCATCAAGAGGGGAATACCCATGCCGAAGGAAGAATGGGGCACGAAGCGCGTCTGCCCGACCACCGGCAAGCGCTTTTACGACCTGAACCGCAACCCGATCGTCAGCCCGTACACCGGTGAGGTCGTGAACATCGACACCGGCAAGCGCAGCATGATCGCGGCGGATGCCGAGGATCAGGCCTCGAAGGCGAAGAAGAAAGACTCGGAAGACGTCGATCTGCTGGACGACGACGATGTCGAAGTCGATCTGGACGACGACGATGTTCTGGAAGACGAGGACGACGACAACGTCTCGCTCGACGACATCACGGACGTGTCCAACGAGGACGACGATTCCTGATCGCACGCTTTGGCCTCTTCCCGATGGGGAGGGGCTGCCTGCCCGCCGCAAGACGGGCCACAACAAAAGCCGCGACGCGGGGTGCATTTTCCGCTTGATCCCGCTGGCGGCTTCTCGTAATCACCCCCGCACGGCGCGGATGCGCCGCCCAGGGACGACACTTCGACAGGCCGAACGGCCCGCCGGAGAAGACCAGAAGATGGGGCCTTAGCTCAGCTGGGAGAGCGCTACAATGGCATTGTAGAGGTCAGGGGTTCGATCCCCCTAGGCTCCACCATTCTTCCTATAACGCGACAGGTCGACCGCCCGGGCAGGCACCGGGACAGGGTCCGCCCTGTCGTTTTGACGTGTTTGCAGCCGGCATTCCGGCAGACTTATCCCGCATCCTGCCAGATGCCGACCCTTCCGCGTCCGGACCCGGGCGCCCTTTTCCGGAGCCGCTCCGCATGATTCCTGCCCTGACCGACGCGCTGACCGAACGCGGTTACGCCACCCTTACCCCCGTGCAGGAGGCCGTGACCGCACCGGAGGCCTTCGGGCGCGACCTGCTGGTGTCGGCGCAGACCGGATCGGGCAAGACGGTGGGCTTCGGCCTTGCCATCGCGCCGACGCTTCTGGGCGAGGAACAGGCCTTCGGACCCGCCGGCACACCGCTGGCGCTGGTCGTGGCCCCCACGCGCGAACTGGCCTTCCAGGTGATGCAGGAGCTGCGCTGGCTGTACGAAAAGACCGGCGCGATGGTGAATTCCTGCGTCGGCGGCATGGATGTCCGGCAGGAGCGGCGCTTTCTCGAACGCGGCACGCATATCGTCGTGGGCACGCCCGGGCGGCTCTGCGACCACATCCGGCGCGGCGCGCTGGATCTGAGCGACGTGCGCGCGGTGGTGCTGGACGAGGCCGACGAGATGCTGGACCTGGGCTTCCGCGAAGATCTGGAGTTCATCCTTCAGACCGCCCCCGCCGAGCGGCGCACACTGCTGTTCTCGGCCACCGTGTCGCCGGTTATCGGCCGGATCGCGGAGGAGTTCCAGAAGGACGCCTTCCGGATCAACACCATCAACAAGGCCCAGCAGCACGCCGACATCGCCTACAAGGCGCTGCGCGTGGCGCAGGCGGATTCGGATCACGCGATCTTCAACCTGCTGCGGTTTCACGACGACGAAAGCGCGATCGTCTTCGCCAACACCCGCGCGCAGGTGAACCACCTGACGGCGCGTCTGCACAACCGCGGCCTGTCGGTGGTCTCGCTGTCCGGCGAGCTCAGCCAGCAGGAACGCACACACGCGCTGCAGGCGATGCGCGACGGGCGGGCGCGGGTCTGCGTCGCGACCGACGTTGCTGCGCGGGGCATCGACCTGCCGAACCTGTCGCTGGTCATTCATGCCGACCTGCCGACCAACACCGAAAGCCTGCTGCACCGCTCTGGGCGGACCGGGCGCGCGGGGAAGAAGGGTATCTCGGCCCTGATCGTGCCGCCCAAGTCGGTGAAGAAGGCCGAGCGCCTGCTGAAATGGGCGAAGATCACGGCGGAGTGGGCCGTGCCGCCTTCGGCCGAGGACATCAGCGCGCGCGACGAGGAAAAGCTGCTGACCGATCCGTCGTGGCAGATGGGCGTGCCGGAGGACCAGGCCGAGTTCGCCGCCCGCCTGCTTGAGGCGCACGGGCCGGAGGCAGTGGCCGCCGCGCTGGTCCGCATGCACCTGTCGCGCCATTCCGCGCCGGAAGACCTGCAAAGCCCCGACGCGCCCGCGCGCCGCGACACCAAGGGCTTCGGCCCGAGCCGCTGGTTCGCGCTGTCGGTGGGCCGCAACGACCGAGCGGAAGCGCGCTGGCTCCTGCCACTGATCCTGCGCGCCACGGACCTCGAAAAGGACGCGATCGGCGCGATCCGGGTTCAGGACACGGAGACATATGTCGAGATCGCCGCACCCCGGGCCGCGACCTTCGAGGGCGCGCTTGGAGCCGACGGGATGCTGGCCGACAACATCACGGCCCGCGCCGTGGACGGCGAGCCGGAATTCTCCCGCCGCCCCTCTGGCCCGCGCCGCGACGACGGGTTCCGCAAGGGACCGAAGCCGCATCGCGGGCGGAGCGACGATCGGGACGACCGGTCGGAGCGCAAGCCGCGCCCGCCTCGTGAAGATCGCCCGCAGCGTTCGGAGCGGACCGAGCGCCCCGCGCCAGCCGCCGCACAGGCATCCGCTCCGGTGAGCGACGCCGCGCCGCGCGCCGAAGCGTCTGCCGCCCCGGCCGCCGACGCGCCGCGCCCGAAGAAGCTCGCCGCACGTCCGGAAGGCAGATCCGAAGGCAAGCCGGCGGGCAAGTTCACCCAGCGCACCGAGGGCAAACCATACGGCAAACCGAACCGCGAACGCTCCGACCGGGACGGCCCGAAGAAGCCCTACAAGCCGCGCGCGTCCAGGGACGGCGATGGCGCACCGGCCAAGCCCGCCTACCGCAGCAATGCCTCCGACCCGTCGCAGCGCATGTCTCGCGGACCGGCGAAGGGCCCCGGCAAGGGGCCTGCGAAAGGTCCGGGCAAGGGGTCGTTCAAGACCGCATCGAAGGATGGCGCCAAGGGTCCGTCGAAGTTCAAGGGCAAGACCGGCGGCAAGCCGCGCGTCGGCGGGACGGAACCGCCGCGCCGCAAGGGCTGAGCGCGCGCGTCACGCTTCGGCAAAGGTTTCCGCGTGGAACCGGTCGACGGTCAGCGTATCGCTCCAGTGATCCCCGGGCAGCCCGGCCTTGACCATCAGCGCCTCGACGAAGGCGCGGGGGTCGGGCAGCTTTTCCCAGACCATCGGCAAAAAGGTCCCTGCGCGGTCCGCATCGCGCAGGATCAGACCGTCGCGCCCCGGCACCAGTTGCGACAGGAGATCCTGCAGGTTCGCGAAGCTCACCCGCCGCGCCGGTGACAGGATGGCGATCTTGATCGCGGTCCGCTTCAGCTCCCGTTCCTTCAGCCGGCGAAAGCGCGGGTCCTCGAAAGCGGATTTCTGGATGTTGACGGTCACGTCTTCGACCAGGGGGCGATGTGCCCTGAGACTGCCCATGCAGCCGCGCAACTGCCCCTTCTGTTCCAGCGTCACGAAACTCGCCCCAAAGGTCTGCAGCGGCGCCGGGAAGCTGGCCGTGTCGATGACCGGCGGTGTGCCCCGGCGGAGGCTGGAGGCCAGCGCCTCGCGCGCTGCGCGGAGAAGTCGGCTGCGCAGGTCCTTGTCCAGGCAGGCCGCCTGCCCCGCCGTGATCGCCCAGGCGCCGTAGCCCACGGTGCGGCTCTCGTCCCCCGTCACCTCGCCCGAGTTCGCCATGGCCAGACGGGTCAGCCGCGTGCCCTCGGCCAGTCGCGAGGCGAAGAAACCGGCGATGGCGCGTGCGCCGCAGGCTTCTTCTGGGTGCAGGTCGGGGGCGGCACCGGTTTCCAGCCGTTCGGCGGTGCGGGCGTCCTTCGCCCGCGCGTCATCGCGGGTCAGAAAGTGGCTGAGGTCGGAAGAAAGGACAATCAGCGTGCCCTCGGGCAGCGCATCCACCAGCGCCGCCACCCGATCGTTGCCAGTCCGCCCGATCACCAGCGGCAGGACGGGCACATCGGGATGCAGAGCGTGGAGGACGGGAAGCTGCACCTCGACACCGTGCTCCTGATCGTGGGCGGCGTCCTCCACATGGATCAAACCGGCGGCGACCATCGCGGCACGCGTGGCGATGTCGATGCGCTGCGTCCCCGTGGGCAGGGCGAAGGCGTCCTGCGACGGCGCGGCGATGCCGTCGAAGGCGTGCCGGTGCGAGGGTGACAACACGGCGATGGACTTGGGCGCGGCCTCCCGGGTCGTGGCCAGCGCCCGCGCGGTCAGACGCCCCGAGAAGCGGTAGCCCGCGTGGGGCGAGATCACGGCAACGGGCGGTTCGGGGGCAGTGGGCGCGCCGTCCAGCAGCGCCGCCACCTCGGCCGCCAGCGCGCCGGGCTGGCCCGGGTAGAATCGCCCCGCGACGGCGGGCTGTCGTGTGCTGGTCATCGTCACCTGCCTTCCGTTGCCCGATCATTGTCTCGCGTCGGGCACAGGAAACCAAGCGCCTTTCACGAGACCATCCTGCGACGGAAACAACCGAGAGTTCGGTCGATGTGCACTCTGCCCCAGCGAATGCCCGTTGCGCGACGGGCACAGCAGCCGATGTGACCGGAGGCGGCAGATCCTCCGGCCGGTCTGGGTTCGTTGCGCGAAAGCGTCGGCCTGAACGCAACGCGCCCCGGAAATGCCGGGGCGCGCGCGTTGGTCCGTGCGGGACAGATCAGTTGTAGGTGCAGGTCAGGACGTAGCGGCCCTTGCCCAGGAAGGGCTTTTTCCAGACAAAGCGCGTGCCCTTGTAGGGGTCCTTGCAGGCCAGAGAGGAATAGTGGCCCTGAACATAGGGATCGCCCCCGGTGAAGCACACGTCATAGACGGCAAGACCGCTGCCATACCGGTCGCAGGCCGGCGTAACCAGATCCATCGGGCCGTCATGGGATTGGTGGCCTGCGGACGCTGCGGTGGCCATAGCGGAAATTGCAAAAGCGGCAGCGCCAAGGAACGTTTTGATCTTCATTAGTAACCTCCAAAAATAAGTTGGTGATCCGAATTAAGACCGATTCGCCCCCGCCTGTCGCGCAAAAAAGGCAAAATTATGGCCAATTCCCTGACGGCGTAAGACCCCGGTTTAATTCACAATGGCAACGGCTAAATCGAGAATTATTCCCACTGCTGGAAATCGACCCAACCATTGGTTGATATTGAATCGAATGCTGGGAATTAAGTCCAGTAGGGATTTCCATAGTAGACCGACAGTGAACAATGGCGCAGCCAAAGCGATCCGCTTTCGCATGTCCAGGACAGAGCGGGCACTCCTGCCGTCCATGAGATCGGCCATGCGGGCAAAGGCCGTGTCACCCGTCTGTCCGGCGCTGCGGACCATCGTCGGCATCTGCCGCGACGCGCGGCGCGCGTTTTCGTCTCGAATGGCATATCTGTGTCAGAGCTCCGCGGCGCGAAAGGCTTCGACCGCCGGACTCGGCGCCATGTAACACACCATTCCCGCCGGTGCAGCACAAGACAGCGTGCCGCAATCCGAAAGCCCTGTCGCGCCTGTGGATATATCCGAAGGGCGCAATTCACGGCCATCTGGCGACGGACGGATATAGCACGCCGAAATTCCCGGGAGAGCCGCAGTTATCCGTACAGCGCTGCGGGACTTTGCCAAGCGGACGCGGCGGGGGGGCAAGATTTCCCGGTCGTCAGACCGAGGAAAAGCAGGCCAGCGCCGACCCATGCACGCCGATGTCCACCGGTCCGAAGAACGAGTCGACGCAGAGCGAGAAGAGCTCTGCCTCCGGAAGCCACACCATCGTGTAGGCGCCGTTCGAGCGGGTGACCATGATGCAGGTCGTGGTGGCGCCACCCGGCGCGGTCACGGTGATCGGCACATGGCGGGCGCGCAGGCGGCGGAAATCGTCCAGCAGCATCCGGTCGGCCCGTGTGGCCTTTGGGTGCATCGCCAGTTCCGCATCGACAAGCGCCGTGACGTGATCGGTCAGCGTGGTCATGGACGGGAGTCTAGCGCAGCGGTGGCGGGCGGTCAGCCCATCATGGCGCGACGGATCAGGTTCAGACCCGCCACCAGCAGCACGGCCAGCGTGGCGCGGCGGAAGGCGCGCTGGTCGATGCGGTCCTGGATGCGGTTGCCGATCCACATGCCGCAGACGGCGGTGGGCAGCAGCAAGGCCGAGAACCAGACCGACCGTTCGTTCAGCACGCCCGACCCGATGTGCGCAATGGTCAGCGCCACCGCACCCAGACCGTAGATCACGCCCTGAACGCGCATCTGCTCGGTCTTCTCGGTGCCGATGGCGGTCAGGTAGGCCACAGTCGGCGGCCCCCAGACGCCGGACAGCCCGCCGATGAACCCCGCGAAGGCGCCGATCCCGGCTTCGAGCCCGGGGCGCGTGCCGGGGGCGAGCTTCAGTTGCCATCCGGCCAGTTGCAGCATGGCGAAGACGGAGATCGGCAGGCCGATTGCCAGCAGCAGCCACTGCACCGGCAAGACCGCCACCAGTTGTGCGGACCCCAGCAGGAACACCAGTCCGACCGCCAGGAACAGCCGGAACCGCTTGAGCGACTGCCACGCGGCGCCTGCCCCCTGCCGGAGGGCCTGCATGCCGTTGGTGACGAGTGTCGGCAGGATCAGACCGGCGAGCGCCAGTTCCGGTGGCAGCAGGCTGGTCAGGCCGGAGATCATGATCATCGGCATGGCGAAACCGACCATTCCCTTGACGACGCCCGCCACGAATCCGATGGCTATGGCGGCCAGCAGGACAGGCAGGGCGAGATCGGGCAGCAAAGCGGTCATGATGCGCTGATAGCACGGGCGTCCGGGGCCCGCCGCAACAAACGTCTGCGCAAGAATTGAACACTGCGTGGCGTCCCTTGGTATTTTTGTTGCGCTGCAGGTGCAAACTGTTTAGGACCGTCGCAATCGAATTCACAACCCGAACACGTCGCGTCCGGCGACCGAAAACGACGACAAGGAGACGAGAAATGGCGCATGATGGACAAGACCTGGGCCAGGGCCGCGTGATCCTGCCCGACCTTCTGAGCCTGACCGGCGCGGCGGTAGCCCCGGTGGAACAGGTGTTCGAGGCCGCACGCGCGCGCGTGCGCGAATTGGTCAGCGTGGACGGTCGCGTATCGGCCCGCGCGGTGGAGGACAACCAGACCGCTGCACACGGCCTCGCGTGGTTCGCCACCTACCTCGAGTCGCTGCGCCAGATGCAGGGCTGGGCAGAGAAGCTGACAGCCGAAGGGACCTTCGGAGAGGTCGAGCAACTGCTGCACCAGATCGCCTTTGGCGAGTACCTCGCGCAGATCATGGGCGGCATCCAGATGAACCAGGGCGAGATGGTGCGCCTTGCCAACCTGGGCGTGACCCCCGCCGAAGCCGCGCCGCTGGCCAGCGAGGCCATCGTCACTTTGACGCTGAATGCCAACAGCCAGGCCGCGCGGACCCGGTTGGTGGAACTGATGGAGGAACGCTCGGCCGAAATCACGGTCGGCCGCAGCGGTCTCGACGAAGAGCTGGAGATGATCCGCGAGCAGTTCCGCCGGTACGCCGTCGACAAGGTGGAGCCCTTTGCCCACGAATGGCACCTGAAGGACGAGCTGATCCCGATGGAGGTCATCGAGGAACTGTCGGAGATGGGCGTCTTCGGCCTGACCATCCCCGAAGAGCACGGCGGCTTCGGCCTGTCCAAGGCGTCGATGTGCGTGGTGTCGGAGGAGCTGTCGCGCGGGTATATCGGCGTCGGCTCGCTCGGCACCCGGTCCGAGATCGCCGCAGAGTTGATCATCGCGGGCGGCACGGAGGAGCAGAAGGCGAAGTGGCTGCCAAAGCTCGCCTCGGGCGAAGTGCTGCCCACCGCCGTCTTCACCGAGCCGAACACCGGGTCCGACCTCGGATCGCTCCGGACGCGGGCGGTGAAGGACGAGAACGGCGACTACCGGGTCACCGGCAACAAGACGTGGATCACCCACGCCGCCCGGACCCACATCATGACGCTACTGGCGCGCACAGATCCGTCGACGGACAACTACAAGGGTCTGTCGATGTTCATCGCCGAAAAGACGCCGGGCACCGACGAGGCACCCTTCCCCACCGAGGGCATGACCGGCGGCGAGATCGAGGTGCTGGGTTACCGGGGCATGAAAGAGTACGAGCTGGGCTTCGACAACTTCAAGGTCAAGGGCGAGAACCTGCTGGGCGGCGTCGAGGGCAACGGCTTCAAGCAGCTGATGGAGACGTTCGAATCGGCGCGCATCCAGACGGCGGCGCGGGCCATCGGCGTGGCGCAAGCGGCGCTGGACGTGGGCATGCGCTACGCGCTGGACCGCAAGCAGTTCGGCAAGGCGCTGATCAAGTTCCCGCGCGTGTCGGGCAAGTTGGCGATGATGGCGGTCGAGGTGATGATCGCACGGCAACTGACGTATTTCTCGGCGCGGGAGAAAGACGAGGGCCGGCGCTGCGACCTTGAGGCCGGGATGGCGAAGCTGCTGGGCGCGCGTGTCGCCTGGGCCGCAGCGGACAACGCGCTGCAGATCCACGGCGGGAACGGTTTCGCGCTGGAATACACCGTGTCGCGCATCCTGTGCGACGCCCGCATCCTCAACATCTTCGAGGGCGCGGCGGAAATTCAGGCGCAGGTCATCGCGCGGCGTTTGCTGGGCTGACATTGTCATCATGGACGGGAAAGGCGCCCCCGGAGGGCGCCTTTTTCGTGGGCCGGGACACGCGGCGACACAGGCCACGTCGGTCTCCAAAGGCGCGCCCGGGACAGGCGCGCCTTTCCGCACTCAGGCTGGGGTGGGCGTGAGGGAGTGAAGGAAGGCCCGCCAGCCGCCGAACGCGGTGATGTCCTCTGCGCCCTCGACCGCCGCCGCCTCGACCAGGAAACCCTTGCAGGTTTGTTCGTCCTCCAGCGTCAGCGTGCCGATGGACAGGGGAGAAGGGATACCGGCCATGAAGGCGCCGACAGCGGCGGTGGGCACAGCCCAGAGCTCGATCTCGATCGCCTTGCCGCCACGGTTCACCCACAGGAGGCCCGGCTTCGGCACACCGCGCCCGGGCAGCTGGAACAGACGGTAGTCCGCGCTGGTCCGGGCGGGGCCGAGGCAGCGGGCGCCGAGGCGGGTCAGCTCGCCATTGAGCGGTAGGCCGGACATATGCGCCCCCACGGCCGCAATCACGGTTTCGTTCCGGGCGCACGTCGGAAGCGGCAAGGGCATGGGGATGGCAAGACCGTTGCCGGGCGTGACAGCGGCATCCGTCTCGATCCGGGCGGCCAGCGCCGCCAGAAGCCCGTCCCTGCCCGAAGCGGCCAGCAGGGTGAGGCTGCCGGGACGCCCGTCGCTGCGCGGCCTGGTGGGCACGGCAAGGCCGCACATGTCCAAGAGGTTGACGAAGTTGGTGTAGGTGCCGAAACGGGAGTTGGGCTCGACCGGGTCGGCCTCCAGATCGGCGCGGGTGTAGAAGGTCGGCACGGTGGGCACGATCAGCATGTCGTAGCGTTCGAGCACCGGCTGGACCGCGCGACGCAGGTCGGCGAGGCGGTAGAACCCCCGAAAGGCGTCAACGGCGGTGAGCCGGTCGGCAGCCGAAACGATGGCCCGTGTGACCGGGTGCACAACGTCGGGTTCGACCGCCATGATGTCTTCCATCGCGGCCTTGCGTTCGGCCACCCATGCGCCCGAGTACAACATCTGCGCCACGTCGTAGAACGGCGTCAGGTCGATTTCCTCGACAGTCACGCCCATGTCCATCAGCCGCGCGGTGGCAGCGGCGAAGGCTTCTGCCTGCAGGGTGTCGTCGAAGAACTTTGCCGAGGCCGCGTCCGGGATCGCAACGGTCAGTGTCTCGCGCGTGTCGAGCGCGGGCGCGGGCAGGTCGCGGGAATAGGCGTCGGCGGCATCGTAGCCGGCGGCAACCTGCAACGCCCGCCAGCCGTCCGCCACCCCTGCCGAGAAGATGGAGATCGTGTCGAGCGTCCGGCAGGCGGGCACCATGCCGGTGGCGCTGAGCAGCCCGAGCGAGGGTTTGAATCCGACGATGTTGTTGAGCGCGGCAGGCACCCGCCCCGATCCGGCGGTGTCGGTGCCCAGCGCGAAGCTGACGATGCCCTGCGCCACGGCCACGGCAGACCCGGAGGAGGAGCCGCCCGGGACGATCTCCGGATCGACGGCATTGAACGGCACGGCGTAGGGAGAGCGCATCCCGACGAGGCCCGTGGCGAACTGGTCGAGGTTGGTCTTGCCGATCACCAGCGCCCCGGCGGCACGCAGGCGGGCGACGACAAAGGCGTCCTCGGCGGGTTCGTAGGCGAAGGCGGGACAGGCGGCTGTGGTGGGCAGGCCCTCGACGTCGATGTTGTCCTTCACGGCGAAGGGCACCCCCCAAAGCGGATAGGCCTCCGGGTCGAAGGGCGGCAGGGCCATGGCTTCTGCCACGACCTCGGCCCGGTCGCGCAGCGCGATGAAGATGCCGGGGTCGCCGACCTCGGCGATCCGGGCATAGACGGCGGCGATCACCGTGTCGGGCGTGGTGCCCGCGGCATAGAGGTCGTGCAGCGCGCCGATCCGCAGGTCGGGCGCCTGATGCGTCATCACGTTCATAGGTCAGTCACCTTCCAGAAATTCCACCGGCTTCGTCCACTGGATCAGCACGACGCAGCCTTCGTCCGAGCGCACGGTATGCACGCTGCCTTCGGGGTTCAGCACGAGGCTGCCCGTGGGGTAGTGCCCGTTCTCGTCGCTCTGGCTGCCGTCCAGAACCAGCACGGTTTCCATGCCGCTGTGCCTGTGGCGGGGCGCGGCGGCACCGGGCTCGTAGCGCAGGAGCGCGACCTGGGGAGAGCCTTCGGCGATGGTGCACATCTCGATCCCGTCGCGGAACGGGGCGAAGGTCATGGTGCGCCAGCTTCCAGCGGTGAGGGCCGCAATGGACAGTGTCTCAGGCATCGGCCATGTCCAGCGCCGTGAGGATCGTGGCCACCGGTGCCGTCCAGCCGACAATGGCGCCCTGCGCGCGGATCATCTGCAGCGCGGCCTGCTTGAATTCGGGGAAGTAGCTTTCGGTTGCGTCCTCGGCCAGCAGGCCGTCGAAACCACGGTCGTTGGCCTCGCGCATGGTGGTCTGGACACAGACCTCCGTCGTGACACCGGCGAAGATCAGGGTCTTCGTTCCGAGACAGGCGAGGTAGGGTCCGAGGTCGGTGGCGTAGAAAGCCCCCTTCCCCGGTTTGTCGATGACCTTCTCGCCGGGGATCGGCGCGAGGTCCGGGACGATCTCGGCCCCCGGCTCTCCGGCGATGAGGACGCGGCCCATCGGCCCCGCGTCCCCGATCCGGAGCGAAGGCGCCCCGCGCAGACGCTTGGCGGGCGGGCAGTCCGACAGATCGGGCTTGTGGCATTCACGGGTGTGGATCACCGGGATGCCGGCCTTGCGGCACCCGTCGATCAGCCGGGCGGTCGCGGGCACGATGGCTTGAAGCCGGGTCACGTCGTTGCCCAGCGAGGCGCCGAACCCACCCGGTTCGATGAAGTCGCGCTGCATGTCGATCACGATCAGCGCGGCGGTCGCGGGGTCGAGGTCCAGCGGAAAGGGCTGTGCGGCGATCCTCATGCGTGACCTCCCATGTGATGACCGATGGTGGGCACGTCCGCTTCGGCGGCGGTGCATTCGTAGACCAGCGCGCCCTCGGACATGACCAGCACGCGGTCGGCCAGTTCGAGGATCTCGTCGAGGTCTTCGCTCATCAGAAGCACCGCCGCCCCACCGTTGCGGGCGGTCATGATGCGCGACCGGATCTCGGCCACGGCGGTGAAGTCCAGCCCGAAACAGGGGTTGGAGATCACCAGCAGGTCCACGTCTCCGTCCAGTTCGCGGGCCAGCACGGCACGCTGCACGTTGCCGCCCGAAAGCGCCGCGATGGGGCTTTCGATGGAGGCGCACTTGACCTTGTACTCAGCCACGAGACGGTCGGCCTTCTGCTTCATGGCGCGCGGGGCAAGCCAGAAGCGCGGCCTGTCGCGGCCCGTCTCGAACGACCGGAAACCGATGTTCTCGGCCACTGTCATGCGCGGCGCGCAGGCGTTCTGCAGCGGCTCTTCGGGCAGGTAGCGGACCTTCAGGCGGCGTTCTTCGGCCCGGGTGGCGCCGTAGGGGACGCCGTGCACCGTCATCGTGCCCGCCGAGGGTGTGCGCTGGCCGGTGAGGATTTCCATGAGCTCCATCTGGCCGTTGCCGGAGATGCCCGCGATGCCGACGACTTCGCCCGCGCGGACCTTCAGCCCGTCGATGGCGATCTGCCCCAGGCCGGAGCGGTCGGTCGCGCGGATGCCGTCGAGCGCCAGAACCGTCTCGCCACTGGTTTTCGCGCGCGGGGCGGCGTCGGCAGGCTTTGCGTCGCCCATCATCATCGCGGCCATGTCGGCGTGGCTGAGGTCCTTCACTATGCCGCCGCCGGTATATTTGCCACGCCTGAGGACAGAGACTTCGTCGGCAAAGGCGGTCACCTCGCGGAACTTGTGCGAGATCATCAGGACCGAGAGCGTCCCGGCCTCGCACAGCTTGCGGACATGGCCCAGCACCTCGTCCGCCTCGTCGGGCGTCAGGACGGAGGTGGGCTCGTCCAGGATCAGGAAGCGGCGGCCGAGATACAGTTGCTTGAGGATTTCCAGCTTCTGCTTCTCGCCCGCCGCAAGACGATGCACGGGTTCCGCAAGGGGAACGCGGAACGGCATCGCATCCATGAAGGCAGACAAGTCGCGCATCTCCTTTTGCCAGTCGATGACCGCGGGCACGTCGGCCCGGCTGATGACGAGGTTTTCCGCCACTGTCAGCGCCGGAACCAGCGTGAAGTGCTGGTAGACCATGCCCAGCCCCTTGGCGTGGGCGTCCTTCGGATCGGCCACATCGCCGTCGAAACCGTCGATCAGAAGGTTGCCGGAGGTGGCGTGGTAGAACCCCATGATGCATTTGACGAGGGTCGACTTGCCCGCGCCGTTTTCGCCCAGCAGCGCGTGGAAGCTGCCCGGCTTCACACGGATCGACACATTGTCGAGCGCCGTGAAATTGCCGAAGCGCATGGTCATGCCGACCGTCTCGATCCCGATGGCGCCGGTGCCCTGCGGTTTGGCGATGGGGGCGGTGGGGATCCGGTCGAGCGACGACATCTTCATGGCAGCACCTTCAACAGCGCGTCGGAGGTCGCGGTGGCGCCAAAGACGCCGCCCTGCATGTGGATCATGTGGATCGCGGCGGCGTGGTTCGCCGGATCGGTTGCGGCACAACAGTCGGTCAGCATGACGCATTCGAAGCCGCGGTCGTTGGCCTCGCGCATGGTCGTGTGCACGCAGACATCCGTGGTGATGCCGGTCAGGACGATGTTGTCGATGCCGCGCAGCCGCAGGATCATCTCAAGGTCGGTGGCGCAGAAGCAGCCTTTGCCCGGCTTGTCGACGATGACCTCTCCCGGTTCCGGGGTCAGTTCGCCGATGATCTCCCACCCCGGTTCGCCGCGTGTCAGGATGCGCCCGCAGGGGCCGGGATCGCCGATGCCCGCGCCGATCTGCCGGGACCGCCAGCGCTTGTTGTCGGGCAGGTCCGACAGGTCGGGCCGGTGACCCTCGCGCGTGTGGATCACCATGTAGCCCTTGTCGCGGAAGGCCTTCAGCACAGACTGGATCGGCTGGATGGGTGCGCGGGTCAGCGAGATGTCGTATCCCATGCTGTCGACGTAGCCGCCCACCCCGCAGAAATCCGTCTGCATGTCGATGATGATGAGCGCGGTGTTGTCGGGCCGCAGGTCGCCGTTCCACGGCCAGGCATAAGGCGCGGAGTCGATGGTCGTGCCCACGGGCGTTTCGGTCATGACGTTCATCTGTGGGTCTCCGTTTACTTGGTGATGGACAGTTCGCGCGGGGCGCCGGTCAGCGCGCCGGATTTCGATGACGACAGGATCAGGACGATCAGCGTCAGTACGAAGGGCGCGGCGTAGGAGAGGTAGTAGCCCGAGGTGATGCCGATGGATTGCAGCGCCGGGCCAAGCGCGCCCGCCGCGCCGAACAGCAGCGCCGCGAAGAAGCACCAGACCGGCGACCAGCGGGCGAAGATCACCAGCGCCACGGCGATCAGGCCCTGCCCCGACGAGATGCCCTCGTTCCACGAGCCGGGGTAGAAGAGCGACAGGTACGCCCCGCCGATGCCCGCCAGCGCGCCACCGAAGGCGGTGGCGAGGATGCGGACCTTCGACGGGCTGATGCCCAGGGCGCGGGCCGCGTCCGAGCTGTCGCCCACCACGCGGAGCGTCAGGCCGATGCGGGTTTTCTTCAGCATCCACGCCAGCGCCACGGCCAGTACGGCACCCGCGATGAACAGCACGTTGACCTTCAGCGCGGCCTGCACCTGCGGCAGGTCGGACCACCAGCCGAGGTCGATCGCGGGCAGATCCGGGGCGACCGGCTGGATGTAGGGTTTGCCGAAGAAGAACGCGAGCCCGGTGCCCAGCAGCATCAGTGCGATGCCGATGGCGATGTCGTTGACCTTCGGCAGGGAGCACAGGAGCCCGTGGATCAGGCCGAAGACCGACCCAGCCAGCGCCGCAGCCAGCACCCCCACCCAGGCAGAGCCGGTGAGGTAGGCCAGCGCGTAGCCCGCCATGGCCCCGAAGACGAGCGTGCCTTCCAGCCCGAGATTGATGCGGCCCGACCGCTCGGTGATGACCTCGCCCAGCGACACGAACAGGAAGGGCGTCGACACGCGGATCGCTCCGCCCAGCATCGCGAGGGGAACGGCCCAGAGGCCGATGTCGCCATTCATGTCCGGTCTCCTTTCGTGAGCCATCCGATCAGGTTGATGCGGCCGGTGAAGGTTTCGGATGCGAGGATCGCCACGAAGACGAAGCCCTGCAGCACGAGCATGGTGGCATCGGGCAGATCCATGCGCCGCTGCACGAGGCCGGAGGACGCCTCGAACCCGGCAAGCAGCAGCGCCACCGGGATGATGGCCAGCGGGTTGTGACGGGCGAGAAAGGCCACGAGGATGCCGGTGTAACCGTAGCCCGCCGCCAGCGAGGCATTGGCCGATCCGTGCACCGCCGAGACCTCGAAGTAGCCCGCAAGACCGGCACAGGCGCCGCCGAGCGCGGTGAAGCCGATCACCAGTTTGCCCACCGGCAGGCCCTGCACCTGTGCGGCGCGGACGTTGCCCCCGGCGATCCGGGCCGAAAAGCCCAGCGTCGTACGCTCGATCAGCACCCAGGCCAGGATGCAGCAGACCACGCCCACGGCGAGCCCCCAGTGCACGTTCCACCCCGGCAGGTCGCCGACCCTGAGTGTCTCGGCCAGGGGCGCGGTGGAAGGCTTGTTGAGCGAGGCGGGATCGCGCAGCGGCCCTTCGACAAGGTGGTTCATCAGGGCGATGGCGATGTAGGCCATGAGGAGCGAGGCGATGGTTTCGTTCACGCCGCGCCACTGGCGCAGGGCGCCGACAAGGCCGATCCACACGCCGCCGGTTGCGGCGGCCATGAGGGCCAGCAGCGGCATGGCGATGAGCGCGGGCCACCCGGCCAGCGCAGCCGCGAGGCCGCCGGTCATCACGCCGCCCAATACGATGGCCCCTTCCCCGCCGATCACCACCAGCCCGAGCCGCGCGGGGATGGCGACGCAGAGCGCCGCGAACAGCAGCGGGGCGGCCCGCGACAGGGTGTTCGTCCACGAGAAGGCCGTGCCGAAGCCCGCCTTGTAGACGAGCTGGTAGAACTCCACCGGGTTCTTGCCCAGAAGCAGCAGGAACAGCCCGAAGACCGCGAACCCTGTCAGCAGCGCCGCGACGGGCAGTATCAGGCCCTCGACCCGTCCTGCCAGCGGCACCAGCCAGGCCCGCATGTCGCGGACCGGGCCGGTCATCTCCGCCCCGACCGACATCTTACGAGGTCGACCCGATGACGCCCTCGACGAGGTAGTTCATCGATTCCAGCGCCACGTCGGTTTCTTCGTAGGAGGTGCCCGCGGGGGCGATCTCGTTGCCGGTGTTGTCCATAAGCGGACCGTTGATGACGGCAAAGCCGCCGGACATGATCTTGGCGTGCGTGTCCTCGAATTGCGCGCGCGCGGCGTCCGACACGGCGGGGCCAAGCGGCGACATCTTGATGAAGCCTTCCGCCAGCCCGCCCCGGACGAAGTTGTCAATGGGTTCGCCCGCCATCGTCTTCTGCACCATGTCTGTGTAGACGGTCGCCCAGTTCCACTCGGCCCCGGTCAGGTACTTCTCGGGCGCAAGCTCCGACTGGTTGGCATGGTAACCGCAGATGAAGCAGTCGCGCGCGGCGGCTGTCTCCATCACCACTTTCGGGCCGTCGACGTGGCAGGTGATGACATCCGCGCCGGCATCGGCCAGCGCGTTGGTCGCCTCTGCCTCCTTCACGGCCATCGACCATTCGCCGGTGAAGATGACCTGGCAGGTGATCTCCGGATCGACGGACCGGGCGCCCAGCAGGAAGGAGTTGATGTTGAGCAGGACCTGAGGAATCGGCTTGGCCGCGACGAAACCGATCTTCTTGGTCTTCGTGGCGTGGCCCGCCGCGATGCCGTTCAGGTACTGGCCCATTCCGATGTAACCGAAGTAGGAGCCGGTGTTCTCCGGCATCCCCTCGGACCAGAGGCCGCCGCAGTGCTCGAACCGCACGTCCGGGTAGTTCGGCGCCACGGTCAGGATGTGCGGGTTGAAGTAACCGAAGGACGTCGGAAACAGCAGCGTCGCCCCGTCGAAGTTGATCATCGACTCCATGGTCTGTTGCACGTCCTGCGTCTCGGCGACGTTTTCCTCTTCGATGACGGTGACGCCTTCCATGCCCTTGATGACGGCGGCGGCCTCGGCGTGGGCCTGGTTGTAGCCGTAGTCGTCGCGGGGACCGACGTAGATGAAGCCGACGGTCAGGCCACCCGCCGCACGCGCCGGCATGGCAAGCCCGCCGAGCGCCGTCGCCCCGGCCATGCCTGCCGTCGTCGACAGGAAGCGGCGGCGTGTCAGGAAACTGGTCATTCTATTGTCCCTCTCTGCTGTGGCCCGGTGGCATCCGGGTCGCGTTGACGTTAAGGTTAAGCTATGCTGCGGTGCTGTCTGCTGCTAAGTTCGCCTCATTGCGATGCAGAAAACGCACCGGTCATCATGAAGCATCTGGAAACCCTGGAATTTATCGAAGCGATCAACCGGGCCGGGTCCATACGCGGCGCGGCGGAGTCGCTTTCGATCACGTCGACGGCCCTGAACCGGCGCCTGCTGGCGCTGGAGGAGGAGTTGGGCGCACCGGTCTTCGAGCGGCTGCCACGCGGCGTGCGCCTGTCCACGGCGGGGGAACTGCTGATCCAGCATGTCAGGACCCAGCGCGCAGACCTCGACCGGCTGCGCTCGCAGATTTCGGACCTGAAGGGAGAGCGGCGCGGCCATGTCAAGGTGGCGTGCAGCCAGGCCCTGCTGCCCTACTTCATGCCGCGCGAGATCAACAATTACCGGGCGGAGCACCCGCTGGTGACCTTCGAGGTCAACCTGCGCGACCGTTACCGCGCCGAACGGGCGCTGGTCGCGCACGAGGCCGACATCGCGCTGGTCTTCGAACCGGTACGCCTGTCGGACGTGCAGGTGCTGGCGACCGCGCCGCAGCCGGTGCACGCGGTCATGTCGCACGAACACCCGCTGGCGGCGAAGAAGGTGATCCGTCTGTCGGATCTCTCGACCTTCCCGGTGGGGATGCCAAGCGAGGAGTTCGGCGTGCGCTACCTCCTGGATATCGCGATGCGCCGGTCCGCCGTTCAGATCGTGCCGGGGATCGAATCCGACAGCTTCGAGTTCCTGCGCTGCTATCCCGGGCCGGAGTTGATGGTCACGTTCCAGATCCCCATCGGCCTGCCGATGGACGATTCGGGGCCGGTGGTGTCCCGGCCCATCGACACGCGGGACGTGCCGGCGGGGGTGCTGTACCTCGCGCAGATGCGGCAAAGGACGCTGCCGGTCGCGGCGGCGAACTTCGCCCGGCAACTGGCGCAGGCGCTGGACGTCGCCAGCGGGCGGGGCGGGCACGCCTGACGACTGTCCCTTCGCTGTGGTCCTTGACGCTCGGTGCACCGGGAGAACGGCGGCGGTGTCTGGATCAGCCGGATCTTCGGCGATCCACCGGACGTGGTCGGCGCCCCTGTTCCAAGCGTCTCGCGTTCCCCTGTGCAAGAAGCGGTGAAATGGCTCCCGGGCCAAAGGCGTGGATGCGGACGGTCGTGGCGGGCCTTCTGCCGATCCCCCAATAACGCCAGTCGCAGGTGTCTTTCCGGATGGGCGCGAACATGATCCGGATCAAGGCGGCGGCGCGACCTGCGTGGTCATCAGGAGCGGATACACATCTCAGGAGTCAGATATGTCTTTCACCGAAAAGTCCGCCGAAACGCGCAACAACCTGCGTACTTTGCGCCGGTCAATCCCCGACACCTTCGCGGGCTTCGTCCAGATGGAGCAGGCGGCCTCACGCGATGGCGCGCTGTCGCACAAGGAAAAGGAATTGATCGCCCTTGGCATCGCTGTCGCGCTGCGTTGCGAGGACTGCATCATCAGCCACGCGGGCGCCTGCCTGCGGGCGGGCTGTTCACGGGAAGAAGTGGCGGAGGCCCTGGGGACCGCGATCCAGATGTCGGGTGGACCGGGCCTGATGTACGCGGGCAAGGCAATGGCCGCCTTCGACGAATTGTCCGCCGGGTGATGCGCGGGAACGCTCTGCGGTTTCTGTGATGGGGCTGCCGTTGCACCGCCTTCCGTGTGAACAACGACGGGCACCGGGATCTCCCAGGTAGCGGCGCTCGATTTCGCGCCACGCGGGCGACAAGGGTCAGGGCCGGGGCAACGGATGCCTCATCGAGCACGGCATGGGAAACCGGATCAACGTCGCCCCGTCGTGGAGATCGCGCGCCACTCTATGCGCCCGGCGAAACGCAAAGCAGGGTGGAGTTAACTCCACCCTACCTCATGTTTCGCCAGCTGTGCGGTCAGGGGTCAGCCCCGCAGTACGCCGCCCGTGGCCTTTGTCACCTTCTCGACGATCTTTGCCGCAACCGCCTCGATGTCCTTTTCTTTAAGCGTCGCATCCGTGGGCTGAAGGCGCACGGTGATGGCGAGGGACTTCTTGCCCTCCCCCAGCGCGCCGCCGATGAACTCGTCGAAGACGCGCACGTCCGAGATCAGGGCCTTGTCGGCCCCCTGCGCCGCGTTGACCAACATCAGCGCCTCCACGTCGCGATCCACGACAAAGGCAAAGTCGCGCTCCACCGCCTGCAGGTCGTTCAGTGCAAGCGCCGGACGGGTCGCCCCGGCCTTGCGCGGCAGCGGCACTTCCGCCGGATAGAGCGTGAAGGCCACGGCCGGTCCCTTCACGTCCATCGCCGACAACACCCGCGGGTGCAGTTCGCCGAAGACGCCCAAAACCTTCTTCGGACCGAGGCAAAGCTTGCCGTGACGGCCCGGGTGCCACCAGCCCTCGGCGCCGCGCAGGATCTGCACCTTGGCAGGCGCGCTCATCGCGGCCAGCACCGCCTCTGCATCCGCCTTGGCATCGTAGACGTCGACAGGGCGGGACGCACCATGCACGTCCTTCGGCCCGGTCCGCCCGACCAGAAGGCCGGAAACCATCAACGCCTGCTCTCCCGGCTCGCCGCCGTGGAAGGCATGGCCGACCTCGAACAGCGCCACGTCGGCAAAACCGCGCGCTTGGTTGCGGGCGGCAGCGCGCAGCAATCCCGGCAGGAGCTGCGGACGCATGTGGCTCATGTCACTGCTGATCGGATTGGCCAGCATCGTCGCATCGTCGCCGCCACCGAACAGCCCCGCGGCCTCGGAATCGATGAAGCTGTAGGTCACGCACTCGTTGTAGCCGAGCGCCGCTGCCGTCCGCCGCGCCAGTTGCTCGCGCTTCTGAAGCGGCGAGAGGATCGGCCTCTGCACGCCCGGCACCCTGGCCAGCGGCTTGCCCTTGAGTTTCGTCAGGGAGGCGACGCGGGCCACTTCTTCCACCAGGTCGGCCTCGCCCTGCACATCCGGGCGCCAGGACGGCACATGGGCCATGTTGCCCTCCATGCGGAAGCCCAGGCGGGTCAGGGTCTGGCGCTGCTCGCTTTCCGGGATCTCCATCCCGACAAGGGACACGACGCGCGCCGGGTCCAGCCGATAGGCGCGCGCGGTATCCGGTACGCGGCCCGCGACCACCACCTCGGACGGCTCGCCGCCGCACAGGTCGAGGATCATCTGCGTTGCATCCTCGATTGCCTGCATGTTGTAGGCCGGGTCGATGCCGCGTTCGTTGCGGTAGCGCGCGTCGGAGTTGATCTTGAGGGCGCGGCCGGTGTGGGCGATCTGGATGCGGTCCCAGACGGCGGCCTCAAGGAAGACATTCACCGTCTCCTGCGTGCAGCCGGTCGACAACCCGCCCATGATCCCGCCGATCGACTCGATGCCCGCCGCATCGGAAATCACCACCTGCCCGGGGCCGAAGGTGTAAGTCTTTTCGTCGAGGCCCGTGAGCGTCTCGCCCCCCTCGGTGCGGTGGATGCGCAGCGCGCCGCCCTGAACCTTGTCGGCATCGAAGACATGCAGCGGGCGGTTCCGGTCATGGGTGAAGAAGTTGGTCACATCCACCAGAGCCGAGATCGGGCGCAGACCGATGGCGCGCAGGCGGTCGTGCAGCCACTTCGGCGAGGGCGCGTTCTGCACACCGCGAATGAGCCGGCCCGCGAAGATCTCGCAACCGTCGGTGGCGGAGTCCGCGTCGATGGTGACGGAGATCGGACAGGGATACTGGCCCGCGACGTGCTCTTGCTTCAGCGGCTTCAGTTTGCCCAGGCCGCGCGCTGCCAGGTCGCGGGCGATGCCATGCACCCCCAGCGCGTCCTGCCGGTTCGGCGTGATGGCGATCTCGATCATCGGGTCGACCTTCGCCGGGTCGTTCTGCGCCAGCCAATCGGTGAACGTCTGGCCAACCTCGCCGGAGGGCAGCTCGATGATGCCCGTGTGCTCGTCCGACAGCTCCAGCTCGCGCTCGGAGGCCATCATGCCGTGGCTCTCGACGCCCCGGATGTTGCCGACAGACAGCGTGGTGTCGATGCCGGGCACGTAGTCGCCGGGTTTCGCCAGCACGACGGTTATACCTTCGCGTGCGTTCGGCGCACCGCAGACGATCTGCTTCTCGCCCTCGTCGGTCATCACCTTGCAGACCCGCAGCCGGTCGGCGTCCGGGTGCTGCTCGGCGTGGACCACCTTGGCGAGGGTAAAGGCCTTCAGGCGGGACGCGGGATCGACGACCTCCTCGACCTCAAGCCCGAGATCGGTCAGCGTCTCCGCGATCTCGTCGACAGAGGCGGTGGTGTCGAGATGCTCTTTCAGCCAGGAGAGGGTGAATTTCATGTGCCGGGCCCCGATCAGAAAATACGTCCGGCCTCCCTTACCGCAGCCCCGATGGGAGGGGAAGGGCGACCCTGTGCTTCTCTGCTTTGCAAATACTCACTGCAACGGGCGTCTCAGGCGATACCGCCCCCGGAAGGGCGGCACCTGCAACCAGACTGCGCCAAGACCAATGGCAACGAAAAGCCGCATCTCAGATCAGCGGGACAGCCCGCCGTGCAGGGTCGGCACGTCCAGCGAGGCGAAGCCGTAGTGGCGGAGCCAGCGGAGGTCGCTGTCGAAGAAGGCGCGGAGGTCGGGGATGCCGTATTTCAGCATGGCGATCCGGTCGATGCCCATGCCGAAGGCGAAGCCCTGCCATTCGTCCGGGTCCACGCCGCCGGAGCGCAGAACGTGCGGGTGCACCATGCCCGAACCCAGGACCTCAAGCCAGCCGTCGCCCTGCCCGATCTTGAGCTGGCCGTCCTCCCACGAACACTGGATGTCGACCTCGGCCGACGGTTCGGTGAAGGGGAAGTGCGAGGCGCGGAAACGGGTCTTGATGCCGTCGATCTCGAAGAAGGCGGAGAAGAACTCCTCCAGCACCCACTTGAGGTTCGCCATGGAGATGTCCCGGTCGATGGCGAGGCCCTCGATCTGGTGGAACATCGGCGTGTGGGTCTGGTCGTAGTCGGCGCGGTAAACGCGGCCCGGCGCGATGATCCGGCAGGGCGCGCCGTGTTTTTCCATGTGACGGATCTGCACCGGCGAGGTGTGGGTGCGCAGCACGTGCGGCGGGCGGTTGTCGCCCTCTTCGCGGTGCATGTAGAACGTGTCCATCTCGGCCCGCGCGGGGTGGTGTCCGGGGATGTTCAGCGCGTCGAAGTTGTACCAGTCGGTGTCGATCTGCGGGCCTTCGGCCACGGCAAAGCCCATGTCGGCGAAGATCGCGGTGATCTCTTCCGTCACCTGGCTGATCGGGTGGATCGAGCCCGCGCGCTGCGGACGCACCGGCAGGGTCACGTCCAGCCATTCGGTCTTCAGCCGTTCGTCCAGCGCCGCATCGGCCAGCGCGGCCTTCTTGGCGGCCAGCGCGGTGTTGATCTCGTCCTTCAGCGCGTTGAGCGCCGGACCGGCGGTCTGGCGTTCTTCGGGGGACATCTTGCCCAGCTCGCGCATCTTCAGGCTGATCTCGCCCTTCTTGCCGACAGCGGCGACGCGCAGGTCCTCGAGCGCGCCTTCTTCGGCCGCCTTCGAGATGAGGTCGAGATACTTGTTTCTCAGATCGTCCATGTCATGGCTCCCGCGTGTGCGCGTGCTGAGTACCGAGGGACGCCGGGGGAAACAAGGCCGGAGCGCGACGGCAGGGCCGGGAAACGTGTTCCGGCTGCCATGAAACGGCCCCGTGTTGTCCGGACGGGACCACTTGAAGCGCACGGGTTTCGTGTCAGGTTGCCCCGCGAGGGAGGATCGCGATGCGACTTGTCGGACTATTGATATGCCTTGCGCTGGCAGCCTGTGGGCGCACCGTGCCGCCCGGCGCGCGGATCGTCGTCGCGGGCGATTCGGTCATGGCCTGGAACCGCAACAGCGGCGGGTCGGTGGCGGACAACATGTCCGCCTTCCTGCGGGAACCGGTTGGCGACGTGGCGACGTCGCTCGCCCGTGTCACGAAAGGCGTGGGACCGCTGAGCATACCGTCACAGGTCGCGCGCCTGTCCCCGGAGTGGATCGTTCTCGACGGGGGCGCCAACGACCTGCGTGAGGACTGCGGCTGCACCCGGTGCGAAGCGGTGCTCGACGTTCTGGTGTCCGAGGACGGGCGGACCGGCGCGGTGCCGGACCTGATCGCGGGACTGCGCGGCAAAGGCAGCAAGGTCATCTGGGCGGATTATTACACCGCCCCGCGCTACGCCGGCACGATCTGCGTCGGGCCCTATCTCGAATACGAGGCGCGGCTGTCGCGGATGGCGGCGCGCGATGCGGGCGTTGTGCTGGTCGACCTTGCAAATGTCATGCCCTCATCGGATCTGTCGCTGTTCGCGTGGGACAAGATCCATCCGTCTCCGACCGGGTCTGCCCGGATCGCCAGGCTGCTGGCAGACACACTGAGAGCAGAGCGGGCGAAGGATGGCGGGGGCTGACGACCGCCAGCCGCACGGCAAGTACAAAAGCAAACGGCCGCCGGAGATCCGACGGCCGTTCCTGTTCAAGACCTGAGGGTGGGCAGCTTACGCGGCCAGCGCGCCCTTGGCCTGCTCTACAATCGCGGCGAAGGCGTCCGGTTCGTGCACGGCGAGATCCGCCAGCACCTTGCGGTCCACTTCGATACCGGCTTTGGACAGGCCGTTGATGAAGCGCGAGTAGGTCAGCGTTTCGTCGTTCAGGCGAACAGCGGCGTTGATCCGCTGGATCCACAGCGCGCGGAACTGGCGCTTGCGGTTCTTACGGTCGCGGGTTGCATACTGGTTCGCCTTGTCAACCGCCTGTGCCGCCACCTTGAAGGTGTTCTTGCGGCGGCCGTAGTAACCTTTGGCCTGGTTGGTGATCTTCTTGTGGCGCGCGTGTGTGACGGTACCGCCTTTGACTCGGGGCATATCTGATCCTCCTGGCTAGCGGTTAGCGATCGTAGGGCATGTAGCCCTTGACGATCTTGGCGTCGGGGGCCGACAGCGTGGTCGTGCCGCGCGCGTCGCGGATGAATTTCTTGTGGCGCTTGATCATGCCGTGGCGCTTGCCGGCCTGGCCAGCGATGACCTTTCCGGTCGCGCTCACCTTGAAGCGCTTCTTGGCGCTCGACTTGGTCTTCATCTTGGGCATTTCGGTTCCTCTTCAAAGAGCGCCCTCGCTTGCGTTCGGGCCGCCGTTGTTGACGCGACTCGGCATGCCAAAGAAGGCCGGCCGCGCGGTTGAAGGGCGCCCTATAGAGGGACATGTCGATTTTGGCAAGGGGGCCTGTGCGTTGCGCGCGGCGCGCAGGGCTATCCGATCACCTGCCCGATGACGCCGTAGACGATGTCGGGGATCTGGTCGAGCCGGAACCCGCCCTCTTGCGCGCGCCAGGCCCAGGTTCCAAGCGCGCAGCCGCCAAAAAGAAGGATCGTGCCCACGACCGGCGCGCGGCGGTCCGTCCAGGCTGAGATCAGCGCCGGCAGCGAAAGCACCACCAGCAACATGCCCATCACGAGCGCGGTCTTCGGATCGAGCGTCATTCGGGCCTCCGCCTGTCGGGGCCACAGTGCGTCACCGGGACGCCCGGGTCAAATCCGGCGCCGTATGGGTTTGGGCCTGCGGGCATAGACGCGCCAAGGGGCCGGGGCGCACCCATGGCGCGCCCCGTTCGCCGGATCACTCCGGATCGGTGGAATAGATCAACCGTTCGTTGCAGGGTGCGACGCGCAGGATGTTGGTCGTGCCGGAGGTGTTGAACGGCACACCGGCGGTCACCACGATCTGGTCGTCCTCCGTGGCGTAGCCTTGCGCGCGCGCAGCGCGGGCGGCGTTGACCACGGCCTGTTTGAACCGCTCAAGCTCGCCCGTCATCACGCATTGCGTGCCCCAGTTCAGGGACAGGCGGCGCGCGGTGCCGCGACGGTTGGTCAATGCGATGATCGGCACACGGGGCCGTTCGCGCGACACCAGCCCCGCGGTGTTGCCGGAAGAAGTGAAGCAGCAGATCGCCTTGATGTCGGTCGTCTCCGCGATCTCGCGCGCGGCGGCGACGATGCCATCGGCCACCGTCCGGCGGTCGGCATGGCGGGACGCCTCGATGATGTCGCGGTAGGTCGGGTCGCTCTCGACCGACACGGCGACGTTGTTCATGGTTGTCACCGCCTCGATCGGGTATTGGCCGGCCGCGGATTCGGCCGAGAGCATGATCGCATCGGTGCCTTCGTAGATCGCGCCGGAGACGTCCGAAACCTCGGCCCGCGTGGGCATCGGCGATTCGATCATCGATTCGAGCATCTGCGTGGCGACGATCACCGGGCGCGCCTTTGCACGGCACTTCCGCACGAGCCGCTTCTGAATCGGCGGGACGGAGTGGACGGGCAATTCGACACCGAGGTCGCCGCGCGCCACCATGATTCCGTCGGACACTTCGAGGATCGCGTCGAAGTCCCGCACGGCGGCGGGCTTTTCGATCTTGGCGATGAGGGCGGCACGACCGTTGGCGAGGTCGCGCGCCTCCTGCACGTCGCGGGCGCGCTGCACGAAGGACAGCGCCAGCCACTCGATCCCGAGCGAACAGACGAATTCCAGATCGCGCTTGTCCTTGTCCGACAGCGCCGCCAGCGGCAGCACCACGTCGGGAACGTTCACGCCCTTGCGGTTGGAGATGGTGCCTCCCGCTTCGACGATGCAATTGGCATGATCGTCGGTGCATTCAGAGACCTTGAGGCGGATCTTGCCGTCATTGACCAGAAGGTGCGAACCGGGTTCAAGCGCCTCGAAGATTTCCGGGTGCGGAAGCTGCACGCGCCTCGAATCGCCCGGCGTATCGTCGAGGTCGAGCCGGAACTCCTGCCCCCACTCAAGTTCTTCGGACCCGTTGGCGAATTCGCCGACGCGCAGCTTCGGTCCCTGCAGGTCGGCTAGGATGGCGATGGGGCTGTCGAGGTCCTGCTCCACCTTGCGAATGATGCGGTGACGCTCTTCGATTTCCTCGTGGGTGCCGTGGGACATGTTGAGCCGGAACACGTCTGCGCCTGCCTCATGCAGGGCCCTGATCATTTCGTAGGTCGAGGATGCGGGGCCGAGCGTGGCCACGATCTTGACGTTGCGGTCGCGTTTCATGGCGGTAGACCTTTCCTTGTCGTCCTGTCCCGTCCTGTTCACCCGGCGCCCGGTCCGGGTCTGCCGCGTCCTTGGTGCCGACCCTGCCACGGCCGCATGCGCGAACTCGACTGAGTTACCGCTAACACGCCTGCTTTATCGCCTAAGTGCGGGGCTTGTGCAACGAGATGTCGCACATTTTCATTCCCCGCAAGGGCCTCTATGTGTAGCTGGCCGGAGGTGACCTGACCATGACATACACACCATTCATGATGGAAGGGGCAGAGCGCCAGAGCCGCTTTCTGATCACCTGCGATCATGCCACGAACCGCGTGCCGCCGGACCTGGGCGGGACGCTGGGCTTGCCGGACGAGGACATGGCCCGGCACATCGCCTACGACGTGGGCGCGGCGGGCGTGTCGCGGGCGCTGGCGGTGGAACTAGGCGCGCCGGTGGTCATGGCGAACTTTTCGCGGCTGGTGATCGACCCGAACCGCGGCGCCGACGACCCGACCCTGCTGATGAAGCTCTATGACGGGACGATCATCCCCGGGAACCGCCACGCGGACGCCGCCGAGAAAGCGCGGCGCATTGCGGCCTACTGGCAACCCTACCACGACGCGCTGGAAGGATTGGCGGCGCGGCGGGACGACACGGTGATCGTGGCAATCCATTCGTTCACCCCGCGCCTGCGGGGTCGCCGGCCCCGGCCCTGGCATGTGGGCATCCTGCACGCCTGGGACGCGCGCCTGTCCGATCCGCTGATCGAGCGGCTGGAGGTGGAGCCGGATCTCGTCGTTGGCCGCAACGAGCCCTACCCCGGCCACCTGCCCGGCGACGCCATCGACCTGCACGCGCTGAGGCACGGGCGGGCGAACACGCTGATCGAGATCCGCCAAGACCTTATCCGCGACGAGGCCGCGCAGGTGATTTGGGGGAAACGCCTGGCGCCGATGCTGGTCTCGGCGCTGGAAAAAGTATCAGATTAAGGCCGCGGTCCAGTGGCCCCGATGACAAGACGAGCGACAAGAGGAGAGACGACATGGATGACGCAACCCGGACCGAGCTGGAAGCGGCGGCCTTCCGTCGCCTGCGCAAGCACCTGATGGAAGACCGTCAGGACGTGCAGAACATCGACCTGATGAACCTCGCCGGCTTCTGCCGCAACTGCCTCAGCCGTTGGTACATGGAGGCCGCGCAGGAAAAGGGCATGGACATTGACCAGGCAGAGGCGCGGGAGATTTTCTACGGAATGCCCTATGGCGAGTGGAAAGCCCTGAACCAGACGGAGGCCGACGCGGGCAAGCAAGCCGCCTTCGAGAAGGCGTTCAAGGAGAACGTGACCGACAAGGGCTGAACGCCCGGGCAGTGCAGGTTGGATCGGGGCAAAGCGGAGAATCTCCGCCCTACAGGTCCGCCCGCCCCTGGCCGGGCGCGCACGTCGGCCCGGTCGGCTAGGTGCGGGCAACCGTTTCGGCGCTTCGAGTCCGTAGGGTGGGGCTATGCGCCACCCTACCCCAACGCCTTCTGGAACGCCGGCCGGTCGCGCAGGCGATCGAGGTAGTCCGCGAAGGCTTGCGGCGGATCGGGAAAGTTCGCCGACCTTGCCCAGCCGCCACAGTGTCCGAGGATGAAGTCGGGCACGGTCATCTCGTCCCCCATCAGGAAGGGTCCCTCCACCTCGGCGAAGAGACAGGCGACCGCAACGGCATAGTCCGCCCGACAGGACGGTTTGATCTCGGGCACACGCGCCGGTTCGGGCAGGACGAAACTGTGCCGCGCGGCGCACCAGAGCGGCGCTTCGATCTCGTCGAGGATCCGGAAGGTGAAGGCGTCCTGCCGCGCACGCTCGTGGCTGCCTGCGGGAAAGGTGAAACGGCCATGGGTGTCCGCGAGGTAAGTCAGGATCGCCGAACTGTCGCGCAGGCAGATGCCGTCCACCTCCAGCACCGGGATCTTGCCCGAGGGTGTCAGGGCCCGCACCTCGTCCGATCGCGGCGCCATCGGGATGTGAAGGAAGGCGGCGTCCAGTTCTTCAAGCATCCACAGGACGCGGAAGGTGCGGCTGCGCACCGCCCCGTATACAGTGAATGCCATGGCTGCTCCCTCTGACTTTGCGTTCAGAGTGCTTGTCCGATTAACCACCCGCAAGACGCGCTGAGGTACGTTGGCGGCAAATCGCTCAACCCCGACGTGCTGACGGTTTTCAGGACCACGGTCACGGGCGCCTTGGCACGCGCCTATCGCCGCGCGAGGTGGGCCAGACGTACGAAGGCGCGCTCGACCAGCGCGAAGGCCGGGGCCTTCTGGCCCGCGCTGCGCAGGGTAAGGTCTGCGTCCATGAGCAATTCGAGCGCCGACTCCAACCGGTCCAGGCGCCAGCCCTGTGCCTGGCGCAGGATGCGGTCCCGTCTTGGCCCGTAGACCGGAGGCCGCAGCCGTCCGATGCCCTGCGCCGGACCGCCGGGCGCCGAAGCGAGCGTATACAGCATTCGGAAATGTCGGGTTCCCATGATCAGCAAGGTTACCGGCGCCACCCCCTGCCCCGAAAGACGCTGCATCACCGGCGCGATTTCCCCGGTCCGGCCTTCCGCGAGGATGTGGAACACGTCGTCCATGTCCGCCTCGAAGGACGCCGGGGCGTTAAGCTCGACCTCCGCGACCGAAAGCGGCGCGCTGTCGTCCAACTTGTAAAGCGCGATCTTCTCCAGCGTCATGCGGAAATCGCCCGGCGTCAGGTCCCGCCCCAGCCCTTCGAGCGCGCCCATCGCATCGCGGCCGACCTCGGAGATGCCGGCGCGTTTCAGCTCCGCCTCGATCTCCGACCGCGTGAGTGCGTTGTTGTAAAGCGCTGCAGCGAAGGCGCGTTTGGAGCCTTCGAAAAGCTTGCGCAGAGCGGATTTGGCGGCCAGCGACCCACCGGTCGCGACGATTGTGGCGTCGCCTTCCTGCCAGTCGTCCAGCGCCGCTTTCAACGCGTCGGTCACGCCGTCCCCGGCCTCTTCGACGACAACGGCGCGGGCGCCCGGAAAGAAACCCGTTGCCTTCACCGCGTCCAGAAGCGCTGCTGGATCGCGGCGCAGCTCGGCCCCGTTCAGGCGTGTTATACGCATTTCCTCGTCCGCGCCCGGACCGGTGAGATTGGCGACCAGCTCCTGCCGTTTCATCGCGACACGCATCGTGTCTTCGCCGTAGATCAGCACACCCGCCGCCTTGGGATCGGGCTTGCGGAAGAAGGCGTCGGCGTCGCGCGGCGTCAGCTTCATGCGGGCGACGCGGGGGCCGGGAAGTCGGCGGCGCGCAACAACAGGTCGTCGATCATCTGGTCAGCCAGGATCACCATAAGGCGTTCCTGCGCGTCGCGCTCTGCGGCGCTGGTCGCCACGGTCGAACCAGTCGTGGAATACCCGGTGAAGGCATTGGTCCGTCCGTCGTGCAGAACCGCACCGGTGGTGGCGTCGGTGAGGGTGTAGAAAACCCGGCCGATCAGGCGGTAACGCGTGATGTTGCCTGTCGAAGTTACGCCGATGTCCTGTTCCGTCACCTGGATCCGCACCGCCAGCGCGTAGGGGGCACCGCTTGCGGGACGGCCCAGACGCTCTTCAAACCGGCGATTGAAGACGTAGCGGCGGTCGTTGTCCGGGGCCTGAAGCGCCACGGCGTTCAGCAGTTGCGCCCCGCCGCCGCCCGGCGCGTAGACCGGCGTGAAACCGCAGGCCGCAAGCGACAGGGTCAGCGCACCGAGGCCCGCGAGCACCGCGCGGCGGTTCAGGTTTCCCGTTCTCGTCTCAGACGACCACATTCACGATCCGCCCCGGCACCACGATCAGCTTCTTCGGCTGGCCCCCGTCGAGAGCCTTCACCACAGCTTCGTGCGCAAGGACCAGCTTTTCAACCTCTTCCTTCGCCAGATCCTTCGGCACGTCGATCTCGCCCCGGCGTTTGCCGTTGACCTGGATCGGCAGCGTGACGGTATCTTCGACCAGCATCTTCGGATCGGCCTTGGGCCATGCCGCAACGGCGATCAGACCCTCGCCACCCAGCGCCTGCCAGATTTCCTCTGAAAGGTGCGGGGTCATCGGCGACATGAGCTGCGCAAGCGTCCGTGCGGCGAAGCGCTTCGTCTCGGTTCCTGCGCGGGACTTCGACAGAGTGTTTGTGAAGGCATACAGCTTGGCGATGGCGGCGTTGAAGCCGAAGCTTTCGACACCCATCGTCACGTCGTGGATCGCCTTGTGCGTCTCTTTCAGGAGCGCGGCATCCTCCTGCGTCGGCGGCACGTCGGCCCCTGCGATCTCGGAGGCGATGCGGAAAACGCGGGCCAGGTGCTTCGACGCGGCCTCTGCCCCGGCGGCGGTCCATTCCACGTCCCGCTCGGGGGGCGAGTCGGACAGCACGAACCAGCGCGCGGTGTCGGCGCCGTATGTGGCGATGATGTTCATCGGGTCCACAACATTGTTCTTCGACTTGGACATCTTGGCCGAGGGGATGACCTCCACCTGCGTGCCATCCTTCAGGAAACCGCCGCCATCGCGCAGTTCGACGTCCTCCGGGTAGTGGTACACCGGGCGGCCGTCTGTCCCCTTGGTCTGGTAGATCGCGTGCGTGACCATGCCCTGCGTGAAGAGCGCGTTGAACGGCTCGGCGGATTTTTCCGGCAGGTGGCCGGTGCGGATCATCGCCCGGGCGAAGAAGCGCGAGTAGAGCAGGTGCAGGATCGCGTGCTCGATGCCGCCGATGTACTGGTCTACGTTCATCCAATAGGCGGCGTCTTCCAGGTCGGTGGGCGTCTCGGCGTGCGGCGCGGTGAAGCGGGCGAAGTACCACGAGGAGTCCACGAAGGTGTCCATCGTGTCGGTCTCGCGCTTCGCAGGCTTGCCGCAGGTCGGGCACGCGCAGTCGCGCCACGTCGGGTGACGGTCGAGCGGGTTGCCCGGCACGTCGAAGGTGACGTCGTCGGGCAGCCGGACCGGCAGGTTTTCCTTCTTCTCCGGCACCACGCCGCAATCGTCGCAATGCACGACCGGGATCGGGCAGCCCCAATAGCGCTGGCGGGAAAGGCCCCAGTCGCGCAGGCGGAACTTCTCGACGCCCTGACCCATGCCCTTCGCCTCCATCCAGTCGATGGTGGTGTCGACGGCTTCCTGCCCGGTGGCCACGTCGAGCCCGGCGAAGTGGTCGATCCACTTCACCTTCTCCGTCTTCGGCGGGATGAAGGCGGTGTCGGTCACAGGCTCGGGGTCTTTGAGCGACAGGAAGGTGTCGATCACCGGCAGGCCGTACTTGCGGCAGAAGTCGAGGTCGCGCTGGTCGTGCGCCGGAGAGCCAAAGATCGCGCCCGTGCCATAGTCCATCAGGATGAAGTTGGCGATCCAGACCGGCACTTCCCACGACGGGTCGAGGGGGTGCTTCACCTTCAGCCCGGTGTCGAAGCCCAGTTTCTCCGCCTTTTCCAGCGCCTCTTCGGTGGTGCCGCCCCTGCGCATCGCCGCGACGGCCTGCGCCAGGTCCGGATTGTCCTTCTCAAGCGCCTTTGTCAGCGGGTGATCCGGCGAGAGGCCCAGGAAGGACGCGCCCAACAGCGTGTCGGGGCGGGTGGTATAGACATCGATGGCCTCGAACCCGTGCGACGGCTCCGTCAGAGACCAGGCGAACTGCAACCCGCGCGACCGGCCGATCCAGTTGGCCTGCATCAGCTTCACCTTCGCGGGCCAGTCGTCCAGCCCGTCGATGGCATCCAGAAGCTCACCGGCCATGTCGGAAATCTTGAAGAACCACTGCGTCAGTTCGCGGCGCTCGACCTCGGCGCCGGACCGCCAGCCCTTGCCGTCGATCACCTGCTCGTTCGCCAGAACGGTCATGTCGACCGGGTCCCAGTTCACCACGGCGTTCTTGCGGTAGACCAGTCCCTCGGACAGCATGTCAATGAACAGCGCCTGCTGCTGGCCGTAGTACTCCGGGTCGCAGGTGGCGAACATGCGCGACCAGTCGAGCCCGAAGCCCAGCGGCTTCATCTGGCCGACCATCGTGTCGATGTTGCCGTAGGTCCAGTCCTTCGGGTGCCCGCCGGACGCCATCGCCGCGTTCTCTGCCGGCATCCCGAAGGCGTCGAACCCCATGGGGTGCAGCACGTTGAACCCGTTCTGCTTCTTGTAGCGCGCGATCACGTCGCCCATCGTGTAGTTGCGGACGTGACCGATGTGGATGCGGCCCGAAGGATAGGGAAACATCTCCAGCACGTAGTACTTGGGCTTGTCGCCTTCACGGGTGGCCCTGAACGTCAGGGCCTCTTCCCAGGCCTTCTGCCACTTCGGCTCGATGCTGGCGGGGTCATAGCGCGACATGTATTCCTCCGGGGACGTGGCGGCGGGCGGGTATCCGGTGGCGTGATAAGGTCCGGGAGGTCAAAGGTCCAGTGGCCGTTTGTCGTCGGCCGACACCGCGCCGTGTCGGCGGAACCGGGGTTTCCGGAGCCGCACGGGAGGGGTCGCGAAGGGCCGTGCCCCAGCCATGCACCGGGGCTGTGGCGGGTATGCTGCATCTGCACTGGATGATTGCCGCGCTGCGGCATAACTTGTTGCCAACGGGGGTAACCCAACCGAAGAGGCAAGATTATGGCACATATCACTCACGAGAGCGCACCGCGCCGCAACGTTCTGGCGGACATGTTCAACGGCATGATGGAGGGCCTTGCCCGTATCGCCGAGAGCAGCCACCGCATGAAGGAACTTGAGCGTCTGCAGGCAATGTCCGACGAACAGCTCGCGAAGCGCGGCCTGAAGCGCGAAGACATCGCACGTCACGTGTTCCGCGATGTCATGTACGTCTGAACTCAGGGGCACAACGTCCCTTTGATTTCAAACCGCCGTGCGCCTTGAATGGCCGCGGCGGTTTTGTTTTGTCCGCCCTCGGTCGCCGCGCAACGCATTCCCGCACCTTTTCTGTCCCACGCTGTCAGGCGGCGCGGCCCTTGGGAGGCTCCGCACGAATCGCGGAACGGGGCATTGGGACGGCAGACCATGTCGGCCACCAAACCAGCCCCCGCCCCGGAAACGCGAAAGGGCCGCCCCGAAGGACGGCCCCGAAATACATTCCGGCAAAGCCGGATAACGCTTAGTTCTGCGCGTAATATTCGATGACCAGGTTCGGCTCCATCATCACCGGGTACGGCACATCCGAGAGACCCGGAGTGCGCACGAAGGACGCGGTCAGCTTGTTGTGGTCGACTTCGATGTAGTCGGGAACGTCACGCTCCGGCAGCTGGGTCGCTTCGAGGATGGCGGCCATCTGCTTGGACTTCTCGCGGACCTCGATCACGTCGCCTTCCTTCACGCGGTAGGACGGGATGTTGACGCGCTGGCCGTTCACCAGGACGTGGCCGTGGTTCACGAACTGGCGGGCGGCGAAGACGGTCGGCACGAACTTGGCGCGGTAGACGACGGCGTCGAGGCGGCGCTCGAGCAGGCCGATCAGCAGCTCGCCGGTGTCACCCTTCGCACGTTCCGCGTCCGAGAAGATGCGGCGGAACTGCTTTTCGGTCAGGTCGCCGTAGTAGCCCTTGAGCTTTTGCTTGGCGCGCAGCTGAAGGCCGAAGTCGGACATCTTCTGCTTGCGGCGCTGGCCGTGCTGGCCGGGGCCGTATTCGCGGCGGTTGACCGGGGACTTCGGGCGGCCCCAGATGTTTTCGCCCATACGGCGGTCGATCTTGTACTTGGCAGTCGTGCGTTTGGTCACGGCTGATCTCCTTCTTGTGTTTCGAAGGGCGTTGTCCTCTCCCCGGACGGGTTGCCCCGCGCCCCGGAGTGACAGGCATCCCCTTGCGGGGGCCACCAACACCAATGGAGCGGCCCAAATACACTGCCCCGGTCCAGAGTCAAGCCTTGGCCCACCCGATCTGGCCAATTCGACGCGAAGGCGAACTTTAAGTCGGACTTAACCCCCCGCCGGTCAAATGCCCAAGTCGCGACCTCGCGGCGAATACGGAGCGCCTCCCATGCCGAAGATCAACACCGGCCCTCGCAATGCCCTGGAACACGCGGTCGATGCGCGCGACGCGGGCGTCATGGACATGGTACGCCGTGCGATCCAGCACCGCCAGGTCATCCTCGCCTTCCAGCCGGTCATGCAGGCGGCGCAACCGGACAGGATCGCGTTCCAGGAAGGGCTGGTTCGCGTGCTGGACGACACCGGGCGGGTGATTCCCGCGGGCGAGTTCATGGATACCGTCGAAGACACGGAATTTGGGCGCCTCCTGGATTGCATCGCGCTTGAAAAGGGCCTGTTGGAGCTGCGACGCGTCCCCCGGCTGCGGCTGTCCATCAACATGTCGGCGCGATCCATCGGCTACAAGAAGTGGATGCGCACGCTTCAGCGCGGCATCGCAGACGATCCCACAGTGGCCGAACGTCTGATTCTGGAGATCACGGAACATTCCGCCATGCTCGTTCCGGAACTGGTCACGACCTTCATGGACGACCTGCGAAAGAAGGGAATCACCTTCGCCATCGACGATTTCGGCTCTGGCTACACCGCGCTGCGGCACTTCAAGGACTTCAGCTTCGACATTCTCAAGATCGACGGCGCCTTCTGCCGAGGCGTCGCAAAGGATCCCGACAATCAGGTTCTCGTCGGCGCGATGGTCAGCATTGCCGAGCATTTCGACATGTTCACCGTCGCCGAATGCGTCGAAACACAGGCAGATGCGACCTGTCTTGCCGGTCTCGGTGTCGATTGCCTTCAGGGCTATCTCTACGCCGCGCCCACCGTCACACCGGCATGGCAGGCCGACCAAACGCGCCGTCAAGCCTGACGTCACGTCTCTCTGAGACACCCTGCCTCTTTTGAAGGGTGAAGAAATCGTTTAGTTCATGTCCTCGACAGGCGACACAGAAGCGGTCCGCGCCCCGCGGGCTCGCGATTAAACTTACGCTTGGCCAGGAGGACACCACATGACCAATGTCGTTATCGCAAGCGCTGCACGCACCGGCGTCGGCAGCTTTGGCGGCTCGTTTGCCAATACTCCGGCGCACGATCTGGGTGCTGCCGTGCTGGAGGCGCTGGTCGCCCGCGCCGGTATTGCGAAGGAAGACGTTTCCGAAACCATCCTGGGCCAGGTGCTGACAGCCGCGCAGGGCCAGAACCCCGCCCGCCAGGCGCACATCAACGCGGGTCTCCCGAAGGAATCGGCGGCCTGGGGTATCAACCAGGTCTGCGGCTCGGGCCTCCGCGCCGTTGCCCTGGGTGCACAGCACATCATGCTGGGCGACGCCTCCATCGTCTGTGCCGGCGGCCAGGAAAACATGTCCATGAGCCCCCATGCGCAGAACCTGCGGCAGGCGCACAAGATGGGCGATGTGAAGTACATCGACACGATGATCAAGGACGGCCTGTGGGACGCATTCAACGGCTACCACATGGGTCAGACCGCCGAGAACGTGGCGGACCAGTGGCAGATCACCCGCGAGATGCAGGACGAATTCGCCGTCGCGTCGCAAAACAAGGCCGAGGCCGCGCAAAAGGCCGGCAAGTTCGACGACGAGGTGATCCCCTTCACCATCAAGACCCGCAAGGGCGATATCGTCATGGACAAGGATGAGTACATCCGCCACGGCGCCACGATGGAAGCCATGCAGAAACTGCGCCCGGCCTTCACCAAGGACGGTTCCGTCACCGCGGCCAACGCCTCCGGCCTGAACGACGGCGCGGCGGGTGTCCTGCTGATGTCCGCCGACGAAGCCGAGAAGCGCGGGATCGAGCCGCTGGCCCGCATCGCATCCTACGCGACCGCCGGCCTCGACCCGTCGGTCATGGGTGTCGGCCCGATCTACGCTTCGCGCAAGGCGCTGGAAAAGGCTGGCTGGTCGGTCGACGACCTCGACCTCGTTGAAGCAAACGAAGCCTTCGCCGCCCAGGCCTGCGCCGTGAACAAGGACATGGGTTGGGACCCGTCCATCGTGAACGTGAACGGCGGCGCCATCGCCATCGGTCACCCGATCGGCGCTTCGGGCGCGCGCGTCCTGAACACCCTGCTGTTCGAGATGAAGCGCCGCGATGCCAAGAAGGGTCTCGCAACGCTCTGCATCGGCGGCGGCATGGGCGTCGCGCTCTGCGTCGAGCGCCCGTAAGACGGACCAGAGGCGGGCCCTTCGGGGCCCGTTTCCTTTCATGCCAAGTCTCCCCGAAGACCCCGCCCAGATCGTCTTTTCCGGTGGAGGGCTGCGCTGTTTCTGGCAGGGCGGCTTCCTGACCCGGCTTGCGCAGGACATGTCCTTCGCGCCGAAACGCATCACCGGCGTGAGTGGCGGCGCACTGGCCGGCGCCGCGTGGATCGCGGGCATCGAGCACCGCCTGCTGGACACGATGTGCGCGGCTTTTGAACGACGCGACACGAACATCGACCTGTTCGAGGCGGACAAGAACGGCATCACCCCGCATCAGGAGCTGTACTGCGACGTCGTCGGCCGTGTGCTGAATGACGAGGCCGCCCGCAGGATCGCCCAGGGTCCCGCCTTCCAGATCCAGATCGCCCACCCGCCCGAGACCGGGCTTGCGACGCTGACCGGCACCGCCCTGGCCGCGACCTACGAGGCGGAACTGCACATCGTCGGATCGCCGCATTTCAATTGGGCCGAGAAGATGGGCCTGACGTCGAACCTGATCGACGCGAAAGCCGCGGCGCGCAACGGGCGGCTCGCGGATCTCGTCAGCGCCGCTGCCGTGATCCCGCCGGTTTTCGAACCGCCCCTGTGGGAAGGACGGCGGGTGGTCGACGGCGGCATGGCCGACCAGGCGCCGATGCCGGACCCGGACGAGGGCGAGACGCTGGTGCTGTTGACCCGCGAATACAAAAAGCTGCCCGACGTGGCGGGCCGCACCTACGTCTGGCCGGGCAAGGAAACTCCGGCCGACAAGATCGACTTCACCGATCCGCAGAAGCTGCGGGACACCTGGGCCTTGGGGGAACGCGACGCAGAGCGCTACCTCGCGCGGGGCTAAGGAAAAAGTCTCAACAAAAATCGCGGAAGCGAAGAAATTCAGAGCAACTTTGTTGCGCCATCGCAAACAAGCCGGTAACAAAGTTACCAAAGATCAAGCCACTGACTGGAGGAGTTCCCATGGCAAGAGTAGCACTCGTTACCGGCGGCAGCCGCGGCATTGGTGAAGCCATCTCGAAGGCGCTGAAGGCGGAGGGCTACACTGTCGCCGCCACCTATGCAGGCAACGACGAGAAGGCCGCCGCTTTCACCGCCGACACGGGTATCAAGACCTACAAATGGAACGTCGCGGACTACGAATCGTCCAAGGCCGGCATCGCGCAGGTCGAGGCGGATCTGGGCCCGATCGACGTTGTCGTCGCCAATGCGGGCATCACCCGTGACGCACCGTTCCACAAAATGACGCCCGCGCAGTGGAACGAAGTGATCGACACCAACCTCACCGGCGTATTCAACACCGTCCACCCGGTCTGGCCCGGCATGCGCGAGCGCAAGTTCGGCCGTATCATCGTGATCTCGTCGATCAACGGCCAGAAAGGCCAGTTTGCCCAGGTGAACTATGCCGCGACCAAGGCGGGCGATCTTGGCATCGTGAAGTCGCTGGCACAGGAAGGCGCCCGCGCCGGCATCACCGCCAACGCCATCTGCCCCGGCTACATCGCGACCGAGATGGTCATGGCCGTGCCCGAGAAGGTGCGTGAATCGATCATCGGTCAGATCCCTGCGGGCCGCCTTGGCGAGCCGGAAGAAATCGCGCGGTGCGTCGTGTTCCTCGCGTCCGACGACGCGGGCTTCATCAACGGCTCCACGATCTCGGCCAACGGCGCACAGTTCTTCGTCTGATCATCCGTAAGATCTCATAAGGCGGCGGTCTCGTAGGGGACCGCCGCTCACCCGCATGAGGCGTTTTCATCAGCCTTCGATGGTAGCGCCGAATTGCGGGCGCAGCGGCTTCATCGGTTCCTTGCCAAAAAAGAAGTCGATCTTTTCCCGGCGCATGCTTGCATCCAGAGTGAAGACCTCGCTCTTGGCAATTTCGTAGGTATAGCCGCCCCGCAATACGAAAACTCCGATAACGTAATGGATCGCGGCCACTTTCATGTTGGCCGGAACCTCCAACCTGTCACCAAGAAAGAACCGGCCTTTCTGTTGCAGCTGGAATTTCGAATAATGATCGCCGGTCTTTCGATGGAGCCAGACATATTTCGGGGCGCCTTTGCCGGGGTCGATGTCGACCAAGTGACCGATGAGTACCAATTTACTCTCCTATGAAAACTCTTAAACACATTCGCGATCCGCAGTTGTACTGCTGCAACAGTATAAATCCATTTCAGCAAAATCGTCGACCCGTTTCGTCGCGAGACGTTTGAGCATCCTTTCTCGCTTGCGTTCGCATGAGCGCCGCACGGCCATAGCGAACAGATCTGTGCGAAAAATCACCATGTGGGCGCAAATTTCAAGGATATGCCACGCTGACGCACGATCTATATGGAGTGTTGTCAACACGACAGGAGACGATCAATGCTCACCCAGATCAACGGACTGCACCACGTGACCTCGCTCGCTTCGGGCGCGCAGGAGAACAACGCCTTCTTCACCAAGGTTCTCGGTCTGCGACGGGTCAAGAAGACCGTGAACTTCGATGCGCCGGACGTCTACCATCTTTACTACGGCGACGAGATTGGCACGCCCGGCACGGTGATGACCTACTTCCCCTTCCCGAACGCCAGCCGCGGCCATCCCGGCACCGGTGAAGTCGGGACGACGGCGTTCGCCGTGCCGAAGGACGCCCTGCCCTACTGGGAAACCCGGCTGGCCGAGCACAAGGTCGACGGGCTGGTCCGCACGGACCGGCTTGGCGAGGAACGGCTGATGTTCAAGGGACCGGACGGCGACGGGTTTGCGCTTGTCGGTGCCGATGACGAACGCGCGCCCTGGGTTGCCGATGTCCCTGCGGATGTCGCGATCCGCGGGTTCCATTCCGCCGATCTGCGCCTGTCGCAGCGGGACGCGCAGGCCAGTGCCCAACTGCTGCGCTTCATGGGGTACGAGAAGGACGACTCGCAGAACAACGTCACCCGATTCCGCGTGCCCAACGGCAACGAGGCGCAGGTGATCGACATCACCGAAGTGGACGCTGGGCGCGCAGACCAGGGCGCGGGCAGCGTGCACCACATCGCCTTTTCGGTCGACAACCGCGCAAAGCAGTTGGAGGTTCGCAAGGCCTTGATGGACACCGGTTATCAGATGACTCCCGTGATCGACCGGGATTACTTCTGGGCGATCTACTTCCGGACCCCCGGCGGCGTGTTGTTCGAAGTTGCGACCAATGAGCCGGGGTTCGACCGGGACGAGGACACAGCGCATCTGGGCGAGGCGCTGCGCCTGCCCACGCAGCACGAGCACCTCCGCCCGCAACTGGAACGGCAGCTTGAGCCACTCCATGACTGACTACGCGTTTGCCGAGACCGGTGGCGTGCCCGGCGCGCCGCTGGTCTTCACCTTCCACGGCACGGGCGGCGACGAACACCAGTTCCACGACTTCCCCCGGCAGGTGCTGAAAGACGCGCATGTGATCTCGCCACGTGGGGACATCTCTGAACACGGGGCGCTGCGTTACTTCCGGCGCAAGGCGGAGGGCGTCTACGACATGGACGATCTCTGGGCACGCACGGCCGCAATGACGGAATTCGTCGAGGCTGCCAAGGCGCGTGTCGGCGCGCAGCGAGTCGTCGGCATGGGCTATTCCAACGGGGCGAACATCCTCGCAGCCGTCGTCATGCGCGCGCCGCACCTGTTTACCGACCTTGCTTTCCTGCATCCGCTGATCCCGTGGGATCCGGCCCCGCAGCCGGGCCTGCAAGGCGCCCGCGTTCTCATCACTGCAGGAGAACGCGACCCGATTTGCCCGGCGCCTCTCACACGGTCGTTCGAAAGCTGGATGGTGGCGCAGGGTGCAGAGGTCGACACGCTCTGGCATCCCGGCGGCCACGAGATCGCACAGTCGGAGGCTCTGGCGCTCGCAGATTTCCTTGCGCAAACGCCCAAAGCCCGCTGACGTTCGGCGGGCGCTATCCATTCAGCGATGTCTGGAAAACAAGGCGCTGCCCGGGATTTCGGGCAGGGCGCTGCTTTCCACGCGACCGGGAAACCTGTCCTGAGAGGATGCCCCAGGACAGGCCGCTCCGCCGCGCGTCAGGCGACGGCAGTCGAAAGGCGCGTGATCTCCTCTTTGATCCGCAATTTCTGCTTCTTCAGGTGCGCGATTTGCAGGTCGTCGGTACTGGGCGCGCGTTGCGCCTGCTCCACGGCCTCGGACAGGGCATGGTGCTTCTTCTTCAGTTCCTGCAGATGCGAACTCAAGCTCATGGGATCCTCCTTTCGCTGGTTGGTACAATCAGTGCATCACAGCTTCATCAATCTGTCACGCGGCGCGTGCAAAATGGGTTGCCGAAAACTTCAAGAATTGCGGAAATCAGCCGATTTCGGGTTCGAAAGTTAACGCCGCCCCTTCCATCATGACGGAAAAGAAGCATTCGGAGTAATTCTTTCGCCCGTTTCCCATCACATCCTCAGGGTGAATCACCTTCGGCGGATAGAACCTGAAGGGGGTGCGCGCCTCTTTCCGCCCGCGCAGCAGAACGAGTCGCGGCGGACGTCCGGGGCGCGGCAGAAGCGGGAGCAGTTCCAGTCCCCCCAGCACCGCCTGCATGGCGGCCATCAGTTCGGGCAGCCGTTCCACCCGCTGGATGAAGGTCGCGTGCCCGCGTGGCTTCAGGCGGCGGGCCGCCGTCTCGACCCAGACCGAAAGCGGCACGTCGCCGGTGCGCCCCCTACCCCGTCCACCGTCCAGCGCCAGCAGCCCCTTTCCGGTCTCGAAATAAGGGGGATTGGCGATCACGTGGTCGAAACTGCGGGCTTTCAACGCCGCGGGCGGCGCGGCAACGTCGCCCTCGTGGATCTCGCCCGCAAGCCCGTTGCCGGCAAGGTTCCGGCGGGCGAGATCGGCATAGCCCGGCTGAATCTCCAGCCCTGTCAGGGTCAGCCCCGGCACGCGCCAGCCGAGACAGCAAAGCGCCGCGCCTCCACCGCAGCCCAGCTCCAGCACCGTCTCTCCGGCACAGGCCTGAACCGATGCGGCGAGGATCACCGGGTCGGTGCCCGCCCGATAGCCCTGGCGCGGCTGCAGGACCGTCACCCGCCCGCCAAGCATGGCGTCCCGGGTCAGGTCCGGAGCGGCGAAGGGATCAGCGCGCAATGTCCACTCCGGCCTCCTCCATAAGGCGTCGGGCCCGGTCCAGATCGCTGGACAGGACCATCAGACGGCGCGGCAATATGCCGATGGATCCTTCGAGGACGCTCATGTTTACGTCCAGCTCAAAGCTGGCTATACCCTCAGCGTCCAGAAGGGTCTTGGCCAACGGGATCACGGTGATGTCGGTGGTGCGCAGAAGCTCTTCCATGACGGGGATTTAAGGACAGGGCCCGGCACTTGTCGAGCCTTGGACAGGAGCGCGATGTTGGATCAGCCACGCATGAAACCGCATGAACGCCTCGCAGCCGATCTGGTGGCCGAGATGGCGGCGGTGAACGACCTGATCCGGGAGCGTATGGCCTCCCGGCATGCACCCCGGATTCCGGAGGTGACAGCTCACCTCGTGGAGGCCGGAGGCAAACGGTTGCGGCCCATGCTGACACTCGCCTCGGCCAAGCTTTGCGGCTACGACGGCCCGTATCACGTGCACCTCGCCGCGACGGTGGAGTTCATCCACACCGCGACGCTGCTGCACGACGACGTCGTGGACGAAAGCGAGCGGCGCCGCGGACGGCCGACGGCGAATCTCCTTTGGGACAACAAGTCGTCGGTGCTGGTGGGCGACTACCTCTTTGCGCGCTCTTTCCAGTTGATGACCGAGACGGGCAACCTGCGTGTCCTGCGCATCCTGTCGGACGCGGCGGCCACCATCGCAGAGGGCGAGGTCCTGCAACTGACCGCGGCGCAGGACCTGTCGACGACCGAGGACATCTACTTGCAGGTGGTCCGCGGCAAGACCGCCGCGCTGTTCTCGGCCGCGACCGAGGTGGGCGGCGTGATCGCCGGTCGGCCCGAAGAGGACGTGCGTGCGCTGTTCGACTACGGTGACGCGCTGGGGATTGCCTTCCAGATCGTCGACGACCTGCTGGACTATTGGGGCGGCGACGCGACCGGCAAGAACGTCGGCGACGACTTCCGCGAACGCAAGCTGACCCTGCCGCTGATCAAGGCCTTCGCCAAGGCCGACGACGCGGAAAAGGCGTTCTGGAAAAGGGTCATCGAGAAGGGCGACCAGCGCGAGGGCGACCTCGAAGAGGCGTTGCGCCTGCTCGAACGCCACGGCGCGCTCGAAGAAACCCGGCAAGAGGCCCTCGCCTGGGCGGAACGCGCGAAGACCGCCATGCAGAAGCTGCCGTCGAGCGGCCTGCGCGACCTGCTGATCGAGTTGAGCGACTATGTGGTGTCACGGGTCAACTGAGGTGTGACGCCAGTCCGGGGGCTGCAATGTTCGACCGTGTGATGATGGTCGACTGGTCCGGCGGCAACGACCGCGGCGCACGCCCCAAACGCGATGCGATCTGGATCGGCGAGACAGGCCGCGACCCTGTGTATTGCCGCAACCGCCGTACCGCCGAAGACCTGCTGTCTGAGCGGATCGCCGATGCGCTGGCCGGAGGCGCGCGGTTGATGATCGGTTTCGATTTCCCCTTCGGCTATCCGGTCGGCGTGGCGCAGGCGCTCTGTGAAGGGAGCGTGCTCGACCTCTGGGACTGGCTCGATACGCGGATCGAGGACACGCCAAAGGCCAACAACCGCTTCGACCTGGCCGGACGCATCAACCTGTCGCTCGGCACGCCCGGGCCATTCTGGGGCAACGCGCTGAAGCGGGATGTGCCGGGACTGTCGCGGACGAAATCCGGCTATGCGAACCCCTTTCCCAACCGGCGCGCCTGCGAACTGAGGTCGCCCGGCACCTTCACCGTCTGGCAACTGGCCGGCGCGGGAGCGGTCGGGTCACAGGTGCTGATGGGTCTCCCGGTGCTGGCACGTCTGCGAAGACGGTTTCAGGTATCCGTCTGGCCGTTCGAACCGCTGGACGCCCCCGTCGTCTTCACCGAGGTCTGGCCCGGTCTGATCGAGCCCGTTGTGCGCACGGCAGAGGGCATCCGCGACGCGGTGCAGGTCGATTTCCTGGCACGGGGGATTGGGCGGTTGAACCCGGACAGGTTGGAGGCGATGCTGGCCGTCGACGTGCCGGAAGCCCGGGCCGAGGAAGGCTGGATCCTCGGGCTGGGTTTCGAAGAGGAGTTGCAGGACATATGCCGCTGAAACCGCCCCCCTTGCGCAACGATTGTTTTGCCCTTCCCCCGGGTGTCGACTGGACGCCGGTCGACACGGCCCTGACGATGCTGCAGCGACGATTGGCGCCGGTCGTCGCCCGCGAGCACGTTCCGCTGGACGCTGGCCTGGGGCGGGTGCTGGCAGAAGACCTGTTGGCGTACAGATCCAACCCGCCAGAGGCCAACACCGCCGTAGACGGCTACGGTTTTGCCGGTGGCTCTGTCGGCGCGGGTGACGTGGTGCTGCCGCTGGTGGAGGGCCGTTCCGCCGCCGGGGCGCCGTTCGCGGGCCGCGTCCCCGAAGGGTCCGCTGTGCGGGTGCTGACCGGCGCGGCCTTGCCGGAGGGCGTCGACACCGTCGTTTTGGACGAGGATTGCGCCACGGGCGATGGGCAGGTGGCCTTTCGCGGGCCGGTGAAGCGTGGTGCGAACACTCGCAAAGCGGGCGAGGACGTGGCCGAGGGCGCCTTGGCCCTGTCTGCCGGGCGCGTCCTGACTCCGGCCGATCTGGCGCTGGCCGCTGCAGTGGGTCACTCCGCCCTGCCCGTTTTCTCGCGGCTGCGGATCGGGGTGCTGTCCACCGGCGACGAGATCGTCGAGCCCGGCAACAGGGCGGCCCCGGGGCAGATCTTCGACGCCAACCGCCCGATGCTGCTGAGCATGGCAACGCGCTTCGGTTACGAAGCAATCGATCTGGGGCACGTGCGCGACAACCGGGATGTCCTGCGGGCCCGACTGGACGGAGCGGTCGGCGCGGTGGACGCGATCCTGACCTCGGGCGGGGCATCGGCAGGCGACGAAGACCATGTTTCCGCGCTGTTGCGCGACACCGGCGCCCTTGCCGAATGGCGCATCGCCCTGAAACCCGGGCGGCCGCTGGCGCTTGGCATGTGGCAGGGTGTTCCGGTGTTCGGTCTGCCGGGCAACCCGGTGGCGGCCTTCGTCTGCACGCTGGTCTTCGCACGTCCCGCCATGGGGCTTCTGGCCGGAACCGGCTGGCAGGCGCCAGTGGGATTCGACGTCCCCTCCGCTTTCACGAAACGGAAGAAACCGGGCCGTCGGGAATACCTGCGCGCCCGCATCCGCGAAGGCCGCGCAGAGGTCTTCGCCTCCGAAGGATCGGGCCGGGTGTCGGGACTGAGCTGGGCTGAGGGCTTTGTGGAACTGGACGACGGCGCCAGAGACATCGCGCCGGGCGACATTGTCCGGTTTATCCCGTTCGGCAGTTTCGGGCTGTAGCGCGGCCCGTCACGCCACGCAGGCCTGCCAGGGTCGATCAGTCGAAGGTGCCCGCGACCCGCCCGAGCAGCATGAAGGCGCGCGACGTCCGGGTCGATGCGAAGGCCGATATGTCCTCGTCCGAGAAGCCCGGCTCGACATTGGCGAACATCTGGTCGTAGCGCCGCAGGAAATGGTGTGCCGCATCGCGGAAGATCGTGTCCTCGCGCATCCGTGCGGCGGTCAGCGCCAGCGACGAGCGGTCGTGCACGCCCCCCAGCGGCGCAATGGTCCGCCCCCGGTCGCCCCGCGCGAAGGCGCGCCAGACCTCGGGCCGGGCCATGTCCGGGCGCAGGTCGTCCATGTAGATGCCGTCCTGGCTCATCAGGGTCAGCACGTCCTGTGCGGCCTGGATCAGCTTGGCCGCCGACCGGTCGCGCAGCGCACGGCGCAGCGCGGCAAAGCCCACTTCGTCCTCGGCCGTCTCGGGGAAATGCAGCGCGCGGATCAGGTCTTCGTTCGACAGGGGCGGCTGCATCGCCTCGGCAGGCGTGCCAAGCGACAACGTCGGCTGGTTGTCCTCCGCCTGGTTCGCCTGAGCCTGCAGCGCCATGGGATCGGCCTGCCGGATGCCACCCAGCATGGCCAGCGTGGTTTCCAGATTGCGTACCCCGCCGCCCAGTTCGTCGAGCCGCTTCAGTACCGCGGGATGCGGCTGCTGGCCCTTCCCGGCCTGCGACTGCGCGACGTAAGCCTGGCGCAGCGCGTCGATGGCCGCCTGAAGCCGGGCGCTTTCCGTGCGCATGACCCTGGCGGCGCGAATGGCCATGGCGGCCACCCAGATCATCGCCACGGGCAGCACGATCGCCATAAGGACCTGCAGGAAACGCAGGCCCTCTGCCCCGGTGTCACCGCCGGTCAGGAAATAGGACGATGCCACGATCAGCCAGATCACCGACAGCACAAGCGCCGTGATCTCGACCGCGGTGATGCCCGCCGCCTCGCCCCGGCTGTAGAGGCCGGGCAACGTCGGACGGGCTTCCTTTGGTTCCGCCATCTGGCCCGCTTACTTGTAGGAGACCGAAAGGATCTCGTAAGACTTCTCGCCGCCGGGCGTGCGCACTTCGACGCTGTCACCCTCTTCCTTGCCGATCAGGGCACGCGCGATGGGCGATTTCACGTTCAGGAGCCCCTTTTCGATCGAGGCTTCGTGTTCGCCCACGATCTGCCAGGTCTTCTCCTCGTCGGTGTCCTCGTCGACGACGGTCACGGTGGCGCCGAACTTGACGGAGCCAGACAGCGAAGCCGGATCGATGACCTCGGCCAGACCGATCACGCTTTCGAGTTCCTTGATCCGCCCCTCGATGAAGCCCTGCTTTTCGCGCGCGGAATGGTATTCGGCATTCTCCTTGAGATCGCCGAGTTCGCGCGCCTCCGAGATGGCCTGGATGATGGCCGGTCGCTCCACGGACTTGAGCTGTTTCAATTCTGCTTCGAGCGCGGTGAAGCCCGCGCGGGTTATCAGGATCTTGTCCATATAAGATTTTCTTTGCTGAGATAAGCGTCGTGGTCGAGTGTCGTCGCCGTCCGCCACGATGTAAAGTGCCCGGGCTGCGGTTGCCAGCATGTTTTCGCGGAAAGGCGGACGCGCGCGCGCCATGCCGCCAAGGTTCCCACCGCCATGACGCTAGTGATTCGGCCGAGCACCATGGAAAGAGATGCGCGAAGTTCTTGCAGAGACTGTCTCAAATTGCGAAACAATCAAAGAGTGCAGGGAGGATAGTTCTCTACCTGCCGGTAGGTGCGAGATTTCTGAACACATTTCCACCGTAAAGGGTACGTTCCGGGCGTGTTTCCCGGCCGCGGCGGTCCGGACATGCGACACGCTAAAGACGATTCATAAGACCTGAGGGAAAACCTATGCCGACAACCCGCGACGACAATCTGTTTGGGACAGACATGGCCGATTTTATCGCTCTCCTTGAGGGCAATGACACGTACCACGGCCTTGAAGGCAACGACACGATCGATGGCGAGGCCGGTGACGACGTGTTGTGGGGCGGTCTCGATGACGACTGGCTCAAGGGGGGCATCGGCTACGATCTGCTGTTGGGTGGCGAAGGCAACGACACCATCGAGGGCGGGCTGGACAACGACACCATGGACGGTGAAGCCGGAAACGACCTCATGCTGGGCGGCGAAGGCGACGACTGGATGAAAGGCGAGGACGGCAACGACACCATGGACGGCGAGTCCGGCAATGACACGGTCGAAGGCGGGCTTGGCGACGACTGGATGAAGGGTGAACAGGGCCGCGACCTGATGCTTGGCGGCGAAGGCAACGACACCATCGAGGGCGGGCTGGACGACGACACCATGGACGGTGAAGCCGGGAACGACCTCATGCTGGGCGGCGAAGGCGACGACTGGATGAAGGGTGAGGACGGCAACGACACCATGGACGGCGAGTCCGGCAATGACACGGTCGAAGGCGGGCTTGGCGACGACTGGATGAAGGGTGAACAGGGCCGCGACCTGATGCTTGGCGGCGAAGGCAACGACACCATCGAGGGCGGGCTGGACGACGACACCATGGACGGTGAAGCCGGGAACGACCTCATGCTGGGCGGCGAAGGCGACGACTGGATGAAGGGTGAGGACGGCAACGACACCATGGACGGCGAGTCCGGCAATGACTTGATCGAGGGCGGTGCCGGAGCTGACTGGCTGAAGGGCGAAGGTGGCAACGACACGCTGTTCGGGGGCGCGGGCGATGACCTTCTGGTCGGGGGCGACGGCGCAGATGTGTTTGTTTTCGCACAGGAAAGCGGCTTCGACATTGTTGCGGACTTCCAGGACGGCATCGACAAGGTCAATCTGACCGACCTGTGGGGCGGTGTAATCTCTATCTTCGATACGGCCGAGGGCGCATTGGTCAGCGTCGAAGGCTACGACGTGGCCCTGTTCATGGACATCGCCGCCTCTGCGCTCGGGTTCGACGATCTGGTCTTCTGATCGCCACGGGGGCCGCCGGTCTGGCGGTGGCCCCTGTCTCAAATCGCGCTTTTGGTCCGTCCGATGTCGCTTTTCTTCGGCAATGGCCCTTCTGCTGCGGCTAGCTGCTGCTGAGCGTGCGGCCTCGTGACGCTGCGCGCGCATTGACGAATGCCGCGCCGCCGCGCTAGGAATCTTGAAATTTTATTACCCGGCCGCCGCGTGCGTGTCCTTGGGGGTGCCTCTGGAGGGAGCGACATGAGCGAGATCGAGCGCGAAGCGATGGAATACGACGTGGTGATTGTCGGGGGCGGCCCTGCCGGCCTCTCTGCCGCGATCCGCCTGAAGCAGCTTGACCCCGAACTTTCGGTTGTCCTGCTAGAGAAAGGTTCCGAAGTGGGCGCGCACATCCTGTCCGGGGCGGTCCTGGACCCGTGTGGGCTCGACGCGCTGATCCCCGACTGGAAGGAAAAAGGCGCGCCGGTCACCGTTCCTGTGAAGAAGGACAACTTCTACATCCTTGGGGAAGAGGGCAAGGTCCGCATCCCGAACTGGCCGATGCCGTCGCTGATGGACAACCACGGCAAGTACATCGTCTCCATGGGCAACGTCTGCCGCTGGATGGCAGAGCAGGGCGAGGAACTGGGCGTCGAGATCTTCCCGGGCATGGCATGTTCTGAACTCGTCTATGGTGACAACGGCGAGGTGAAGGGCGTCGTCGCCGGGGTCTTCGGGCTTGAGCCGGACGGCTCCTACGGGCCGAACACCGAACCGGGCATGGAACTGCACGGCAAGTACGTCTTCCTGGCCGAGGGTGTGCGCGGCTCGCTCTCGAAAGAGGTGATCGCGAAGTACGACCTGTCGAAGGGCAAGGAGCCGCAGAAGTTCGGCCTCGGCATGAAGGAAATCTGGGAAATCGACCCGGCCAAGCACCGCGAGGGCACGGTCACCCACACCATGGGTTGGCCACTGGGTTCGAACGCCGGGGGCGGGTCGTTCATTTACCACCTCGACAACAACCAGGTTTATGTCGGCTTCGTGGTGCACCTGAATTACAAGAACCCGCACCTCTATCCCTACATGGAATTCCAGCGTTTCAAGCATCACCCGATGGTCGCGGACCTGCTGGCCGGCGGCAAGCGCGTGGCCTACGGCGCGCGGGCGATCTCGGAAGGCGGCTACCAGTCGATGCCGAAAATGGTCGCGCCGGGCGTGGCGCTTCTGGGTTGCTCGGTGGGCATGGTCAACGTGCCGCGCATCAAGGGCAACCACAACGCGATGCTCTCGGGAAAGGCCGCGGCGGAAGCCGCCTATGCCGCGATCAAGGCAGACCGCGCGGGCGACGAATTGACCGATTACGAGACCGAGGTGCGCGATGGCGCCATCGGCAAGGACCTGAAGCCGGTGCGCAACGTGAAGCCGATGTGGTCGAAATGGGGCATGGCCCCGTCGCTGGCGCTTGGCGGGCTGGACATGTGGACCAACAGTCTGCTCGGTTTTTCGTTCTTCGGCACGCTGGGCCATGGCAAGACCGACGCGGAAGCGACGGGCAAGGCGTCGGACTTCACGCCGATCGAGTATCCAAAGCCCGACGGCAAGCTGTCCTTCGACCGGCTGACCAACGTCTCCTACTCGTTCACCAACCACGAAGAGAGCCAGCCCGCGCACCTGAAGCTGAAGGACCCGGCAGTCCCGTTGAAGAACCTCGCGACCTACGCCGGACCGTCGCAACGGTATTGCCCGGCGGGCGTCTACGAGTTCGTGGAGAAGGACGGCGACAAGCAGTTCGTCATCAACTTCCAGAACTGCGTGCACTGCAAGACCTGCGATATCAAGGACCCGGCCCAGAACATCAACTGGACGGTTCCGCAGGGCGGCGACGGTCCGAATTATCCGAACATGTGAGCACGGGCGCTTTTCGCTTAACCTCACATAAACACGGATTTGCCACTGTCCCTGAAAATGCCAAACGGGGGCAGTGCCATGATGAAGAAACGTGCGGACCGCTGGCCAAGCGCCTGGGGCTTTGAACTGCGTTCCGAAGACGGCGACTTTGCCGCCACCATAGTGAACGTGTCCGAAACAGGGGCATTCGCCGAGGGGAGCCTGCCCTTGGCGGTCGGGTCGCGGGTGAAACTCATGGCCATGCGTCAGCCGGTGTACGCAAGCGTCGTGCGCATCAGCCCCCGGGGCGTGGCCCTCTCGTTCGAGACGCCGCTAGATGCGGCGCAGCTCCAGAACCTGCGCCAATACCGCGATCTGAGCCTGCTTTAGGCGCCAGCGGATGTCGGTCCGCCCTCTCGCCGCTTCGTGAGCGGTGTTCTCATTGCCTTGCCCGCCCTGCCGCTCTAGGCTCTGCGCAACGAAAAACGAAGGGGAGACCGTCACCTTGGACCTTTGGGCAAAGCGCATCCGTGCAGGTTTTCTTGCTCTCGCCGCATCCGCAACGGCGGTCAGCGCGAACGGAATAGCCGGAGATTACCTCGCCGCACGTCAAGCCAGCTTCCTCGGCGACTTCGCCTCTGCGGCGCACTACTATGAACGCGCGCTGGCTTTCGATCCGGGGCGCGCGGAACTGCTGGAGCGCGCCATCCTGGCAGAGATGTCGCTGGGAAACTTCGGCAAGGCGGCACTCCTGGCAGAACGCATGGCCGAAGCCGGCAACGAAAGCCAGATCGCCCAGATGGCCGCGCTGACCACGGCCGTCGAAAGCGAAAGCTTCGCCAATGTCATCCAGTCCATCGACGACAAGCGCGGCATCGGACCGCTGGCCGACGGTCTTGTGAAGGCCTGGGCACAACTCGGTGCGGGCGACATGAGCGCGGCACTGATCGAATTCGACAACGTCGCCAAGATGCCTGGCCTCGGGCCGTTCGCGTCTTATCACAAGGCTCTGGCCCTCGCTTCGGTGGGCGACTTCGAAAGCGCTGCCGCGATCTTCGACGAAGATGAGGCGAACGGCATGGCCTCCACCCGCCGCGGCGTCATGGCCCGGGCCGAGGTGATGTCCCAGCTCGGCCGCTCGGAAGCGGCCGTTGCCATGCTGGACGAGAATTTCGGAACCGACCTTGACCCCGCACTGCAGCAGATGCGCGATGCGCTGGCAAGCGGCGACAAGCTGGCGTTCTCTCATGTCCGCACCCCGAAGGAGGGGATCGCCGAAGTGTTCTACACTCTCGCGGGGGCGCTATCCAACGAAGGCAGCGACGAGCTGACCCTGCTTTATGCGCGCATGGCGGAGTATCTGCGCCCCGACCATGTCGACGCAATCCTGCTGGCGGGCGATCTTCTGTCCGACATGGGCCAGTACGAACTGGCGGAGCAGGTGTTCGAGGAGGTTCCCACCGACGACCCCTCGCGCCATGCCGCCGTGCTTGGCGAAGCGGAGGCGCTGCGCGATCAGGACAAGACAGCGCAGGCCATTGCCGTGCTTGAGACGCTCGCCGAACAGCAGCCGGACCTGCCCGTGGTACACACCACGCTCGGCGACATCTTCCGGCAGGAACAGCGTTACGAAGATGCTGTCACCGCCTACACGAAAGCGCTGTCGCTTTACGAGCAGGAGTCGGAGCGGCTGTGGTTCCTCTACTACGCGCGCGCGATCAGCTATGAGCGGCAGGAAAAGTGGGAGGAGGCAGAAGCCGACTTCCGCAAGGCCCTGGACCTCAACCCCGAGCAACCGCAGGTGCTGAACTACCTCGGCTATTCGCTGGTGGAACAGCACCGCAAACTGGACGAAGCGCTGAACATGATCGAGCGCGCCGTCGCGGCACGCCCGAACTCCGGCTACATCGTCGACAGCCTGGGTTGGGTGCTTTACCGCCTCGGACGTTACGAGGAGGCCGTGCCGCACATGGAACGCGCGGCCGAACTCATGCCCATCGACCCGGTGGTCAACGATCACCTCGGCGATGCGTACTGGGCCGTCGGGCGGGAACGTGAGGCCGAATTCATGTGGAAGCGCGCCCTGTCCTTCGTCGACTGGGAAGATGCCTCCGCAGAGGCCGATCCCGAACGCATCAAACGCAAGCTGGCGGTCGGTCTGGATCAGGTCCTCGCCGAAGAAGGCGCACCGCCGTTGCAGCGGGCCGAGGTTTCGGACTGAGCCTGCCGCCGCGAAGGCGGGCATCACCCATGACCGGACGCCAGACAGAAGCCTTCGCTCCGGCGAAGATCAATCTTGCGCTGCACGTGACGGGACAGCGTGACGACGGCTACCACCTGCTCGACAGTCTCGTGATGTTTGCGGACGTGGGCGACACGGTGCGCCTGCGGGACGCGCCCGAAGTATCGCTTGAGATCACCGGATCGCGCGCGGCAGGGGTCCCTGCCGACAGGCGGAACCTGTGCTGGAAAGCGGCAGAGGCGTTCGGTTGCCCTGTCGCGATCACCCTCGACAAGCATCTTCCAGCCGCGGCAGGCATCGGTGGCGGGTCGTCGGACGCGGCGGCGGTGCTGCGGGCGATGGAGGCGCTGTACGGGCGCCCTTCCCCGGTCGATCCCCTCACGCTGGGCGCGGACGTGCCAGTCTGCATGGTTGGCCACGCCGCACGAATGAGCGGCATCGGAGATCACGTCCTGCCGCTGTTCATGGCCCCGCTGCATGCGGTGCTCGTCAATCCGGGCGTCGAAGTCTCTACCCCGTCCGTGTTCAAGGCTTTGTCCTGCAAGGAAAATGCGCCGATGTCCGAGATGCCGGAGGGCGGCGGCCCTGCCGCTGCGCTGGTTTGGCTCTCGGCGCAACGCAACGATCTGCAGGCGCCCGCCATCGCGCTGCAACCGGTGATCGGTGACGTTCTGACGGCGCTTGGTGGGCAAACCGGTGCACGGCTAGCACGCATGTCCGGCTCCGGTGCCACCTGCTTTGCCTTGTTCGACGATCTGAAAACGGCAAAAGCCGCAGCGACGGACTTGCAGAAGGCGCACCCGGCATGGTGGGTCGCCGCCTGCACCCTGCGCTGACCGGTCAGTCCAACGCCACTTCGCGCAGAATGAAGTCCGCGATGCCGCCCGAGTCATCCAGGTTGAAGACTGGAACGTGCAACGACATGGAGGTGTCGGACGCCACGCCCCGGATGCTGTCGTCTTCCGGCGCGATCAGACCCTTGCCCGTCTCGACCCGGTGGCATTCCAGCTTTGGGTGCCGCGCGCGTTTATAGCCTTCGACCAGGACAAGATCGACCGGCCGCAGCCGCATCAGCAACTCGTCGAGTTCCGGCTCGGGTGCGCCGCGCAGTTCCGTCATTTGCGCCACACGCTTGCGCGACGCAAGGATGACCTCCGAAGCGCCCGCCTCACGATGGCGATAGGAATCGCGGCCCGGATGATCCACGTCGAACGCATGGTGGGCGTGCTTGATCGTGCTGACCGAGTATCCCCGGCCCGTAATCTCGGCCACCAGCCGTTCCACCAGCCCTGTCTTGCCGGAGTTCTTCCAGCCAGTGATCCCGTAATGCTTCACAGCATGGCCTCCGCCTGCGCCAGGTCGTCCGGCGTGTTCACGTTGAAGAAGGCACGCTCGTCGGGGAAAACGGCTTCGCGCCCGCCGTGGCGTTCGGTCCAGAGGACGACCTTCTTCAGCCCACCCTCCAGCGCGGCGCGCAGATCGTCGCGCAAGGCCACCGGCCACAGGCCGAAGGTCGGGTGACGGATCAGCCGGCCCTTGGCGGAACGTGTCTCCGTATCGCCCTCGGTGGCGGCCAGCACCAGCGGGTGCGCCTGCCCCTCGGCGGTCAACAGCAGGTGAGGAACCAGATCGCATGGCAGGAACGGCGTGTCGGCGGCGACGCTGACCAGCGTGTCCGCGCCCTGAGCGGCGGCCCAGTCGAGACCCGCCAGCACACCGGCCAGCGGACCCGGGAAACCCGGCAGGCTGTCGGCGACGACCGGCAAGCCGAAGCCGTCGAACCGGGAGGCATCGCCATTGGCGTTCAGGCACAGATCCGCGACCTGCGGTGCGGTCCGTTCGATCACGTGGCCCAGCAGCGTCTGACCGCCAAGCGTCAGCAGGCCCTTGTCGCCGCCGCCCATCCGCGTGGCCCGCCCGCCCGCCAGGATCACCCCAACAGGTGCCTTCATGCCCTCTCCCTCCATGATGTCCGGGTTGTACGGTCCGGATGCCCGCCCTCGTGGTGCCTGCCATCGCGCCGGGCCGCAAGGTTCTTCGCCATGACCGCTCAGGCGTCCGCGCTCTTGCGGCGGTGCTTGCGGTCCTCGTCGTCGACGCTGTCCGGATCGGCGTCCCGTGTCAGCCGCTCTTCACCCGACAGGCACATGAAGCGCCGTCCGCGCAGCCGTCCGATACAGGTGAGGCCCGTCTCCTTCGCGATCTCCACACCCCAAGCAGTGAAGCCGGAACGCGAGGCCAGCACCGGAATTCCCATCAGCGCGCATTTGATGACCATTTCAGAGGTCAGGCGCCCGGTCGTGTAGAGGATCTTGTCCGCGCCCGAGACGCCCTCTGACAGCATCCAGCCGGCGATCTTGTCGACCGCGTTGTGCCGCCCGACGTCCTCCATGTAGACCAGCGGGCGGTCCCGACGGCACAGCACCGTACCGTGTATGGCTCCGGATTCGAGATAGAGAGACGGGGTGGTGTTGATCTTCTTCGACAGCGCATAAAGCCAAGATGTCCGCACCTCGGTCGCGGGCAGGGTCAATCCCTGAAGCCCTTCCATCATGTCGCCGAAGACGGTGCCCACGGCGCAGCCCGACGTCCGCGTCTTCTTCTTGACCTTCTCCTCGTAGGTCGTCTGAGACGCGGTGCGCACCACCACGACCTCAAGGTCGTCGTCGTAGTCGACGCGGGTCACCGTCTCGTCGGCCCCCAGCATCCCCTGATTGCGCAGGAACCCCAGCGCCAGATATTCGGGGTAATCCCCGATGGTCATGGCGGTCACGATCTCTTGCCCGTTGAGGTAGATCGTCAGGGGCCGTTCCTCGACGACGCGCGTCTCCACGGGCTGGCCGGTGTGGTCGACACCCGTGACCGCGCGGGTCAGCCGCGTGTCGCCCGGGTTCGGAGCGATCAGGTATTCGCCGCCATTGGATTGCATCTTCCCTGTCTCCCCGCTACCGCTGTGCCTGTTTCGAGAGGTTCAGACCATGGCGGACGCCCCCCCGATGTCAAGCTTCTGGCGCGGTTTTCGCGACGGTTTGCCGTTCCTTCTGGTGGTCGGCCCCTTCGGCATGCTGTTCGGCGTCCTGGCCACAGAGGCCGGGCTGAACGTTCTGGAAACGCTCAGTTTTTCGGTCGTGGTTATCGCCGGTGCGGCACAGTTCACCGCGCTCCAACTGATGACGGAGAACGCGCCGACGGTCGTCGTTCTGGCCTCTGCACTTGCGGTGAACCTGAGGATGGCGATGTACTCCGCGTCGATCACACCGCACTTAGGCGCGCTGCCGCTCGGCAAGAGGATCGTGGCCGCCTACTTCCTCGTGGACCAGACCTATGCCGCGGCGGCGATCGAATACGAAAAGCGCCCGCAGCAGACGCTGGCGCAGAAGTTCGCGTATTTCATGGGTGTGGCCATGCCGATCTGCCCGCCCTGGTACGTTTTCACGCTTATTGGCGCATGGATCGGGACTGCGGTGCCGCCGGAGCTGGGGCTGGACTTCGTGCTGCCCATCGCCTTCATCGCCATGCTTGGGCCGGCCATGCGCACGGGGGCGCACCGCATCGCGGCGCTGGTCGGCGGAACGGGGGCGCTGGTCTTTGCCTTCATGCCCTGGAACCTGGGCCTGATCTGCGGAGCGTTGCTGGGCATGATGGCCGGTGCCGAAGTTGAGCGCCGCCAATCGCTGCGCGCCGGGCCGGCCGCAACCGAAGACACGCCAACCCCGGGAGAAACGCGATGACCGCCGGAGAGATCGACCGCACAACGCTGTGGACCGTGATCGTGCTGCTCGGCCTGGGGTCGTTCGGGCTGCGATTCGTGTTCCTCGGGCTGATCGGGGACCGTGCGTTGCCGGAATGGCTGCTCCGGCACTTGCGCTACACCGCCGTCGCGGTAATTCCCGCGCTCGTCGCGCCGCTGGTGCTCTGGCCCGCAGCGACCGATGGCCAGACCGACCCCTTGCGGCTGACGGCTGCGGCGCTGGCGCTGCTGATCGGGGGATGGACACGCAACCTTTATGCCGCGTTGTTCACCGGGGCCGCCGTAATGATCGGCGGCTCCTACCTGCCCGTGCTGACCTAACCGCCCTTACGGGTTCTTCGTCTTCTGCCAGTCCAGTTCGATGCGCTTCACGGCAAGGTCCTTGTCGTCCTCGTCGTTCTCGCGCAGTTCACGCGAAGTGACGCCCGGCAACTTGTCGAAGGCTTCCATCAGCTTGGTCGGAAACAGGACGGAAGGGATCGTCTCGAACCCGGGCAACTGGCGCAGGATACCAGAGGTGGCCGAGGTGCAGGCCGCTGCGGAAACCGCCCCGTTCGCCTGCACCAACCTCAGCGCGCGCTCCGCCACTTCGGGCGGCACCTGCTTTTGTTGGATCCTGACGCGATACGTCGACCGGGCGTGTGCGCTTTCGTAGGCCTTTTCCACATCCGGCGTGATGCCATAGAGCACGTCATTGATTTCCGGCACGGACTGGAAGCGGACGGAACCGGCGGGGTCGAACACGACGCGCTGGCTGGGCGCGTTGATCATCATGGACGTGTGGGCACCGCCATCGGTTCGATTGTTGATCATCGTGTAAAGGGTGATCGACGGAGGAAGCGGCGAACGATAGGCCGCTGCCGCGGCCTGCTCCGGCGTTGCGTTCGGGCCGGACATCTGTCCAGCGCCGCATGCCGCCACGGTCAAGAGCGCCAACAGCGCGATGCAGGCGCGCAGCCCACGCCCGGTCCGGTCCGTCATCTTCATCAGCCTACCACCCGATCTGTTTGCCCACGGTCTGACGCACGAAGGCACAAGGCCCAACTCACATTCAAGTGACGTCAGGCGCTTGGAAGTCCGACGTTGCTTGGAGGTATCAGGTCCGGAAGATCGCGAGGAAGATCACGATTGCGAGGATCACGTACAGGGTGCGGATCGTGAACCTGATGAAGCCGTTGAAGGTGTCTTCCTGCGTGGTGACGTCCATGCTGCCGTGCTTGTGCTCTGCCATTTGTCCAGTCCTTGGGGTGTTCGCGTTTCGAAGCAGGGGAATAGCGGATATTTTCGTCCCTGTCACCGCGCCAATAGGGCGCAAATGTCGCGCAACCGTTCAGGTGTCTAGATCGCGCACGAGGCGGAATCCGATCCGTCGCGGTTCGGCCCGTTTCTCGGCCTTCGGGAGCGCCCGGAGAGCCACGTTCAGCTGCGTGACATGCTGGATCAGCTGCATGCGCCCACCTGCGGGGTCACTGCCGTAGAATGTTACCACGTCGGGGTCGAAGTACCCCATGCCCTCGATCCTCAGCACCCCGGCATCTCCGCCGGTGAAACCCATGGCCACTTCTTCCTCCGAATCGAGCCGCTCTTCGAAGGCCTTGATGTAAAGGATCAACCGTTCGTAGGCCCAGCGGGCCGGGCTCTTTTCCTCGACCGGGGTTTTGCGCACCGCCTCGGGCAGTTCGTTGGCGTCCTCGGGGGTGTCCTCCTCGGTGTGCACCTCGCGCCGCTGCGGCATGGCCGCATTCTCGTAGGCTTCGGCCGCAGTCGCGATCCGGTCGTCCATGTGTTCTCCTCCGGGCCGCATTGTCGCCCGCGCTCCGTCTGTCGTCGGGGGAAGGATAGCTTGGGGGGAACGGGGGGCAAAGCCCCTCACGCTTTCCCGGAGCATCGGCACCTCAGCCCGGCGTCACGCTCCGGAACAGCCAGCGCCCATCCTCCGTCACCTCGCGCGTGGCACGCCCCGCGTGCCAGAGGTGCAGGCAATGCGCCATCGCTTCCACCAGCGCCAGCCCGTACTCGCCCGGGCCGATCCGGCGCATGAAGAGCGGCTGGAAACAGCCCCCGGCGGTCGCGGGTTCCGACAGGAACTCCTCCAGCCGTTCCAGCGCGCCATGGTGGTTCGAGATCAACTGTCCCATCCGGGCGGGCAGGCCCTGAAAAGGCAGCTTGTGGCCGCCGAGGACAAGGTGATCCTCGCGCGCCAGCGCCGTCAGCCGTTCGCAGGCGTCGAGCCAGTCGGCCACCGGGTCCGCCTCCGGCTCTGTCGCGTACACGCCAAGGTTGGGTGAGATCGACGGCAGGATCTGATCCCCGGCGATCACCACCGATCCCTCGGTTTCCCAGAGCGTGACGTGCTCCGGCGCGTGGCCACCGCCGGTATGGACCGCCCAGTCCCGTCCACCCGCGTGCAGCGTGTCGCCCTGCTTCAGCCGCTGAAATCCGAACGGCATCGGCCAGACGGTCTTGCGGAACATGTAGGGCGGTTCTTCCATGCGCGATGCGACGATCTCGTCGCTCATGCCCGCGGCGCGCCAGTAGGCCACCACTTCGGGGGGCGGCGTGTCGTTGGGGTCGAGTTGCAGCATCCGGGCCAGCAACCACGCGGTGCGCGACGTCAAAAGCTCTGCCCCCTGCTCCTGGAACCACCCGGCCAACCCGACGTGATCGGGGTGGTGATGCGTGACGAGAACCCGCCCCACCGGCTTACCCGCCAGCGGGCCGGCCATCAGCCTTTCCCAGATGCCGCGGGTCTTCGAGGAGTTCATGCCGGTGTCGACGATCGTCCACGATGGCCCGTCGTCCAGCGCGTAGACATTGACGTGGTCCAGCTTCATCGGCAGCGGCAGACGCATCCACAGCACGCCCTCGGCCACTTCGATGGCCTCGCCGGGGGCGGGCGGAGTGTCGAACGGGAAACGGATGTGCCCGGGGCTGCCGTCCATCATGCCGCGAAATCCTCTGCCGGGACAAGCGCGCCCGCCCGCGCCTGCGCACAAAGCGACGCGTGCTCGGGCAACATCCGCAGAATATAGAACCGCGCCAGACGTTCCGTGGCGCTGTTCCGCTCCGCACAGGCAACGCGCAGGTGGGCATTCGCGCCCAGCACCCGCGCAAAGGCCTTGAGGTAGGGCACGGCACCGGCAAAGCGGTCCGCCACGTCCATCGCCAGCAGCGCCTCGGTCGCGTCCCGCAGGTTCTCCGACGCCTGCCAGGCGGCCTCTGCCAGTTCGGGGATATCGCCCTTCACATCTTCGATGTAGCTTTGAATGGAGTCGATCAAAGCAAAAACCGCCTCGCCGCCATCCATCAGTTTGCGCCCCACGAGGTCCATCGCCTGAATGCCGTTGGTGCCCTCGTAGATAGACGTCACGCGCACGTCGCGCAGGTATTGCGCGGCGCCGGTTTCCTCGATGTAGCCCATGCCGCCGTGAACCTGAACGCCCTTGGAGGCGACCTCGATCCCGGTGTCGGTCCCGAAGGCCTTGGCAATGGGTGTCAGCACGCCCGCGCGTGCCGCCCAACTCTTGTCGCCGGTGGCCCGCGCCATGTCGAGCGCCACCGCCAGCATCAGTCCAATGGACCGGGCGGCAAAAACGTCGGCCTTCATTTCTGCCAGCATGCGGCGCACGTCTGCGTGGCCAAGGATGTTCCCCGTCTCGGACTTGCCCTGCTTGCGCTCTTCGGCATAGGCCAAGGCGTGCTGGTAGGCACCCTCGGCCACACCGATACCCTGAACGCCCACTCCGAGGCGGGCGTTGTTCATCATCGTGAACATGGCACGCATGCCGTCGTTTTCCGCACCGACAAGCCAGCCGGTCGCGCCTTCGTAGGACATCACGCAGGTCGGTGACCCATGCAGCCCCATCTTGTGTTCCAGCGACACGACCCGCAGGTCGTTGCGCGCGCCCGGCTCTCCGTTCTCGTCCGGCACGAACTTCGGAACGAGGAACAGCGAGATGCCCTTGGTTCCCGGCCCCGCGTCCGGCAGACGGCCCAGCACGAGGTGGCAGACATTCCCGGTGAAGTCGTTGTCACCCCAAGAGATGTATATCTTCTGACCGGTGATCGCGTAGGTGCCGTCGCCGTTCGGCACGGCCTTCGTCGAAAGCGCGCCCACGTCGGACCCGGCCTGCGGCTCTGTCAGGTTCATCGTACCGGCCCATTCGCCCGTCACGAGCTTCGGCAGGTACAGCGCCTTGAGCTCGTCCGATGCGTGATGTTCGAGCGCTTCGATCTGGCCCTGGGTCATCAACGGGTTCAGTTGCAGCGCAAGGCAGGCGCCCGACATCATTTCGTTGACACAGGTGGTCACCGTCAGCGGCAAACCCATTCCGCCCGAGGCTTCCTCGGCAGAGGCCGCGATCCAGCCGCCTTCCGCGATGGCCCGGTATCCTTCGGCAAAGCCCTCCGACGTCCGGACGACGCCGTTCTCCAGCCTGGCCGGATCTAGGTCGCCGTTGCGTTGCAGCGGCGCCATGACCTCTTCGCACATCTTTGCCGCTTCCGAGAGCACCGCTTCGACCGTTTCGAGCGAGGCATCGGCGAAGCGCTCCGTGGCCGGAACCCGTTCATAGCCGACCACATGTTTCAGAATGCGAGAAAAATCGCCTAATGGCGCGCGATACGTCATCTAATTGCCCCTCCGGCTTGGCAAGCCCACCTCTCTCTTGTAGCAAGCGGACCCGTATAACAAGCGTATGACCGCTGAGAGTGGCGGCAACAAAAACGCCACGTCAAGACCGGGCCGCATGACAGAGCGACTTCTCCCTGACCCCACCGGCCTCGCCCGCGCAGCCTCCCTGCTGCGTGACGGACGGCTCGTGGCCTTCCCGACCGAAACAGTCTACGGGCTGGGCGCGGATGCCCGCGACGACCACGCCGTGGCGGCGATCTACGCCGCCAAGGGGCGCCCCAGCTTCAACCCCCTGATCGTGCATTTCGCCGACCTGGACGCGTTGAAGCCGATGGTGACATGGTCCGATGAGGCAGAGGCCATCGCCGAAAGCTTCTGGCCCGGCCCCCTCACCCTCGTCCTGCCCCTGCGGGAGGGCGCCCGGGTGTCGAAGCTGGTGACCGCAGGGCTGGACACCATCGCGGTGCGCATGCCCGCCGCGCCCGTGGCACGCGACCTCTTGCGCGCGGCGGGGGTGCCGGTGGCGGCACCGTCGGCCAACGTCTCCGGCCAGATCAGCCCCACACGGGCCGAACATGTCGCGGCGAGCCTTGGCGACCGGGTGGATGCGATCCTCGACGGCGGGCCCTGCAAGGTTGGACTGGAATCGACGATCCTCGGACTGGCGGGCCGCCCGACCCTGCTGCGGCCCGGCGGAATCACCCGCGAAGCTCTGGGCCATGTGCTGGGACGCCGGATCGCGGAGCGGCACGGATCCGACACGATTTCCGCCCCGGGCCAGACCCGGTCGCACTACGCGCCCCGCGCCGCCGTACGGCTGAACGCCATCGAGTTCGAACCGGGCGAGGCCAGCCTCGGGTTTGGAGAGGTGGAGGCCGACCTCAACCTCTCACCCTCGGGCGACCTGACGGAGGCGGCTGCGAACCTCTTCGAGTACCTGCACCGTCTCGACGCAAAGGCGCCGAAGGTCATCGCCATCTCGCCGATCCCGCACCTCGGGCTGGGCGTGGCGATCAACGACCGGCTCAGCCGGGCCGCTGCCGACCGGTGAGCCGCCCCGGCCGGTGGACCGTCAGCAAACCCTCGGCTGGACGTCGGCCTCCGCCCACCGGCACAACCCGGAACGCTGCGGCGCCGTCTGGCAGGCGTTAGAGCATACGGGGGACGTCCGCAGGGTTCGCATGAGGCAAGACCCATGGAACAGTCCGTCGGGCGCGGTATGGCCATGTTGTCCGGCCCGAGGCCAGGCGTGCGTTCAGTTCTGTGAGGATCGTCCGCCATTCCGTGTCCGCATGGCGCCAGGTCCATGGGCATCGTCGCGACCGTTCTTCAGGCGCGCCCGCCCTCGCTCGACAGCAGCAGCGGAGAGACCCCGATGCTTTCCAGCGCCGCCTCCCACTTCTCGCCGTCGGTCAACTCAAAGATCAAATCGGCCGAAGACGGTCCGACCAGCCAGGCATTCTCGGCGATCTCGCTCTCCAGCTGGCCCGGGCCCCAGCCGGCATAACCCAGCATCATCAGCCAGCGCTCCGGCCCCTTGCCCTGCCCAAGGTCCTCCAGCACGTCCAGCGTCGCGGTCATCTTCAGCTCCGGTGTGACGTCCAGCGTCGTCACCACCGACGTGTAATCGGGCGAATGCAGCACGAAGCCGCGCCCCATCTCCACCGGCCCGCCATAGCGCACCTTCGTCCCGTCGAGCCCTGCGGGGTTCTCGATGGACAGTTGGGACAGCAGCGCCGACATGTCGATGTCCGGCGTCGGCTTGTTGACGATCAGGCCCATCGCGCCCTCGTCGGAATGGTCGCAAATGAAGACCACACTCAGATCGAACCTCGGATCGGCCATGCCCGGCATCGCGATCAGCAGATGGCCCGTCAGGTTCGTCGTCGCAATGTCACGCTTATCCGCCATGCCCACCTTCAAGTTCCGTAGCCGACGTTCTGGCGCGGTCGGCTTTCGACCCACCATGCGACAGCCCCGGCCCATGCGCAAGAACGTGGCCCTGCCGCCACCCCTCTCGGCGCTCTCACTTCAAGGTGACTTCCCTTTTGAGCACGGCCATAGCATCCCTTTCCGCATGAAGAAAATCCTGCTTGCCCTATTGGCCCCGGTTCTGGCCGCTTCGCTGATCCTGCCTGAACCCGCCCGGGCAGACCGGTACGAGAGCATGCTCGACGCCGCGATCCTCCCCGGCTGGCGCCTGCCGAATGGCGACCACGTCGCGGCCCTGCAACTGCGCCTCGCGCCCGGGTGGAAGACCTACTGGCGCAGTCCCGGCGACGCGGGCATTCCGCCCAGCTTCGACTGGCAGGGCGCGCAGAACACCCGCGCGGTGTCCGTCTCCTGGCCCAGTCCGCAGGTTTTCTGGCAGTCGGGGATGCGCTCCGTAGGCTACCACGACGAGGTTGTCCTGCCCCTGCGTGTCTCTCTGCGGAACGCTGGCAAGGACGCGCAGTTGAATGGCACCATCGAGATCGGCATCTGCAAGGACGTGTGCCTGCCCCAGCGGCTGAAGGTGTCGGCCACCCTGCCCGCCGATTCCCGCAAACCCGACCCACGCATCGCCGCAGCCATGGCCGACGTGCCGTTCGGGCGCGGCGATGCCGGCGTGACGTCGGTTAGTTGCACAGTATCCGCCGCGCCCAACGGAATCGGCCTGAATGTGGCGGTCACCTTGCCCGGCGCCACCGGCCAAGAAGAGACCGTGATCGAATTTGCCGATCCGGAACTTTGGGTGGCAGAGCCGAAGACCTCGCTGCGCGGCGGGCAACTGGTGGCCGAAACGCGCGTGTCCCACATGTCCCGCGCCGCCTTTGCGCTGGACCGCTCCCAGATGGTACTGACGGTACTAGGCGGGCGGATGCCGGTCGAAATCCGCGGCTGCGACTGACGCCTTCTCTGGCGGTTCCGCCGGGGAGGTCTCTGGCCTCTCCCGCATCGACGGCGCAGCAGGTCCGGCCGTTGGGCATCGGACCACCGCTCTCCGTTTGTGTGTGACCGACTGTAGGGCGGGGCTATGCGCCGCCTGCCCGCATCGACCCGCGCCGCAGCAGGACCACCAGCGCCGCGGCCAGCCACAGGGCCAGCACCAGCACCGCCGCACCGATCAGGAAGACCGCCAGCGCCGTACCCGCCGACGCGGGATTTCCGAAAGGCGTCAGCGCGGCGGGCATTCCGCCGCCGAAGGCCACCATGCCCAGCGTCAGCCCCAGCCAGGCCACCACCGCCAGCGTCCCGCCGACCAGCAAGCCGCGCACCGGCGCACTGCGGAACCGCCAGCCGCGCTTCAGCGCCGACCATGCCACCGCCACGTCGTGCTGCACCGCCACCAACGAGGGCACGACCAGCAGCACAAGCACCATCCCGAAGCCAAGCCCGTAGACCAGCGTGATGACCGTAGGTTTCAGGAACTGCGCATCTGCCGAACGTTCATAAAGCAGCGGCGCAAGGCCCAGCACCGTCGTGGCCGAGGTCAGGAAGACCGCCCGCAGACGGTCCGCCGCGCCGTCGATGATCGCCGGGATCAGGCCCCGGTCGCGGGCGTATTCGTCGATCTGCGTCACCAGCACGATGGAATCGTTGATGATGATCCCGGTCATGCCCAGCAAACCCACCACCGTGAACATGCTCAGCGGGACATCCCACAGCCAGTGGCCATAGACCGCCCCCACAAGACCGAAGGGAATGATCGCCATCACCACCACCGGCCGCGTCCAGCTTGCAAAGACCCAGGACAGCACGAGGTAGATGCCCAGCAGCACCATGGCCAGCCCCAGCTCGGCGTCGGCAAGGAACCTGTCCTCCTGCTCCGACAGGCCGGAGATGTCGTAGTCGACCTGCCGCGTGTTCGCGATGCGCGGTAGAATGACCTCTTCCAGCGTGGTCAGTATCTCCGTTGCGCGGGCCGGATCGTCTTCCGAGATGTCGCCGTTCACGGAAATCTGCCGGACGCCGTTCTCGCGCCGTACGGTGGAAAAGCCCGTCCGCCGCTCCACCCGCACGATGTCGGCCAGCGGCACGTAGGCGCCGTCCGGCGTGCGCAGCATCATCCGTTCGAGGAAATCCGCCGTCAGTTCGCCCTCAGGCAGCTCCACCCGGATCTCGGCAGAGCGCGGACCGACCGGGTAGCTCGCCGCCTCGATACCGCCAAGCCGGTTGCGCAGCACCCGGCCCAGCCCGTCGATGTCGAAGCCAAGCGCCTGCCCCTGCGGCGTCAGGTCGAGGATGAGCTCTTCCTTGTCGTAGGCAAGATTGTCCTCCACCGCCGACACCTCCGGAAAGGCGGCGAGCGCGGCCTTCAGATCCTCGGCGGCGGCTTTCAGCGTCTCGGAATCGGAGCCGATGAACTTCACGTCCAGCGCATCGCCGCCAGGGCCGGACCGCCAGCCCCGGAACGAGATCTCCTCGACCAACGGGTGCTTCTCCACGCGTTCCTGAAGCTCGCCGACGAATGCAAAGGAGGAATAGGGCCGCGCGTCGGCCTCGATCAGTTCGATGGAGATTGCGCCAAGCTGGTCGGCGTCCTTGGTGTCCGCGCTCGACAACCCGCGCCCGGACCCGCCGCCGATCTCTGCCATGACGTAGTCCAGCGGGTTGCGGCCATAGCGTTCCTCGTATTCGCGGCCAAGCTCTTCGGTGGTCTTCTGCAACAGACGCATCTGCGCAAGCGTGTCCTCGCGCGTGGCGCCCGGTGCCATGGCGAAGTTGCCGCTGATCGATCCGCGCTCCGGCGAGTTGAAGAATCGCCATTGCACGTCGCCGCTGATGAACAACACCGCCTGCGTGGCAAGGACCAGCGTCGCAGTCGCCAGCACGACGTAGCGCGCCCGGATGACCACTGCCATCAAGGGGCGGAAGCCGCGTTCCCGGACTTGCCGGAAGCCCCGGTTGACCACCCGGCTGGCGCTGTCGATGCCCATGTCCGACAGATCGTTCAGCGCCGCACGGCGCCTTGCACCGTCCATCCGGATCAGCCGGAGCCCCAGCGCGGCAGCGACCAGCGTAACCAGCAGCACACCGATCCACAGCGGCTGGCCAAGGATCGTGCCGCGCAGGGCGACGGCGCTGTCGTGCAGCGTGACGATCCATCCCGGAGTTTCGCCCCACGTGCTCCAGATGCCGTCGGCGACGCCCGGCAGCGACAGGATCGCAAGCAGGGTCAACCCGACCGCCAGGGTGCCCACGATCACCTCGCCGACGAAACCCGTCGCCGCGCGCCACGCCCGGAACCCGGTCGACGCGCGCGGTTTCAGGGCGTGGGCCATGTGGTTCGGCAGGATCAGGAAGCACTCCACCAACGAGGCAAGGAGCACGGTGATGACGGTAAAGGGGATGTCGGCGATCATTTCTCCGAACGTGCCCCCGATGGCCGTCAGCCCGAAAAAGGCGATGACCGTGGTCAGCGTCGCAGAGAACACCGGCAATGCCATGCGCGCCGCCGAGCGTTCCGCCGCCTCGTAGGGGCCGAATCCCTGCCGCGACAGGTGATCGGCGTGCTCACCCACCACGATGGCGTCGTCGACCACGATCCCCAGCGTGATGATCAACGCGAAGAGCGAGATCATGTTGATCGTCAGCCCGCCCACGTACATCAGCGCGATTGCGGCCAGCATTGACGTGGGAATCCCCGCCGCCACCCAAAAGGCGGTGCGCGTATTCAGGAAAAGGAACAGCAGCGCGACCACCAGCAGAAGCCCCATGGAGGCGTTGTCCGTCAGGATGTTGAGCCGCCCGGTGATCGCCTCCGACCGCGTACGGATCAGTTCGATCGTCACGCCTGCAGGCAGCGTGGCCTGATAGGCTGCGGCGACCTCCTCGACCTGCTCCTGGATGCTGATGGCGTCGCCCCGGTCCGACCGGTCGACCCGCACCGAGATCGCCGGGTTCTCGCCGACGAAATAGCTGCGCTGGCGGTCCACGCCTTCCTCGCGCAATTGCGCCACATCGCCGATGGTCAGCTTCGAACCGTCCGGGTTGGAGCGCAGGGTAATGGCCGCGATATCGTCGGCCGAGCGTTTCTCGATCCCCGTCCGGACCCGCGCGCCCGCCCCAGCCACGTCGCCAGCCGGATCGGCGTCCACCTCTGCCGCGATGGCCGCCGCGATGTCCTGCATGGTGACGTCGTGGGCAATGAGGCTTGTGGATGGCACCTCGACCAGGATCTGCGGCGCGGCGACACCTTGGATCGTCGTGCGCGTGACCCCTTTGGCAAAGAGGCGCACGGTGAATTCGTCGGCGAAACGGGCAAGCTGGTCGACGCCCACCGGTCCCGTGATGACCACATCGGTCACGCGGTCGCGCCAGCCGCCTCTGCTCACCTTCGGTTCGTCAGCGTCCTCCGGCAGGCCGGTGATCCCGTCCACCGCCTGCTGCACGTCGTCCGCGGCGCGGGCGATGTCCCAGCCGGGTTCGAACTCCAGTTCGATGCTGGCGCGGCCTTCGCGGGAATTGGCGCGCGAGGATTCCACGCCCTCGACCGCCAGCAGCGCAGGCTCCAGAAGCTGCACTATGGCGGCGTCGATATCCTCCGCCCCGGCGCCGTCCCACGACACCGACACGTCGATCTCGTCCACGATCACGTCGGGAAAAAACTGCGCCCGCATGTTCGGCACCGCCAGCAGCCCCGACGCCAGCAGGATCACCAGCAGCAGGTTCGCCAGCGTGGGATGCCGGGTGAAATAGCCGAAGATGCCCCCAGCCGACTTTGGCAGTTCACGTACCATGCGCCCCCTCCGGAACGGGTGATTGCAACGTCATCGCGGCGCGTCAGCCGCCCATGCGCTCTTCGATCCTCTGCACCATGTCCGCGGGAACCTGGTCCTGCTGAAGCTGCGCGAGGATACGGGTCTTGGCCTCTGCGGGCATGCGTTTGTTGCCCTCGACGAAGGCCATCAGCCGGGCGCGCCGTTCGGCCGTCAGTTCCAGCATCTCCGGCACCCGTGCCTCTTCGGTGACGCCCGGCCTGAGCGGCTGCACCTTGATCCCGGCCCCCAGAAGCGGTGTGCGCTGCGCCACGACTTCGCGCCCTTCCAGACCCTCGGCTCGTATCAGGATGTCGTCGCCCTGGCGGCGCATCAGGGTCACCGGGACGACCTCCAGCCGCCCCTCCGTGTCGAGCGCCAGAACCGCACCGTCCGCGCCGTAGGCCGTTGCGGGCAAGCGGGCGACGGAGGGCAACTCCGGCTCCTCGACCTCGACGGTCACGAAGTCGCCCGGCTTGAAACCGCGCGCCCCGTCGAGCGTCGCAAACAGCAGCCGCCCTGTCTGGCCTTCGCCCACCGAGGCACTGGCCCGCGACAGGCGGCCGGTGGTCGCGATCTCCGTGCCGAAGACGTCCAGGCGCACCGCGACGGGGGATGTCTTCAAGCGGCCCGTCTGGTCCAGAAGCCGGACGTATTGCGGTGTCGAGACGCGGAAAGCCACTTCCAGCGCCTCCGGATCGACCAGTTGCGCCAGTTGTTCGTTGGCCGACACCAACCGCCCGGCGACAACCGTCACTTCGGTCAGCGTGCCCGCGAACTGCGCCCTGATCTCCGTGTCGCGAAGCCCTCGCTCGGCCTCTGCCTCGGCGATTTCCGCGCGCCGCTGCGCTGTCTTGCCTTGGTCGATGCGCGCCTCGGCGGTGGCCACCGCCTGCCGCTGGTTCAGCACCGACTGGCGGGCCGACGACAGGGCGAGTTCCGCCGTCTCCACAGCCGCTTCGGTCCCGACACGGCGCTCCAGCAGATCGCGCGCCCGTTGCAGGGCCTGTTCGCGCAGGCGCACCTGTTCCTCGGCCGCGACCAGTTCGTCGCGGGCGATGCCGATGGCGCGCTCCGCCTCGCGCAGTTCCGCCTGCGCATCCAAAAGATCGCTCCCGGCACGTTCCACAGCAGCCTCGGCGTTGGCCGGGTCGATCCGTGCCAGAAGCTGCCCGGCATCCACCTGACCGCCTTCGACAAATTCCGGATCGAGGTCGACCAGCGTACCGGACGCCGCCGCGCGCAGTTCCAGCGTGCGCACGCTCTGCACTTCGCCAAAGGCCGACAGGACGGGGCGTTCCGTGCCGAACGACACATCGACCACGTTCACGGCAAAGACCCGCTCCTGTGCAGGACGGCGGTTCGGCTCCTCGTTCATTCTGGCAACGACCGCGTCGCGCACCATCAGAGCCGCCCAGGCCAGAAGCCCGAGCGTCAGCGCAAACAGGAAGAGCCCTGTCAGGCTCTTGCGTAGAAATCGCATCCGGACCGTCTCCCGTTGAGGTGCAGCATCACGTCACGTCGCACGTATTGAAAGCCCTCCCGAAACCAAGCGCCGCCAAAGGACTTACGTGATAATACGCATGGACGGATCACTTCCGTCGCCTGTGTTCGTCCAGACGCGGAAAAATTTCGACGAAGTTGCAGGGGCGGTGCCGGTAGTCGAGCTGCCACTTCAATATCTCGTCCCAGGCGTCCTTGCAGGCGCCGGTACTGCCGGGCAAAGCGAACAGGTAGGTGCCGCCCGCGACCCCGCCGGTGGCCCGGCTCTGCACCGCGCTCGTCCCGATTTTCTGCATGGAAACAATGGTAAAGACGGTCCCGAAGGCGTCGATTTCCTTTTCGTAGACGTCGCGGTGCGCCTCGACCGTGACGTCGCGCCCGGTCAGCCCAGTGCCCCCGGTGGAGATCACGACATCCACGTCCGGATCGGCGATCCATACGCGCAACCGGTCCGAAATCGCGGCACGCTCGTCCTTCACGATGTCGCGATCCGCAAGGATGTGCCCCGCTTCGGTCAGCCGCGCGACCAACGTGTCGCCCGAGCGGTCCTCGGCCAGGGAACGGGTATCGCTGACCGTCAGCACCGCGATGCGCACCGGGATGAACTCTTTGGACTCGTCGATACGGGACATGGGCGGACCTTCTACAGACAGGGAAGCATGACCGGCAATCTCGGCACGGAGAGCGCCATGTCAAGCACCGGGTCCATCGCTTCGGAGGCCAGCGCCGCGGCAAATCCCTGCATGCCCTCGCCGGGGTCCGGACATCCAAGCCGCGCCACTTCCCGCCCGTAGGCCTCGCGCGCCGCGTCCAGCATGGCGGGCGCCTCACCGGGTTCACGCCGGGGTTCGCCGTTCTCCGCCACGAAGGTCGCGATCCGGTTCAACCGCCGCTCGAAGGTCTGCGCGGCCTCCGGCGGCGGGGCCCAGGGGCAGAACCGTCCGGCGGCGTCCAGTTCGAAGTAGATGCGGTAGAGACAACCGACCGCGCCCAGACCACTGCGGTCGATGCCCTCGTAGGTGACGACCCCGTCCTCCGCTGTCAGGCGCCGAAGCTCGATTCCGTTCTCCATCTGCAGGGTCTCGACAACCGCGCCGTCTTCCGTCCCGGCCTCCACGACGCGCGCGGCCTCCCGTTCGAAGATCGCCGCATGGTCGATGCCCTGCGCCTGCGCGGCGCCAGAAAGCCCCAAAGCCAGCAAGAGACCCCAACGCCAGATCACGGTCAGAGCGCCAGTCGCACCGCAAGCCCGCCGAACAGCGTCGCACAGGCATAGCGCAGCCCACGCTCCGTGCCAGTACCGCCCTGAAGATGGCGGCGCAGACGTCCGGCGAACTGACCGACCAGACCGTTCACCACGACACCGCCCGCACTCATCATCGTGCCGAAGATCAGGAACTGCGCCAAGACGGGCCGCGAGGGATCCACGAACTGCGGCACGAAGGCCAACACGAACAGGATGAACTTCGGATTGGTCATGTTCACGACAAAGCCCTGCCGGGCGGCGTGGAACGGCCGCAGCGGCGGTGAGTCCACACCGGCCAGCGGCGTTCGCCAAGTCTTCCATGCGATGTAGACGAGGTAGGCCGCCCCCGCCCAGCGGATCGCGTCGAAGGCCCCCGGCACCGCGGCGACCAACGCACCCAGCCCCAGTCCGGCCAGCAGCACGTGGACCATGCCGCCCGAGGCCACCCCGGCAGAGGCCGCCCAGCCGCACCGCGGCCCGCCGCGCAGACCCTGCGCCATGCAGAACAGCATGTCCGGTCCCGGCGTGACGTTCAGCGCCAGACCCACAGGCAGGAAGGCCAGCAACATCACCGGATCGACGATCGACCAGGCCATCATCCAAGCGTCCTCAACTTCACTTTCAACTCCAGCATGTCGTTCCACGCTTCCCGTTTGAACCCCGGATTGCGCAGCAGGTAGGCGGGGTGCACCATCGGCAGCGCCGGACGTCCCTCCGCCTCCTGCCAGGTGCCGCGCAGACGGGTGATGCCCCGCCGTCCCAGCAGCGCCTGGGCCGAGATATTGCCCACGATCACCAGCAAGTCCGGATCGACCAGAGCGATGTGCTTCTTCAGGAAAGGCAGCATCATGGCGATCTCGTCCGGCTTCGGATCGCGATTCTGCGGCGGGCGCCAGGGCAGCACGTTGGTGATATAGACCGACTCATCGCGCGACAGCCCGACCGCCGCCAGCATCCGGTCCAGCAACTGCCCGGCCCGCCCGACAAAAGGCTTGCCCTGCAGGTCCTCGTCGCGGCCCGGCGCCTCGCCCACGAGCATCACCCGCGCCGCCGCCGCCCCGTCCGAGAACACCAGAGACCGCGCACCGCGCTTCAGTTCGCAATGATCGTATGCCGCCAGCGCCGCCGCCAGCGCGGGCAGATCGGGCGCCGCCGCCGCCGCCGCCTGCGCTTCGGCCACGGGGTCCACCTCGGGTTCCGCCACAGGCGCGGCCCCGGCTGCCCCACGCCGGGGCGCAAGGCGCTCCGCCTTCACCGCATCCTCAAGGGCAAAGCGATCCACTGGCGCTTCGCAAAGCGTCTCGGAGACACCCATCTCCAGTTGCCAGTCGAGCGCGGCACGCGCGGCGTGCCAATCCAGTGCCGATTCCATGCCGCCACATTACGCCCAAGCCGGGCAAAGGAAAATCCGCCCGGTTTCTCTGCTTCTCAAATACTCAAATCCGTCACGCGCCACCTGCCCCTTGCTCCCGGGGGATGCGCTCCGTAAGACAGGTGCGACTTCGACAGGGATGACCATGCGCTTCGACCACCGCCATCTTCTGGGGATCGAACCCCTGCGTCCGGACGAGATCACGACCCTGCTCGACCTGGCCGACCAGTACGCCGCGCTCAACCGGCGCCGCGACAAGCACGCGCAGGCGCTGGCGGGCCTCACCCAGATCAACATGTTCTTCGAGAACTCGACCCGCACGCAGGCCAGCTTCGAACTGGCGGGCAAGCGACTGGGTGCGGATGTCATGAACATGTCGATGCAGGCGTCCTCCATCAAGAAGGGCGAGACGCTGATCGACACCGCGCTGACGCTGAACGCCATGCACCCCGACCTCTTGGTGGTGCGCCATCCGCATTCGGGGGCGGTGGATCTGCTGGCGCAGAAGGTGCACTGCGCGGTGCTGAACGCTGGCGACGGGCGGCACGAGCATCCCACTCAGGCGCTGCTCGATGCCCTGACGATCCGCCGCGCCAAGGGCCGCCTTCACCGCCTGACCATCGCGATCTGCGGCGATGTCGCCCACAGCCGCGTGGCGCGCTCCAACCTGCTGCTGCTCCACAAGATGGAAAATCGCATCCGTCTGGTCGGCCCCGCCACGCTGATGCCCGCCGGAATCGACGAATTCGGCGCAGAGGTCTATCAGGACATGCGCGAAGGTCTGAAAGACGCCGACGTGGTGATGATGCTCCGCCTGCAGAAGGAACGCATGGACGGCGGTTTCATCCCGTCCGAGCGCGAGTATTACCACCGCTACGGCCTCGACGCCGAAAAGCTGTCCTTCGCCAAGGACGACGCCATCGTCATGCATCCCGGGCCGATGAACCGGGGCGTCGAGATCGACGGCACCATCGCTGACGACATCAACCGTTCGGTCATTCAGGACCAGGTGGAGATGGGCGTCGCGGTGCGCATGGCGGCCATGGACCTTCTGTCGCGCAACCTCCGCGCCCGTCCGACCGAAGTGGTGACCTGATTTTTTTCGGCAACGGAACACCGCCCGTACAGCGTTAACATTTATTCCTTCAGTTTTTTCGCGAGGCTCAACGTGACCCAGATCGACATCAACGGATCGGATAATGCGACCGTCCACCTGTTCCATCTCGATCTTCCGCCTCAGGCCGTCGAACGCTTCACTGCCATGGCCGGGACGGGGGAGTGGCCTTTGAAATACGCTCTCGGGGCCACCAAGCTGCGGCCCGGTTTCGTCGAGACAGTGGACGTGCGCGACCTCGGTGCCATGCCATTGTCGCAATACATGTCTGAGGCCTATGACCTCCCGGCCAAGGCGCTCGGGGCCGATGCGGCGCGGGTCGATGCGCTGACGGGACACGTGGTGATCCTGCCGCCGCAGGCCTTCGAATCGACCTCTCAGACGTTGAACGTCAACACGCCGCTTCGCCACGTCGGAAGCTGGTCCTCCGCGCCGGTGAAGGCGCGTTCGGCCAGCCTGCGCAGCACCTCAGCCGAGGGGGTCCTTTCCGGCGGCACGGAGGCGTCTTCGACGGGCGGCCTGTCTCGCGCCATCCTGATCACCGCGCTCGCGCTGGTGGCGCTTGTGGTCCTGGTGCTCGTGCTCGTCCTTTAGGGCGCCGCACGTCCCCTGACAGTCGTTCGTACAGCTCAGACGTCCCTCGCGCACGCAGGCGGACCCGGCAGCGCCGGACCCGCCACAGGCGGGTTCCCCCGCCACGGGATTTGCCGTAGAGGGAAGGAAACCCACCAAGTGATGCCCGCATGTCCCAGACCATTTTCACCAACGCCCGCCTGATCGACCCCGACGCAGGCACCGATACCCTGGGCGCCTTGCTCGTCGAGAATGGGCGCATTAAGGAAATCGAAACACAAGTTACTGAAAATGAAGGGAAATTGTTCACAGCTGTGAACTCCGACACGGTGGTCCAGGTGGACTGCAAAGGCAAATGCCTGGCGCCGGGGATCGTGGACATCGGCGTGAAGGTCGGTGAACCGGGCGAGCGTCACAAGGAATCCTACGGCACCGCAGGACAGGCGGCGGCGGCGGGCGGTGTGACCACCATCGTGACACGGCCCGACACCCATCCGCCGATCGACACGCCGGAACAGCTCGATTTCATCCGCCGCCGGGCGGCCGAGGAATGCCGCGTGAACGTCCTCCCCATGGCCGCGCTGACCAAGGGGCGCGCAGGCCGCGAAATGACCGAGATCGGGTTTCTGATGGACGCGGGTGCCGTGGCCTTCACCGACTGCGATCATGTCGTGATCGACACCAAGGTGCTGTCCCGGGCGATGACCTATGCCCGGTCGCTGGGCGCGCTCATCATCGGCCATCCGCAGGACCCGGGCCTGTCGCAGGGCGCGGCGGCGACGTCGGGCAAGTTCGCATCCCTGCGCGGGTTGCCCTCCGTCAGCCCGATGGCCGAGCGCATGGGCCTCGACCGCGACATCGGCATGGTGGAGATGACGGGCGCCCGCTACCACGCCGACCAGATCACCGCCGCCCGCGCGCTGCCGACGCTAGAACGGGCGAAGGCCAACGGCTTCGACGTGACGGCGGGCACCTCCATGCACCACCTCACGCTGAACGAGATGGACGTGGCCGACTACCGCACCTTCTTCAAGGTCAAGCCGCCGCTCCGGTCCGAGGACGACCGCAAAGCCATCGTCGAGGCGGTCCGCTCCGGGCTGATCGACATCATCGGGTCGTTCCATACCCCGCAGGACGAGGAATCCAAACGCCTGCCCTTCGAGGAAGCGGCCTCCGGCGCTGTCGGGCTGGAGACGATGCTGACCGTACTGCTCCGGCTGTACCACGCCGAGGAGATGACCCTGCCGACACTCTTCCGCGCGCTTTCGCTCAACCCGGCGAAACGGCTGGGGCTGGACTGCGGACGGCTGTCCGCAGGGGCGCCGGCCGACCTCGTGCTGTTCGATGCGGACAAGCCCGTGATCCTCGACCGGTTCAAGCTGCGCTCGAAGTCCAAGAACACGCCGTTCGACGGTGCCCGTCTTCAAGGCAAGGTGCTGGGCACATGGGTTGCGGGCGACCGCGTCTACGAAGCCTGAAAGGGACCCGCACATGACCCTTCTGATCTGGACCGTCCTTGGCTACCTGCTGGGGTCCGTTCCCTTCGGCATCGTCATCACCCGCGCGATGGGGCTGGGCGACCTGCGCCAGATCGGGTCCGGCAACATCGGCGCCACCAACGTTCTGCGCACGGGCAGCAAACCCGCCGCACTGGCGACGCTGATCCTCGACAGCGGCAAGGGCGCCATCGCGGTGCTGCTGGCGCGCTGGCTGTCCGGGGACGACAGCGCGGCGCAGCTGGCCGGGCTGGCGGCAATGATGGGCCATTGCTTCCCGGTCTGGCTGGGCTTCCGGGGCGGCAAGGGCATGGCCACTTTCCTCGGAACGATGCTGGCGCTGGCGTGGCCCGTGGGCCTGCTGTGCTGCGCGACCTGGGCCGTGGCCTTTGCGATCAGCCGGATTTCCTCGGTCGGGGCACTGGCTGCCGTCGCCTCTGCCGCGCCGTGGACCCTTGTCCTTGGCCGCACCGACCTGACGATCACCAGTCTGATTCTGACCTTCGTGGTTCTTTACCGACACAAGGAAAACATCGCGCGACTGCGCGCCGGGACAGAGCCACGGGTCGGCAAGAAATCCTGAAATACGTCCGGGGCACCTAGCCCCGGTTCAGTTCGTGGATGCGGCGTCCCGGGCCTGCTCAAACGTCCCGCGGATTTCGCGCGCGACGTCTTCGGCGTGGGTCATGACCAGCATGTGCCCTGCCCCCTCGACAACCGCCTCCCGGCAATGCGGCAGACGCTGCAGCAGGCCACGGTGAACCTCTGCGATGATCGCGACCGTCGCGCTGCCCCGAAGGAGGGTGACCGGCATCGTCAGACGTTCCTGCATACCCGGCGCTATGAGGCCGTGCACGTCTCGCCACAGGCTCGGCTCCGTGCCGAAGATGAAGGGCATACGCTCTGCCATGGCCTGCCGGGCCTCGGGCCGAAAGCTGTCCCATGGCACGCCGCCGCCCCAAAGCGCGTTGAAGGCCTCTGCCGCGCCCATCGTGTCGCCGGTCTCATAGAGGTCGAGAATCACCTGCTCCCGGGCGCCGTGCGCGTCGACAACAGGGCCACGGGGCGCGGCGGCGAATAGGACCGGTTCGATCAGGGTAAGGGAACGGACACGCTCCGGCATATCGAGCGCGAGGCGCAGGGCGACAGTCGCTCCGAAACTGTGACCGACCAGGTGCATCGGTTCGTCAAGCAACGGGCGCACCGCGTCGCAGGCGGCGTCGTGCATGTCCACGCCATCGGGGAAAGGCGCGCTGCGCCCGTGGCCCGGCAGGTCCGGTGCGATGACCTGCACTCCGTCCAGATGCGCGGCCACGCCCTGCCACATGCCCGAAGCGCCCAGTCCGCAATGCAAGGCAAGCGCCCGCTCGGCGCCGCCGCCGAAGGTGCGAACGAAAAGCGGCACCGTGTCCTTCACGCAATGTCTCCGAGGTGTGTGTCGAGGTCATCCAACCGGTCGCGCCCCCAGAACAGCGCACCGTCGTCGACCACCCAGAAGGGTGCCCCGAAGACACCGCGTTCCACCGCCTCTTCGAGGTTGGCCGAGTAGGTCTCCGCCCCGTCCAGCATCCCGGTGAAGGTCAGCCCCCGGTCGAAACCCGCCGCCTCAAGGCGGTCGCCGATCACCGCGTCTTCGGCGATGTCCTTCTGTTCAGCCCAGCAGTCGGCCAGGAGCCCGTGCACCAGCCCCGCCATATCGCCGCCGCCCGCCTTCTGCGCCGCGATCACGGCGTAAGACGCCGGCGCCGCATTGGCCGGAAAGAACATCGGCTTCTCGTGGTAGGGCAGACCCGATGCCTTCGACGCGCGGGCCAGCTCCTGCAGGCGGTAGGCCTGCCGAGACGGGTGGCGCTGCGGCAAGGGCGTGCCACCGGTGCGCGCGAAAAGCTGCATGATGTCGAGCGGCTTGTAGACCAGCTCTGCCCCGTGTCTGGCCGCGATCTCTGCCGGGCGGGTGCCGCAGAAGTACGTGAAGGGTGAAATCATGGACAGATAGTAGTCGATCCGGGCCATATGCCGCGCCTCCCTTTCCGGTGCTGGAACCGACCCTAGGGCCGTGTTAACGGGACCGCAACGTCACGAATCCGTCATCCTCCGTGCACGGACCTACCCCGGAGCTGCCCATGCCCACCGTCGTTGAACCCAAGCTTATCGCCGGCAACGCAAACCGCCCCCTCGCCGAAGCCATCGCCCGCCGCATGTCGCTGTATCGCGGCATGTCCGTCGGCCTTGTCCAGGCGCGGGTGGAACGCTTCAACGACCAGGAGATCTTTGTCGAAGTCTACGAGAACGTGCGCGGCGAAGACATGTTCATCATCCAGCCGACCTCCAACCCGGCGAACGACAACCTGATGGAACTGCTCATCATGGCGGATGCGCTGCGCCGCTCTTCGGCCTCGCGCATCACGGCGGTGATCCCCTACTTCGGGTACGCCCGGCAGGACCGGCGGACCAAGGCGCGCACGCCAATCACCGCCAAGCTGGTGGCCAACATGATGGTCGAGGCCGGGATCGAACGCATCCTGACGATGGATCTGCACGCGGCCCAGATCCAGGGCTTCTTCGATATCCCTGTGGACAACCTCTATGCCTCGCCGATCTTCGCCATCGACATCAAGAACCAGTTCGCCGACCTGTCGGACGTGATGGTGATCTCGCCGGATGTGGGCGGCGTGGCAAGGGCGCGGGAGCTGGCCAAACGGATCAACGCGCCGCTGTCGATCGTCGACAAGCGCCGTGAGAAGCCGGGCGAAATCGCCGAAATGACCGTTATCGGCGACGTCACCGGCAAGCGCTGCATCATCGTCGACGACATGTGCGACACCGCTGGTACGCTTTGCAAGGCGGCCGAGGTCATCATGGACCACGGCGCGACGGAGGTGCACGCCTACATCAGCCACGGCGTCATGTCCGGCCCCGCGGTGGAGCGGGTGTCGAAATCCGTTCTGAAGACGCTCGTGCTGACCGACACCATCCAGCCGACCGGGCCGGTCAGCTCTGCACCGAACATCCGCGTGCTGCCGACCGCGCCGCTGTTCGCGCAATCCATCCTCAACATCTGGAACGGCACGTCCGTCTCGTCCCTGTTCGAGACCGACACCCTTGGCCCGATCTACGAAGGCATCCTGTAACCCGTGGCACGAAGGGCTGGCCGGTTACACAAAGCCGGCCCGCCCTGCCCTGCCAAGTCAGATCAGTAGAGGTCCCAGTCGTCCGGGCTGGAGGCTTCGCCGAAGGCGATCCAGCTCATGCGCACGCGGGCGACGCGTGTGTCGGCCCATGTGCGAAAGACCATCTCGAACCCCGCAGGTGTGACTTTCTCGGCGGCGACATCCGCCCGGACATTGGACTGGGAATCCATGTCCCACAGCGCCAAGGACACCTGAACCAGCGGAACCGACTTGAACGGTTCCGAGAAGGTCACAGCCTTGCGCCGCTCGCGCGCGCCATGACCCGTCCACATGTCGCCGCCATCTTCGAAATCGGTGAAAACATCTTCGGTGCCCTGATCGACGCCAAGCGCGGCGCCGGGAAACTTCCGCATATCCCGCCTCGTCTGTTATTACCGCAGGTTGTCTGCTTTCCGGGCGGTCTTACAGGTTTTCGGCGCGTGGTGTCACTCGGAAATCGACAAACCGCCGGGGGGGCTTTCGATCTGCATGACGCCGACCGCATCCAGACCGCCCAGCACGGCGTCGACGGCCACGGTGGCGAGAATGATCCCCATGACACGGCTGACGACGCTTGCCCCGGTCGAGCCGAGCACCCGTTTCAACTGCGCGCCCAGAAGCAGCAACAGCAGCGTCAGGATCAGGACGATCGTCAAAAGACCGGCCGTCATCAACTGGTCCGGCACGGAATGCGCATGGTTGTCGGTCAGCACCACGATCGCCAGCATCGCCCCGGGCGACGCAATCGAGGGCATCGCCAGCGGAAAGACCGCCCCCGAGAAGTGTTCGCGCGCCGCCTCCTCTATCTCGTGCTCCGCTTTCGATTCGCCGAAGATCATCGTCAGGGCGAACAGGAAGAGGATGATCCCGCCCGCGATCTGGAACGATCCGAAGCGCAGGCCCAGCCCCTCCAGCAGCCATTGCCCGGCGACGAGAAATGCGATCAGCACCACCCACGCGACCAGCACGGCGCGCACGGCAAACTTCCAGTGAAGCTCCTGCGGCACACGTGCCGTGGCGAAGTAGAACACCGGCAGAGTGCCGATCGGATCGACGACCACGAAGAGGGTGATGAACTCGCGCAGAAGTGCGCTCCAGTCGAGGACCATGACGACAGGCTTTCGGCATAAGATCAGGGTATGCGCCGCTTTTGTCTCAGGGACGCATCGGGGGCAAGAGCGGTATCACGCCGCGGCGGTGAGTTGCCTGCGCATCGGCCAGAAAATGAAAGCACTGATGACCAAAAGGGCGGCAGCCATCAGGAAAGGCGCGCCCGGCAGGTACAGCGGTGCGTCGGGCGCGGCGAAGAGCCGGAACAATGGCGTGATAACCAACGGCGCGGTTATGGCGGCCACGGCACCCAACGAGGCGATGACCCCCTGAAGCAGTCCCAGACGGTCGTCTCCCACGAGGTTCGTCGCGATACCGGTGGCGTTGGGCGGCGCCATGTCCGAAAGGCAGGCGAACGGCAGGAAGACCCAGACCAGCCAGGCGGCGGAGGCCACACCATATGCCACCGACGCCACGATCCCCGCCCCCACGGCCAGCATCAGCGTGTGCCACGTCCCGATGCGCGGGATCAGGACCCGCATAAGCGCGCCCTGTGTCAGCGCCACGCCTATGCCGTAGCAGGCCAGAGAGATGCCGATCAGGACGGACGACCAGCCAAAGGCCTCACGGAGCCAGAAGGCCCAGAGCACCGGGTACACCATGTTGGAGAACTCGAACACGAAGAGCCCGGCCAGCGGCAGGCCCAGCCCCGGCAGACGCGCCGCGGCGAGAATGCTGCCGAACGGGTTGAGGTCGCGCCTGTCGAAGCGGCGGCGTTTCTCGGGGTTGAGGCTTTCGGGCAGGACAAACAAGCCGAAGACGAAGTTGGCCGCCGCCAACGCCCCCGCCGCCCAGAACGGGGCCGTGACGTGCACGCCCGCCAGCAGTCCGCCGAGCGCAGGGCCGATCACGAAGCCCACGCCGAAAGCCGCGCCGATCAATCCGAAGTTCGCTGCGCGGTCCTCGGGTTTCGATATGTCGGCCAGGTAGGCGCTGGCCGTGATGTAGGTGGCCCCGGCGATGCCCGCCAGGACCCGGCCCACCAGCAGCAGCCAGAACGTGGTCGTCAGCGCCATGATCAGATAGTCGAGCGCCAGCGCCGCGAGCGTGACCAGAAGCACCGGCTTGCGGCCCAATGCGTCCGACAGGCCCCCGATGGCGGGTGCACACAGGAACTGCGCTCCGGCGTATGCGGCCATCAGCACCCCGCCCCAGAAGGCCCCGGTCGCCGTGTCCCCGGCGCCCACACGTTCCATCAGTTCGGGCATGATCGGAAAGATCAGCCCGATGCCGATGGCATCCAGAAGGAGTGTCGCGAGAATGAACCACAGGGCTCCGCGATTGGTCTGCATGACGAGGCCCGGCAGGAAAACACACGCAGCGAAGTCTAGGCGCAGTCAAATGCCGGTTCAATCCGGATCGCGCAACGGCCTTCCGCAGACGAACCGGCGTGCCCGGATAACGAAAAACCCCGCCTGCGCAGGCGGGGCTTTCCAAATGTCGTTCGAACCCGGAAAGGTCGGCGTCAGAGCGACGGCTGCATCGGGTCGAGCCCGATGTGGCCACCGACGGCCACCATGTCCTGAAGCAGCTTGGCTGCTTCGTCCACCGGGCCCGGCTCGTTCTGGTAGGCTTCCTTGGTTTGCTGGTAGGCTTCGTGGGCCTCCTTCACCAGCGCCTCGTAGGTGGCCTGATCCATGTCGCCCTTCGGCAGGGCCTTCTCCGCCAGAACCGACACGTTTTCACCGATCTCGGCGAAACCGCCGGTGACGACGAAGACTTCGGTGCCGCCGGTGGTTTCCACCGTCAGGAGGCCCGGACGCAGCGTCGTGATGGTCGGCGCATGGTTCGGCATGGCGGTCATGTCGCCGTCCGCGCCCGGGATCTGCACCGAGGTGACCTCTGCCGACAGGAGCTTGCGCTCCGGCGACACCAGGTCGAATTGCATCGTGTCTGCCATGTGAAACTCCTTGTCTCATCAGGGGGCCAGCAGCGGCCCCCCGACAGGGTCCGATTTAGGCAGCCTCTGCGGCCAGCTTTTCGGCTTTCGCCTTCACGTCGTCGATACCGCCCACCATGTAGAACGCCGCTTCGGGCAGGTGGTCGTACTCGCCGGCGACAACCGCCTTGAAGGACGAGATGGTGTCTTCCAGCGGAACCTGAACACCGTCGGAACCGGTGAACACCTTCGCAACGTCGAACGGCTGGGAGAGGAAACGCTGGATCTTCCGGGCGCGGGCCACGGTCAGCTTGTCCTCTTCCGACAGTTCGTCCATCCCGAGGATGGCGATGATGTCCTGCAGCGACTTGTAGCGCTGAAGGATCCCCTGCACGTCACGAGCCACCTGATAGTGCTCTTCGCCGATCACCTGCGGGTCCATCAGACGCGAGGTGGAGTCGAGCGGGTCCACGGCCGGGTAGATGCCAAGCTCGGAGATCGCGCGGTTGAGAACCGTGGTCGCGTCGAGGTGGGCGAAGGTCGTGGCAGGCGCCGGGTCGGTAAGGTCGTCCGCGGGAACGTAGACGGCCTGGATCGACGTGATCGAGCCGTTCTTGGTCGAGGTGATGCGTTCCTGCATCGCGCCCATGTCGGTCGCCAGCGTCGGCTGGTAACCCACGGCGGAGGGGATCCGGCCCAGCAGAGCGGACATTTCCGAACCGGCCTGCGTGAAGCGGAAGATGTTGTCGACAAAGAACAGAACGTCGGTCCCGGTGGCGTCGCGGAACTGCTCGGCCATGGTCAGACCGGTCAGCGCGATACGGGCACGGGCGCCCGGAGGCTCGTTCATCTGGCCATAAACCAGCGCGATCTTGGAATCCGTCAGGTTGTCCGGGGTCAGAACGCCGGATTCGATCATCTCGTGGTAGAGGTCGTTGCCTTCACGGGTTCGCTCGCCCACACCGGCGAACACCGACAGACCGGAGTGCACCTTGGCGATGTTGTTGATCAGTTCCTGGATGAGAACCGTCTTACCCACGCCGGCGCCGCCGAACAGGCCGATCTTGCCGCCCTTGGCGTAGGGCGCCAGAAGGTCGATCACCTTGATGCCGGTCACCAGCACCTCGGCCTCGGTCGCCTGATCGGCGAAGTTCGGCGCGGGGGCGTGGATCGGGCGATACTCGTCAGCCTCGACAGGGCCCTTTTCGTCCACCGGCTCGCCGATGACGTTCATGATGCGACCCAGTGTGGCGGTGCCGACCGGAACCGAGATCGGGCCGTCGGTGTCCACCACTTCCTGACCGCGCACGAGACCTTCGGTCGCGTCCATGGCGATGGTGCGCACAGTGTTCTCGCCGAGGTGCTGGGCCACTTCCAGAACCAGCTTGTTGCCGTTGTTGATCGTGGTCAGCGCGTTCAGGATTTCCGGCAGGTGGTCGTCGAACTGCACGTCGACCACGGCGCCAATCACCTGAGTGACCTTGCCTTTTGCGTTTGCCATGTTTGTCTCCGGTCTTAGAGCGCCTCGGCGCCCGAAATAATTTCGATCAGTTCGTTCGTGATGACGGCCTGACGCGAACGGTTGTACTCGATCGTCAGCTTGTCGATCATCTCGCCCGCGTTGCGGGTCGCGTTGTCCATGGCCGACATACGGGCACCCTGTTCGGAGGCACCGTTTTCCAGCAGGGCCGCGAAGATCTGCGTTGCCACGCCGCGCGGCAGCAGGTCTGCGAGGATCGACTCTTCGTCCGGCTCGTAATCGTAGAGCGTCGTCGCGTCGTTCTGCTCCTCTTCCTCGGTCTCGTAGGAGGCCGGGACGATCTGCAGCGCCGTCGGGTCCTGAGAGATCACGGAGTTGAACTTGGCGTAGAAGATCGTCGCCACGTCGAACTCACCATTGTCGAAACGGCCAAGCACGTCGCGCGCGATGTCCTGCGCGTTGCCATAGCCGAGACGCTTGACGTCGGAGAGGTCGACATGTCCGACGAACAGATCGGCGTAGTCACGCTTCAGCTGTTCCCGGCCTTTCTTGCCGACGGTCAGGATCTTGACCGTTTTCCCCTTGCCACGCAGCTCGGTAATCCGTGCTTTCGCCAGCTTGACGATGTTGGTGTTGAAACCGCCGCACAGCCCGCGTTCGGCGGTCATGACCACCAGCAGATGTACGTCGTCCTTGCCGGTCCCCGCCAGAAGGCGGGGAGCGCTGTCACTGTCTCCGACCGAAGCGGCCAGCGACGCCATCACCGCGTTGAAGCGTTCCGCGTAGGGGCGGGCCGCCTCGGCCGCTTCCTGGGCGCGGCGCAGTTTTGCTGCCGCGACCATCTGCATGGCCTTGGTGATCTTGCGGGTCGACTTGACCGACGCGATCCTGTTTTTGAGGTCCTTGAGATTGGGCATCGGATGATCCTCTTACGAGAAGTCCGCTGCGTATTCGTCGAGAACCGCCTTGATTTTGGCTTCTGCGTCACCCTTGATCTTCGGATCTTCGTTGGTGATCCAGTCCAGCAGATCGGAGTGCTTGCCCCGAACGTGCTGCAGCAGACCCTTCTCGAAGCGGTTCACGTCGGACACGGCAACCTTGTCGAGGTAACCCAGCGTACCGGCGCAGATGACGACGACGATTTCGGCGTTGGTCAGCGGCGAGTATTGCGGTTGCTTCATCAGCTCCGTCAGACGCGCACCACGGTTCAGCAGACGCTGGGTCGCGGCGTCGAGGTCGGAACCGAACTGCGCGAAGGCAGCCATTTCACGGTACTGTGCGAGCGACAGCTTGATCGGGCCCGCGACCGACTTCATCGAGTTGGTCTGCGCCGAAGAGCCCACGCGCGACACCGACAGACCGGTGTTCACGGCCGGACGGATGCCCTGGTAGAACAGTTCGGTTTCGAGGAAGATCTGGCCGTCGGTGATCGAAATCACGTTGGTCGGAATGAAGGCCGACACGTCGCCGCCCTGGGTTTCGATGATCGGCAGAGCCGTCAGCGAACCGGCACCGTTGTCCTCGTTCAGCTTGGCCGAACGCTCCAGCAGGCGCGAGTGGAGGTAGAAAACGTCGCCCGGGTAAGCTTCGCGGCCCGGCGGGCGGCGCAGCAGCAGGGACATCTGGCGGTAGGACACGGCCTGCTTGGACAGGTCATCGTAGATGATGAGGGCGTGCTTGCCGTTGTCACGGAAGTACTCGGCCATCGCGGTAGCGGCGTAGGGTGCGAGGAACTGCATCGGCGCCGGGTCGGACGCGGTTGCGGCCACGACGATCGTGTAGTCGATCGCGCCGGTTTCTTCGAGCTTCTTCACCAGCTGCGCCACGGTGGAGCGCTTCTGGCCGATGGCGACATAGACGCAGTACAGCTTCTCGGAATCGTCCTTGGCCGCGTCGTTGTACGACTTCTGGTTCAGGATGGAGTCGAGGGCCACGGCGGTCTTGCCGGTCTGACGGTCGCCGATGATCAGCTCGCGCTGGCCACGGCCGATCGGGATCATGGCGTCGACGGCTTTCAGGCCGGTCGCCATGGGCTCGTGCACGGATTTACGCGGGATGATGCCCGGTGCCTTCACGTCGGCGATGCGACGCTCTTCGAACTGGACGGCGCCCTTGCCGTCGAGCGGGTTGCCGAGGCCGTCGAGAACGCGGCCCAGCAGGCCTTCACCGGCGGGAACGTCCACGATGGAGTTCGTCCGCTTGACGGTGTCGCCTTCCTTGATGGCCCGGTCGGAGCCGAAGATCACGATACCGACGTTGTCGGTTTCGAGGTTCAGGGCCATGCCCATGATGCCACCCGGGAACTCGACCATCTCGCCGGCCTGGATGTTGTCGAGGCCGTGGACACGGGCGATACCGTCCCCAACGCTCAGCACGCGACCCACTTCGGCAACTTCGGCATCCTGACCGAAATTCTTGATCTGGTCCTTCAGGATCGCAGAAATCTCTGCTGCTTGGATACCCATTTATCCGACCTCTTTCATTGCATTCTGGAGGGAGTTGAGCTTCGAGCGGATCGAGGTGTCGATCATCTTCGAGCCCACCTTGACGATAAGACCGCCGATGAGGCTTTCATCCACGGTGGTACTGATCTTGACGTCCTTGCCGACCTTTTCTTTCAGCGTGGCGGCGAGGCTCGCGGACTGTTCGTCGGTCAGCGCCATGGCAGAGGTCACCTCTGCGGTGACTTCGCCGTTGTGCTCGGCGATCATCTCGCGCAGGCGTTTGACCATCGCGGGCACGACGAACAGGCGGCGCTTCTGAGCCATCAGGCCCAGCACGTTCTTCACCGCCGGGATCATGTCCATGGCGTCCGCCACGGCCGAAATCGCATTGCCCTGCTCTTCGCGGGTATACACCGGGTTGACCAGCAGTTCGCGCAGGTCGGCGCTGTCGTCCAGTGCGGCGGTCAGGTCGTTGAGATTCTTTTCGAGAGCCGGGAGATTGTTGTTCTCCTTCACGATCTCGAAGACGGCGGTGGCATAGCGCTCGGCGATGCCGGAGGAAATCGAGCTGTCAGACACGTCCACCCTTCCGATTTTAGGCCCCCGTCACGCGCCCGCCGTCTGGCGGGGCGTCCGGAGGCTCCTGGAACCCTGATTTTTCGTCAAGGCAAGTAAATCGCGGCGGATGTAGCAGAGCCTCCCCCACCTCGCAACATCCTTAGAGAGATTTAACGTGGGCGCTAAACCCATACTTTTCAGTCGGTTGACCCAGGTGCGACCATTGGTGCCCAAACTTCGTGCAGGAAAAGTGCACGTTTTCGTGCGTTTGGCGACGATTCCCCGCACAGCCGACAGCTTGGCACGAGACGGGCACGGGCGCGAATACTCTTTACGGAAGATTAATTTTGTTGCGGAAATCCGAGCGGCGGCTGCAGTTTCGGTATCGTAAAGGCCGGATAGTGAGAGTCTTCGGTATATCGCGGAGGCGATTTTGTCCGCGTGCGACACCCGACCCCGCCAAGACAGAACAAGTCCCGGCCAAAGCGCACCCTCCGGCGCGACTTCACGCCCTACCCTTCAGACCTGCCCGGCGACCTTGCCCGGTTTCGGGGACAGCACCTCCAGCGGGTTCGGCACGCGCTTCTTCTGGCCCAGCCCCGCCCGCGTCGGCGGATGCCGCTTGGAGGCCTCGACGATCATCACGCCCCCCGCCGTGAACGGGATCAACCGTCCCAGCCGCTCCCAGAAGGGGCCGGTCTTCATCCAGAACCGGCGCGCGGAGGGTGGCTGGTACAGCACGGATACATGCCGCTCCGGCACGAAATCGTGCAGCTTGAGCTGCGTTTCGAGCTGACCGATGGAGTAAGGCCGCCCGTAACCGAACGGCGTCCAGTCCGCCCGCGCCCAAAGCCCCGAACGGTTGGGCAGGATGAACAGGGCGCGCCCGCCCGGTCCAAGCACGCGGTACGCTTCGTCCAGCAGATCCGAGGGGCGTTCGGAGGTTTCCAGCCCGTGCATCAGGATCAGGCGGTCCACATGCCCGGTCTCCAGCGGCCAGGACACCTCTTCCGACAGCACCGAAACGTTGGGCAGACCGGCAGGCCACGGCATGACCCCCTGCGGCGCAGGCATCAGCGCCACGACCCTGCGCGCCTCCTTCAGGTAGGGCCGCAGCATCGGCACGGCGAAACCGTAGCCCGCGACCGTCTGACCGTGCACGTCCTCCGGGGACCAGCCACGCAGCACTTCGGCGCGCATGATCTTCTGCGCCGCGCGCCCAAGCGCACTTCGGTAGTAGAAATCGCGCAACGCCTGCACGTCCAGGTGCATGGTGTCTCCAGTTGAGAAGTCGGGCCGGATGGGTCAGTCTGATGGCATCTTACAAAGCATTCAAGGAAACGCCATGCCACTGGACATTGTTACCGTCCCCTGCCTCAAGGACAATTACGCCTACATCGTCAAGGGTCCGGACGGGATCGCGCTGATCGACGCGCCCGAAGCCAAGCCGCTGATCAACGTTTTGGAGCATCGCGGCTGGACGCCCGACGTGATCATGATCACGCACCACCACCACGATCATGTCGGCGGGGTCGACGAGCTACGCGAGAAATACGGCTGCAAGGTCATGGGCCCGGCGGCAGAGAAGGACAAGCTGCCCGAACTGGACATGGCGCTGGAGCCGGGGTTCTCGGGCGGCACCGACGACGGGCTGTGCGAGGTCATCCCGGTGCCCGGCCATACATTGGGGCACGTGGCCTATCATTACCCCGAGGCCAAGTGCCTGTTCAGCGCCGACAGCCTCATGGTCATGGGGTGCGGCCGTGTCTTCGAGGGCACGCCCGAGATGATGTGGGAAAGCCTTTCGACGCTGGCCGCGCTCGACCCGCAAACCATCGTGTGTTCCGGACACGAGTACGGCGAGAGCAACGCGGCCTTCGCCAAGACCATTGAACCGGACAACCCGGGGCTTATATCTCGTGCACAGATGATCACCGTGGCACGGGGTCGTGGACAACCGACCGCCCAGGTGCCGCTTTACATTGAACTCCAGACAAACCCGTTCCTGCGCGCCGGCCAGGCGTCAGTGAAGAAGGCCCTCGGTATGGAGGACGCCTCTGATCTCGAGGTCTTTACCGAGATCCGGGCACGCAAGGACAAGTTCTGATGCATTTATCCCCGACCCCCACACGTTTGGCGGGTCGGCGACGATGAAGGCTTCGGCAGACCCGTTGTCAAGCGCGGTAAGTGACAGTTGCGTGAAAAGAAAAAACTTGAAGACGGTCACTAATCGACCAAACTTTAACTTAACGGGGCAATGCTGGACCCGAGTACGGACAGCGCAGACAAGAGGAGCACCAAGTGCCTTCATTCTCCAACACCCTTGAGCAGGCCATACACTCCGCGCTGGCGCTGGCGAACTCGCGAAGCCACGAATTCGCCACGCTGGAGCATCTGCTACTGGCGCTGATCGACGAACCTGATGCATCGCGGGTGATGAAAGCCTGCTCCGTCGATACGGAGGAGTTGCGCACCACGCTGGTGGAGTTCATCGACGACGATCTTTCCAACCTCGTGACCGACATCGAGGGGTCGGAAGCCGTGCCTACGGCCGCCTTCCAGCGCGTGATCCAGCGGGCGGCGATTCACGTCCAGTCTTCCGGCCGGACGGAAGTCACGGGCGCGAACGTGCTGGTCGCGATCTTCGCGGAACGTGAGTCGAATGCCGCCTATTTCCTGCAGGAGCAGGACATGACGCGCTACGATGCGGTGAATTTCATCGCGCACGGCGTTGCGAAGAACCCCGCCTACGGCGAGGCGCGCCCCGTCCAAGGCGCCACCGAGGCGGAAGAAGAAGCCGCGCAGACCGAAAGCGCGGCGCCTGCAAACGACAAGGAATCGGCGCTTGGCAAATATTGCGTCGACCTGAACGCAAAGGCCGAGATCGGCGACATCGACCCGCTGATCGGACGCGACCACGAGGTGGAGCGTTGCATTCAGGTGCTGTGCCGCCGCCGCAAGAACAACCCGCTGCTCGTGGGCGATCCGGGCGTCGGCAAGACCGCCATCGCCGAGGGTCTCGCGCGCAAGATCGTTGCGGGCGAAGTGCCGGAGGTCCTGTCGGAGGCCACGATCTATTCGCTCGACATGGGCGCGCTGCTGGCGGGCACCCGCTACCGTGGCGATTTCGAGGAACGCCTGAAGGCGGTCGTGACCGAGCTTGAGGAACACCCCGACGCGGTGCTCTTCATCGACGAGATTCACACCGTGATCGGCGCGGGCGCGACGTCCGGCGGTGCCATGGACGCATCCAACCTCCTGAAGCCCGCGCTTCAGGGCGGCAAGCTGCGCACCATGGGCTCCACCACCTACAAGGAGTTCCGCCAGCACTTCGAAAAGGACCGCGCCCTGTCGCGCCGGTTCCAGAAGATCGACGTGAACGAGCCTTCGGTCGAAGACACGATCAAGATCCTCAAGGGCCTGAAGCCCTATTTCGAGGAGCATCACGCCATCAAGTATACGGGAGATGCGATCAAGACCGCCGTCGAACTCTCGGCGCGCTACATCAACGACCGCAAGCTGCCGGACAAGGCCATCGACGTGATCGACGAGGCGGGCGCGGCTCAGCACCTCGTGGCGGCATCGAAACGCCGCAAGTCCATCGGCACCAAGGAGATCGAGGAAGTCGTGGCGAAGATCGCCCGCATCCCGCCCAAGAACGTGTCCAAGGACGATGCAGAGGTCCTGAAGGATCTGGAAGGTACGCTGAAGCGGGTCGTGTTCGGTCAGGATGCGGCGATTGCCGCCCTGTCCTCCGCGATCAAGCTGGCCCGCGCGGGCCTGCGCGAACCGGAGAAGCCGATCGGCAACTACCTCTTCGCGGGCCCAACCGGTGTCGGCAAGACCGAAGTGGCCAAGCAACTGGCCTCCACTTTGGGCGTGGAACTGCTACGCTTCGACATGTCGGAGTACATGGAGAAGCACGCGGTTTCCCGGCTGATCGGCGCGCCTCCGGGCTACGTGGGTTTCGACCAGGGTGGCCAGCTGACGGATGGCGTCGACCAGCACCCGCACTGCGTGCTGCTGCTCGACGAGATCGAGAAGGCGCACCCGGATGTGTTCAACATACTGCTGCAGGTGATGGACCACGGCACGCTGACCGACCACAACGGCCGGTCCGTGGACTTCCGCAACGTGATCCTGATCATGACGTCCAACGCGGGTGCGGCGGAACAGGCGAAGGCGGCCATCGGCTTTGGCCGCGACCGCCGCGAGGGCGAAGACACCGCCGCGATCGAGCGGACCTTCACCCCGGAATTCCGCAACCGTCTGGATGCCGTTATCAGCTTCGCGCCGCTGCCGAAGGAAACCATCCTTGCCGTGGTCGAGAAGTTCGTGCTGCAGCTCGAAGCGCAGTTGATGGATCGCAACGTGACCATCGAGCTGACCCGTCCCGCCGCCGAATGGCTGGCGGAGAAGGGTTACGACGACAAGATGGGCGCCCGTCCTCTGGGCCGCGTGATCCAGGAACACATCAAGAAGCCGCTGGCCGAGGAACTGCTGTTCGGCAAGCTCACCAAGGGCGGCATCGTCAAGGTGTCGGTCAAGGACGACGAGCTGGTGCTGAAACTGGACGGGCCGGACAAGCCGCGCCTCGGCTCCAAGAAGCCGCCGCTGCTGACCGCGGACTGACCATCAAGGGGCGCCTTCGGGCGCCCTTTTCACATGCGTCCGCCAAGGCGCCTCGCGGGACGGCGGGCGGGGCGATGTTGCCGAAGGCGACGAGCGCCAGACCCGCCGCCCGCACGGACCATCATGCGCCTGCTCTTCCTTGCCTTGCTCGCCTCCCCCGCCGTGGCACAGCCCGAATTTGCCCTGCCGCTCGACTGCGATATCGGCATGACCTGCTTCATCGAAGACTACGTGGACAACGCACCCGAACCCGGCCGGCAGCGGGACTATGCCTGCGGGATCAACAGCCGCGACAAACACAAGGGCACCGATTTCGCCCTGCTCGACTTCGGCGCCATCGGACGCGGCGTCGCGGTGCGCGCCGCTGCACCGGGCACCGTCCTGCGCGTCCGCGACGGAATGGCCGACGATCGGCTGATGCGCGGCGTGACCTCCGAAACCGCCTGTGGCAATGCCGTGCTCCTGGATCATGGCGACGGCTTCCAGACAATGTACTGCCACCTGAGAAAAGACTCCGTGCGCGTCCGTCCGGGCACGGCCGTCGACACCGGCACGGCCTTGGGTATGGTCGGCCTGTCCGGGCAGACCAACCATCCGCATCTGCATTTCCAGGTCATGCGCGCGGGCGCGGTGATCGACCCGTTCCGGCCGGATGCGACAGGCACATGCGGCGCGGCAGAGGGCAGCCTCTGGGCCATTGATCCGCCTTACACGAAGACCGGACTGATAACCGCGGGCTTCTCCGACCGCGTGCCGGAGTTCGACGCCGTGCGGGACGGCAGCGCCCGCATGGCAGACGGCACATCCGACACGCCGCTCGTGGTCTACGCGCACGCCGGCCACGCGGAGCACGGCGATCTCCTCACCCTCCTGGCCACAGGTCCAGACGGCACAGAAATCTTCCGCCGCGACAGCGTTCTGAAAGCACCGCAGGTCAGCATCATGCGCGCCGCTGGCAAGAAGGCCCCGCCCGAAGGCTGGCCGCCCGGCGACTACTTGGGCGAGGCGCTTTTGACCCGCGCTGGCAAGGTCATCGCGCACCGCTTCGCGCATGTGACGGTGCGCTGAGCCTCACTTCTCGGTCAGTTTCAGCTCGATCCGGCGGTTTTGGGCGCGGGCCTCTGCGGTGTTCGCAGGATTGACCGGCTGGTATTCCCCGAACCCGTTGGCCGCGAGGCGGTTGGGCGGAATGCCGTAATTGTCGATCATGTCCTTCACCACGGCCCGCGCGCGGGCCTGGCTCAGGTCCCAGTTGTCCTCGAATTCGGCGCTCCCGCGCACGGGGACATTATCGGTGTGACCGTCGACCCGGATGATCCAGTCGATCTCATCGGGGATGTCACGTGCCAGCCTGCGCAGGATGTTGGACACCTTGGCGATCTCGCGACGACCGAGCGGCGAAAGGTCGGCAGAGCCCTGCTCGAACAGCACTTCCGACGAAAACACAAACCGGTCGCCTTCGATACGGATGTCGTCGCGGTCGCCCACGACCTGGCGGAGACGCCCGAAGAACTCCGAGCGATAGGCCTCAAGATCCTTCTTCTCGGCCTCCAGCCGCTTGCGCTCTTCTTCTTCCAGAACGCGACGGCGCCGTTCTTCCTGCGCGACCCGGGCCAGCGCCGCGTTCAACTCCGATCCGAGGTTCTGCAACTGCACCTCCGAGGCGGCATCGCGCGCCTTGGCGTCGTCCAGCAGGGCCTGCAGTTCGCCAAGTTGCCTGCGCAGTTCGGCGACGTTGCGGTTCAGCGCCTCAACCTTGAGCTGCGACTGGCTGGCGCGCTCGCGGGTCTGGGCAAGTTCGTCCCGCGCCTGGCTGAGCAGCAACTGGCGCTCCTCCGCCTCGTCAAGCTGGGTGTCCAGCGCTTGCTCGGCCTCGCGTTGACGGGCCAACGCCGCCGCCAGCCGGTCGCGGGTTTCTTCGGCCGTGGTCTGTGCTGTCATGCGCTCGGCCAGCGCCGCCGCCAGTTTTTCCTCCAGCGAACGGGCGTCGTCTCCCTGCTGCGCGGCGCGGGCCTCGGCTTCGGCCAACGACTGACGCAGGTCCGAAATCTCCAGGTCCCGGGCCTCTGCACGGGCGAGCGCCACCTGCAGATCGCTTTCCAGCCGGGCGCGGCTGGCGCGCAGCGACTCGACCTCGGCGTCGCGCTCCTCGGCCGTGCCGCCCACCTCGGCCAGACGCGCGGCGAGGCTCCGGTTCTCCGCCTCCAGCCCGTCGATCCGGCGCCCGCGATCTTCGACCCGTTGCAGCGCCGCGTCCAGTTGCGCCTGCGTCTGCGCCACCTGTCCCCGCAAATCCTCGATCCGGGACGTCTGCGTGGAATCCTGCGATTGCATGGCCGCGATGCGGGCATTCAGTCCTTCGGCCTCGGCCCGCAGACGTTCCAGGTCATCGTGTGCGGCCACCAGTTCGCGCCGAACCTCGGCCAGACTGCGGTCGAGGTCCGCGCGCTGCGCCTCTGCCGCGTCGCGTTCGGCGGCACGGTCGGCGGCATCGCCCTGCGCGGTCGACAACTGGGACACAAGCGCCGCGTTCCGATCGCGTAGCGTGGCGATCTCGGCCTCCCGCGCTTCGGCTTCCGACAGCCGGGCGAGTGCCGCGGCCAGTTTCGCGGAAAGGTCGGACATCTGCGAGGCACGGGTGTCGGCATCGGCCTGAAGGCCCGCCAGGTCGCGCTCTGTCGCACTCCGGCGGCGCTGTTCCTCGGCCAGGCTTTCCTCGGCGGCACGGCGCGCTTCCTGCTCTGCGATCAGGTCGTCGCGCAGGCTGGACAAACGTTCGTCGGTTTGTTCTCCGACACTGCGCGCGTCGTCCAGCCGCGCCTCCAGCTCGTCGATCCGGGTCTGCAGCGCGCCGGCCGATTCTTCCCCTTCCAGCAGCGCGGCGGCGAGGCGGGCGTTCAGGTCGGCCTCCGCCGAGCGGGCGGCGGCCAGCAAAGTCAGCGTCTCTTCCGCTTCCGCCCGCGCCTTTTCCAGCGCAAGCGTCATCGACGTCAGCTCTGCGTCGGCATTTTCGAGCCGGGCCCGCAGCGCCTTTGCCGCCTCTGCCTCTGCCAGCCTCTCGGCCTCTTCCTCTGTCAGGGCCTGTTCCAGATCGCCGATCTGCGCCGTCAGATTTCCGACCTTGGCCTCTGCCTCTGTATTCTGGGCGCGAAGGTCGGCGATCAGCGCTTCCAAAGCTTCGCGTCGCCGGGCGGCTAGGGCCGCGGCCTCCTGCTCGGCATCCAGTTGCGTGCGCGCCGTGCCCAGTGCGGCGGTCAATTCGTCGCGTTCCCCGGCAAGCGCGTCCCGTTCCGCCGTCAGCGCATCGCGGGCGGCTGTCAGGGCATTGCGCTCGGCCGTCAGGTCGTCTCGCGCCTGCGTCAGGTCGATCACCCGGGACTGGGCGCTGTCGCGTTCCAGGATCAGTGCGGCGACCTGCGCCTCGAAATCGGATATCCGGCCCGAGGCGGCTTCAAGCTGCTCGGCCTGACGGTCGCGGGTGGCGGTCAGCGCGGTGATGATGCTCTGCGCCTCGTCAAGCTGGGTGTCGCGGCTGGAAAGCGTCGCTTCCAGATCGCCGACGTTGCTGGTCAGTTCGGCGTTCCTGCGCTCTGCCACGCCCAGCGCCTGCGCCAGCGCCGACAGTTCGCTGGAAAGGCTGTCGAGTTCGTTTTCCTGCCCGCTGATGGTTTCGTTCAGGACGAACTGGATGACCATGAAGATCGACAACACGAAAGTCAGCACGAGCAGGAGACCGGTCATGGCGTCCACGAAACCGGGCCAGATGTTTGCCTGAAAGCGTGCGCCTGTCCGCCGTGACAGCGACATCTATCCGCTCCTGCAAGGGGCCGGGGACATGGCTATTCGCCCCGGGGTCGGGTGTTGCGCGATGATCCCATGGCCCGGCCAAGCGCCGCAAGGTCGGTGCGCAGTTCGGCCATGCTTTCCTGCCGTCCGGCGCTGATCTCTTCGAGGATGCGAAGCATCTGCACGTCGATCGACCGAAGCCGCATGCGGCTTTCGGCGTCCAGACCTTCGTGGTTTTCCTTTGCCCGGATCGCCTCTGCCAGAAGCTCCTGCCCCTCAGCGATGCGCGCAAGGGAGGTAGCCGAGGGGGCGGTCGCTTCGATCCGTTCGGTAAGGCGTTCGATGGAATCCGCAAGCTGCGACAGCCGGGTATCGACCTCCGACCGGCCCAGTTCGGACTCGGCGAACAGGTCCTGCAGCTGGCCCATCTGTTCGGCCATGCGGTCCAGCACGATCCCGGCGGCGCCGAGATCCGGGCCTTCGGTGTCGGACGAGAAGCCAAGCTTGGTGATCGACGACAGCCATTCCTCAAGCTCGCGGTAGAAGCGGTTCTGACCGTGGCCGGCGAACAGCTCCAGAAGCCCGACGATCAGCGAACAGGCCAAGCCCAGAAGCGAGGAGGCAAAGGCCACACCCATGCCGCCCAGCTGCGATTCCAGGCCGCTCATCAGGCGCGAAAAGACGGCGACGCCCTCTTCGCCTTCCTGGGGGGCGAGGCTGCGAATGGTGTCGACCAGAGCGGGAACGGTGGTCGCGAGACCGTAGAAGGTGCCAAGCAGGCCGAGGAAGATCAGCAGCGAAACGATGTAGCGGGTGATCTCCCGCAGTTCGTCGATCCGGGTGGCGACGGAATCGAGGATCGACCGTGTCGAGGTCGTGTTGATCTGCATGCGCCGGTCGCGGCGCCCGCCCAGCAGCGCGGCCAGTGGCGCCAGAAGGGTCGGAGGGCGGCTGGCCGTGGTGCCGGATGCGGTGAACTCCTCGATCCAGCGGACAGAGACCATCAGGCTCCAGACCTGCCAGAAGCAGGCAAAGACCCCCACGACAAAGACGATCAGGATGAAGCCGTTCAGGTAGGGGTTCGACTCGAAGACCGGCAGCACGCTGGGCGCGGCAAGTACGGCGCCCGCGGCAGACAGGCCAAGCGCGGCCAGCATGAGGAGCACCTGGCGGATTGGCTGGCTGAAATGCGGCTTGGCTTCGCGGTCGGAAATGTCCATCTGGACTGTCGTCACCTTGTGTTACTGCTTCATACCTAAGGGTTTACACAGGTTTCGCCAAGAAGTCATAAAGCCGGGCGCGCCGCTATCCTCCCGACAGCGGGAAAATGTTGCATCCTGACACACCCCTGCGCGTGATCAGCGTGCGGTCAGCGACTTCACCTGTTCGGTCAGCCAGTGCAGGTCGGGATCGGGCACACCGATCTCGTCGAGGTGCTGCGCCGTGTTGTAGAGGTATTCGGTATTGGGGCCCCGCCCCCCCGTGGCCCCCGAGATAATGCGGGCCTGTTCCTCCAGCGGCAGGTGGCAGTACTGCACGTGGTGCGGGTCGATGACGTAGGACACGGCCTCGACCTGCCGTCCGTCCGACAACGCCACGGGCAGGCGCTTTTCGAGGTAGGCGGAGGAGACCAGTTCCCTGTCCCGCAGGTAGTCGAGAGTCGCCTCTTCGGTGCCGGGCGCCGCGCGCAGGCACATTCCGTCGCAATGGGCGCCTTCCTGTTCGTCCAGCGCCAGGACGAGGCCCGGCTTCTCTTCGGTCCCGCGGTGGTGGATCGAATACATGCAAAAGCTGCGCGCGTAGCCATGCAGGCGACCCTGCACCTGCTCGGCGACTTCGAAACCGGGGTTCCAGAGCAGCGAAGCGTAGCCGAAGACCCAGAGCGTCATTGTCCTTCCCTTCCGCCGCGAGGGTTCGCGGCTCTTTGCGCGACAGGCCACAGCCTGTAAACGGTATCTCTGTAAACACGGCTCTCGGGCAAAGAAAAGGGGCGCGCGGTGAAACGCTACATGTTGGTTCTGATCGGTGCGGCCGTCCTTTGGGGCGGTTACTGGGGCGTACAGGCCCATACTCTGCGCGGCGAGATACAGGACTGGTTCGAAACGCGTCGCGCCGAAGGCTGGGTCGCGGACTATGACGCACTGCAGGTGCGCGGCTTCCCCAGCCGCCTCGATGTGACGATCGCGCAACCGCGCCTTGCCGATCCCGACAGTGGAGTGTCATGGGAGGCGCCGTTCCTCCAGATCCTCGGACTCAGTTACAAACCCGACCATGTGATCGTGGCCTTTCCGGACCGGCAGACCGTCGGCGTCGACGGCGGGGCCCACGAGGTCACGTCTGACGGATTGCGGGCGTCTCTGGTGACGGGACAGGACGGCGCGCTTCTGCGTCTCAATGCCGAAGCGGAGACGCTGAACATCAGACGCGACGGCGCCGACATCGCCCTGGCCGCCGTGCTGGCGAACTTCCACAGGCTGGAGGGGCAGGACACGACATACCGGCTCGCCATCGGGGCGGGTGCGGTCGCCACGCCGAAGGGCGCACTGAGCCGCGGGCGCGCCAATGGCCTCGATATCGAAGGACGTTTCGTCTTCGACAGCCCCTGGACACTGGGCGCACTGGCCGGGCCGCGTCCACAACCTGCATCCATCGACCTCGCGAAGGCAGAGTACCGGCTCAACGATCTCGACCTGCAGCTTGCCGGCCGGGTCGAGGTCGACAGCCTCGGGCGGCCGGACGGCAGGATGACATTGCGGGCCGAGAACTGGCGCAACCTGCTCGACCACGCGCGCGACAGCGGCAATCTGCCAGAAGCCTTGGCGGATACGTTGATTCGCGGCCTGACGCTGGCTGCCGGACTGAACGGTCGGCAAGACACCATAGACCTGCCGCTGACCCTCTCTGGCGGGGAGGTGTCGCTGGGGATCATTCCGCTGGGAAAGGCCCCCCGCATCCGCCTTCCCTGACAGCGGTCGGACGCGGTATGCGGGACGGTGGGCGGGGCGCCTTTGCCCTTTGGGGGCAAACAGCGTCCCCCCCCCGTTCCGTCACACCTCGATATTGTCGATCAGGCGGACCCCGTCCAGCCATGCGGCAGCAAACAGCCGGGCGGGACCAACGGCGCGGTCCAGAAGTTCGAGATCCTCGGCGCCGCGCAGTTCGAGGTATTCCACCTTTTCGAAACCCGCCTTCAGCAGGCGCGCCGTCGCGTCAGCACGCAGGCCGTCCAGCGCCCCGCCGCGCCGCAGTTGCAGGGCAATGTCCCGCATCTCGCGCGCCAGCGCTGGCGCTGCCGCCCGCCCTTCGGCCGTCAGCTTCAGGTTCCGTGACGACATCGCCAGCCCGCCGGTTTCGCGCACCGTCGGACAGCCAACGATCGCCACTTGCAGGTCCAGGTCCGTCGCCATGCGGCGCACAACCTGCAATTGCTGGTAGTCCTTCTGCCCGAAGTAGGCGCGATCCGCCTTCGTCTGGGTGAACAGCTTCGTCACCACCGTCGCGACGCCATCGAAATGCCCGGGCCGATGCGCGCCGCACAGCACGTCCGTCAGACCCGCCACGGACACGGTCGTGCAAAACCCGGCCGGATAGACCTCATTCACCGGTGGCGCGTACAGAACGTCCACCCCGAAGGGCGCCAGTTTCGCGGCGTCGCTGTCTTCCGTACGCGGGTAGGTATCCAGGTCCGAGGCGTTGTTGAACTGTCTCGGGTTCACGAACAGCGTGACGATCACCCTGTCGCAGTCCCGTTTCGCCGCCTCGACCAGAGACAGGTGCCCGTCGTGCAGGGCGCCCATGGTCGGCACGACGCCAACGACGGCACCATCCGCGTGCCACGCGTCGACCCGCGCGCGCAGATCGTCGCGCGCCCTCACGATCTCCGGCCCGTTGACCATAAAGCTCAAGCCGCGGGTTCCACGTCCGAGAAGACATGCTCTGCCGCCGGAAAGCGGCGGGCGCGCACGTCCTCGGCATAGGCCGCGATGGCCTCCGATCCGTCCGCGCCAAGCGTGGCGTAGCGTTTCACGAACTTCGGCTTGAAGGCGGTGAACAGGCCCAGCATGTCGTCGACCACGAGGATCTGGCCGTCGCAGCCTGCCGAAGCGCCGATGCCGATGGTCGGAATGGCGACCTGCGCCGTCACGGCATCCGCCAACCGCTGCGGCACCTTTTCGAGCACCACGGCAAAGGCGCCGGCTTTCTCGACCGCCCGGGCATCCGCCAGCAGCTTGCCCGCCGCCGCGCCGCGCCCCTGCACCTTGTACCCGCCCAGGGTGTTGATCGACTGAGGCGTGAGGCCGATATGCGCCATCACCGGAATGCCGCGCGCGGTCAGGAAAGAGATCGTCTCGGCCATGTCCACGCCGCCTTCAAGCTTCACCGCAGGGGCGCCGGTTTCGCGCATGATACGCGCCGCATTGCGGAAGGCCTGCTCCTTCGATTCCTCGTACGACCCGAAAGGCATGTCGACGACCATCATCGCTTTCGAAAGGCCGCGCCTCACCGCCTGACCGTGCAGGATCATCATCTCCATGGTCACGCCCAGCGTCGATTCGAGGCCGTGCAGCACCATGCCGACAGAATCGCCGACCAGCACGAAATCGACGTGCGCGTCCATCATCTGCGCCATCGGGGTGGTGTAGGCCGTCAGGCTGACCAGCGGCGTGCCGCCCTTCGCGTTGCGAATGTCCTCGGGCGTTCTGGCCCGCGTGTGTCCCGTCGTGCTCATGGTCGGCTCCTCCTTCACGGCCTGACTCTCGGGTCAGGAAATGTCGCAAACACCGCTGATACCGTCACAAAGTTGCGCGCTCGTATCACATGCCGCGCTGCGGCGCTACCTATCACATAAGTCGCTCCCATACCTATCATTTAGGCATCAGTGCTTGAAGATTTACGGGGAAAATTCCATCAAGAGCGTACTTGCCCCATGGGAGACAGCATGAAACGCCTTGTCCTCGCCGCCCTGCTGGCCGGTTCCACCTCGCTTGCGCAGGCCCAGCAGACCGACCTCACCATCGCCCTGCAACTGGAGCCGCCGCACCTCGATCCGACCTCTGCCGCCGCCGGAGCCATCGACAGCGTCCTTTACGCCAACGTCTTCGAAGGATTGACGAAATTCGCGGAATCCGGCGCTGTCGTTCCCGGACTGGCACGCGAATGGGAGATTTCGGAAGACGGGTTGACCTACACTTTCCACCTGGTCGAAGGCGCAACGTTCCATGACGGAACCGCATTCGACGCGGGGGACGTGGTCTTCAGCCTCGACCGGGCGCGCGCCGAAGACTCCACCAATGCGCAAAAGCAGCTTTTCGCCGGAATCGCCTCGGTCGAAGCCGTTGACCCCGCGACGGTGAAGGTCACTCTGTCGCAGCCGGACGGCAACCTGTTGTTCAACCTCGCTTGGGGCGATGCGGTGATCGTCGCGCCCGAATCGATTGACGACATCAAGGCACGTCCCGTGGGCACCGGCCCGTTCCGGTTCGAGGACTGGCGGCAGGGCGATTCCATCACGCTGGTCCGCAACGATGCGTACTGGGGCGACGCGCCCGCGCTGACCCATGCGACCTTCAAGTTCATCTCCGATCCGACGGCGGCCTTCGCCGCGATGATGGCGCAGGATATCGACGCCTTCGCGGGGTTTCCCGCGCCAGAGAACCTGCCCCAGTTCGAGGCCGACCCGCGCTTCAAGGTGCTTAGGGGCTCGACCGAAGGCGAGACGATCCTTGCCATGAACAACGCCCTGCCGCCCTTCGACGACGTCCGCGTGCGCGAAGCGGTGGCCCATGCCATCGACCGGCAGGCGGTCATCGACGGCGCGATGTTCGGGCTGGGCACGCCCATCGGCACGCATTTCGCCCCGCACAACCCCGACTATGAGGACCTGACCGCCCTTTCGGACTTCGACCCCGAGACGTCGAAGGCGCTTCTGGCCGAGGCCGGGCTGGAGGATGGCTTTTCCACCACGCTGAAGCTGCCGCCGCCGTCCTACGCCCGGCGCGGTGGCGAGATCATCGCCGCCCAGCTTCGCGAGGTCGGCATCGACGCCGAGATCACCAACCTGGAATGGGCGCAGTGGCTGGAGCAGGTCTTCAAAGGCAAGGACTTCGGCCTGACCATCGTGTCCCACACCGAACCCTTCGACATCGGCATCTACGCGCGGCCCGATTATTACTTCCAGTATGGCAAGCCGGAGTTCGTGGCGCTGATGGACAAGCTGACCGCCACGTCCGAGCCCGAGGCCCGCACCGCGCTTCTGCACCAGGCGCAGGAGATGATCGCCAAGGATTATGTCAACGGCTACCTCTTCCAGCTTGCCTTCCCGACCATCGCGGATGCGCGGCTTGAAGGGCTCTGGACCAACGCGCCGACGCAGGCCACCGATCTGACCGCCGTGCACTGGACCGAGTGACGCGGACGGTCAGGCCTTTCGGGCGGTGGCCAGCTTGGTCATCCCGGGGATCAGCGGCCCGACATCGGCGTCGCTGAACCCTGCGGCCTCAAGGGCGCCGATCAGCCAGTCGTCGTCCAGCGATCGGGCCTCGGGGGTGAAGGCCGTGTGCTGAAGCTGCCAGAGCGCTGTGTTCTTCGGGCCGGACAGGTCCGCGTCGACGATGAAGTCGTGGATCAGCACCTGCCCGCCGGGATTGAGCGCGTCATGTGCCTTGCGCAGCAGGCCCGCGTGGCTGTGATCCGGCACACCCGAAAACAGGTAGCTCATCAGGACGGCATCCTGCCCGCCGGGCCATCCAGACTCCAGCGCGTTCCCATGGCAATAGCCGATTTGCGACGACAGTCCCGCATCAGCCACGTAGGCTTCGCCCAGCTTGGCGACATTGGGGAAGTCCAGCACCGTGATGCGCAGGTTCGGGTTCCTGCGCGCCAGCGTGATGGCAAAGGCGCCGGTCCCGCCGCCCACATCCAGCAGGCTGCCGATGCCCGAAAAGTCGACCCGCTTGGCCAGCCCCCGCGCCGGACCGAGCGATCCGGCGTGCTGGCTCTCGGAATACAGCCGGGCCTCTTCCGGGTCGGCAAACCACTGTGCGTAGGATCCAGTGTGATCGTCTTCCAGGTCCCCGGTCAACGCCTTCTCGATCTGGTCCATCAGCGGATACATCTGGCGGCCGACCTGCAGGCGCAGGTAGTCGCCGAAGTCGTGACGCGCCCCTTTCACAAGGAAAGACTCCGCCGCCGGGGAATTGGCGAACCCAGCGTCGTCATGTGTGACAAGGCCCAAACCCACCAGCGCGGACAGCAGGGTGCGGCAACGCTCCTTGGGCAGGCCCGTGGCCCCGGCAATTCCAGTCAATCCGATGTTGCCCTGTGACAAGGCCGTAAACACACCGAATTCGAGCGCCGCAAACAACGCCTTGGAGCCCATGTAGCCAAACGCGATATCCGAAATGTCCTCTGCCTCGGTCAGGACCGCCATGCCGTTCTCCCTTTTCTTGATGCCGACAGCCTAGCGTCCCTTCGGCGGGGTACAACAGGAAGACAGGCTGGAGACCGCGTCTTGACGGCCACCGCCCGCGCGGGGCCAATATGCGGGCAACACGCGCCGTGGGAGTAGGGCATCATGCGCAACGAAATCCCGGGCTTCTCGCCCGGCCAGGTGGAACTGGACGGCGTGGAAATCGCTTTCGAGACCGGCGGAACCGGACCGGCTGTCCTTTTGCTGCACGGCTTCCCGCAGACCCGCGCGATGTGGGCAGAGGTCGGTCCGCGCCTTGCCGAGCGGTTCACGGTCGTCGCGGCAGACCTGCGCGGCTACGGCGAAAGCGGCAAGCCGAAGGGTGTCGAAGCCTACAGTTTCCGCGCCATGGCGGGCGACATGACAGCCCTCATGTCGCATCTCGGGCACGGTCGTTTCCATCTTGTCGGGCATGACCGCGGCGCTCGCACGGCCCATCGACTCGCGCTGGATGTATCCGACCGGCTGCTGAGCCTGACCCTGATGGACATCGTGCCCACGCACCTCCTACTGTCACACCTGACCCATCCCGTCGCCCGGGCCTACTACCACTGGTTCTTCCTCAGCCAGCCGCAGCCCTTCCCCGAAGGGATGATCGCCGCCGACCCCGATGCCTATTACGAAAGCTGCCTGTTGGGCTGGGGCGGCGCGCAGCTATCGGACTTTCCGAAACTGGATGCCTACCGAGCCGCATGGGCCGATCCGGAGTGCCGCCGCGCCATGTGCGACGATTACCGGGCCGCCATCGACGTGGATTTCGCGTTGGACGAGAAGGACCTCGGCCGGCGGGTCGATGTGCCGTCGTTGGTCCTTTACGGCGCGGACGGGGCGATGGCCCGCGCCTACGACGTGCCCGCCACTTGGGCAGACCGGCTGTCTGACATGCAAGCGGGCACCGTCCCCGGCGGGCATTTCTTCATCGACCAGTCCCCCGAGCAAACCGCGCGCGCATTGCTCGATTTCCTCGGCTGAGGTTCAGGCCTCTCCCGGAGGCGTGTTTGCCTCGATCTTCTTGCCGAGGTATTTCTTCCGCGGTGCGGGTGGCAGGGCGAAGATATCGTCCCGGCCCTGCGCCAGGAAATCGAACGCAAGCTGGCAATCGATCCCACAGGCCAGGATGTCGTCGTACCATGCCTCGTTTAGGGCCCTGACCTGAGGATGCTGCATGTCGCGCGCGATGAAGGCGGTGTTGAAGAGGACCTTCGTATCGAGCGTCTTGCCCGCCTCCAGCTGGGACAGCGTGTACCGCAGCATCTGGTGGGCCTGCGCCATGTAGCGCGGCTGATGCAGGGAGTCGGTGTATTCCCAGAGGATGTTGTCCCGAATGTGGCTGCTTTCCTGAAGGGCCATGGCCGCGCCGACGTCCTTCAGCTTCTCCACCACGCCGGGATACTTCTCGTACTTCACCGCCTTCTTGTCGTCCGTGTACAAAAGATAACGGTGCCGGGCGAGGTCGGGAAACAGGTGCGGCAGCGCCTTTGCCACCTTTGCCTGGTGCGCGGCCTCGATCGGGTTCGCGGAGATCGGCAGGTCGATGAAGATCGGCAGCCAGCCCAGCGCCTCGGCCATGCCCAGTACCTGCCGGTTGTTGGAGACGAAGTAATGCGGGTAGGTCCGCGCCCGGTTCGTCCGATCCAACGTCAGGTTCTTCAACGTGCCGCAGAAGGTCGAATAGACCGCGATCTCTCCGGTCACGCCCGGATGCGTTTCGGCCTGCCCGATCCGTTCGATCAGGGCGGATCGCTCCAGCAGCGCGCGGTCAAACTCGTTTGTCATCGGATCGGACCGCGACGTGAGCCATCCGAAAAAGGCGCGGCGCTTGCGCACGAGCTTGCGATACTTGGCGATCGCCCTGAGCTTGAGCAGATCGGTTTTCATGGCGTTCCTCTGGATTCAGTTGTCCCTAAATACCCGCATGCGCCACGGGCGCAAGGCGCGCCGCTGCCTCGCCGGTCGGGACGCCGTTGGCCGAACGGGTCTGGCTGGCGATCTCACTGACGGTCCTCTCCCCCGTGCGCCTCACCGAAGGTTCGGAGGAAGTCCACGTGCAAGTCAATCGTCGGGACACCCGTCGCGAAGACCACCGCGCGGGCAACAGTGATCCCGAAGCCGACCGACAGATCTGTCGCAGCCCCTTGCCCCCGCCGCCCCCTTCGCCCGATAAGCGAAAGCGGGAGGGTTCGTGCATGGTGCCGAAACGGCTTGTCTTCTACTGGGCGCAGGGTGAGGCGCAGGCGCCCGCCATCGTCCGCCGCTGCTGGGACGCCTGGGCCAGCCTGAATCCCGCATGGGAGGTTCATCTCTTCGACAGTGCCGACGCGCAAAAAGCTTTTGCCGACCGCGGCATCCCTCATCCCCCGGCCACCTTCCAGGGCCAGGCCGACATCTTCCGCATGCACGAGCTTGAGGCCAGGGGTGGCGTATACGTCGATGCGGCGACCGTGCCGATGAAACCGCTCGACGACTGGCTGCCCGACATGACGGACGAAGGGTTCTTCGCCTTTCACGACCCCTACCGGCGCCGCCCGGTCGAGAACTGGTTTCTCGCTGCCACGCCGCATCATGCGATCATGACCGCGTGGATGGAAGAAACCGTCCGCTACTGGCAAAGCCCCCGGCGCCAGCAGGTGTCCCGCCGCGAACTCGATCCCGGCGGCAAGGGCGCGCTGGCCTTCCGCCTGACCTCACTGAGGCTTGCGCTGACCGGTGGCGCGCCCGCCGCCAAGCAGGTGCTGGAGCCGAAGAAGCGCGCCTGGTCCGTCGCTCCGGACGCGGGCGCGGAACGGCCCCTGCATCCCTATTTCTGGCCGCATTACCTCTTCGAGCACATGCTGCAAACGAGGCCCGACATCCGCGCGGTATGGTCCCGGACGGCCAAGCTCGGCTCCTACAAGGACCTCATGCTGCGTCACTGGAAGCGCGACTACAAGCGGATGAGCGATGAGGACCTGCGGACACTGGCCGCGGGGTCGCGCATGCAGAAGCTGGCTCTGAATGGACTTCCCGAGGACAGGCATCTCGACCTGCTCTTCACGCTGGCCACCGGCCCCGGCGCCGCCACAGGCCGGCCATGATACCGGCGTCGTTCCAGCCATGCTGACTTACCTCTCCCGCCGCGTGCTCTCGCTGATCGTGAGCCTCGCCGCCGCCTCGCTGGTGATCTTCCTCGTGGTGGAAATCGCGCCGGGTGATCCGGCCGCCTACATGCTGGGCATCAACGCACAGCCCGAGACACTGGCTGCCCTGAGGGCAGAACTGAACCTCGACCTCTCCCCGCCAGCTCGGTATCTCGCATGGGTCGGCGGACTGCTGACAGGCGATCTGGGCATCTCCTACACCTACAGGACCCCGGTGGCCGGGATGGTCGCGGACCGGCTCTGGATCTCTTTGCCGCTGACCGTCTACGCACTCGTCCTGGCCGTGCTCGTGGCCTTCCCGGCGGGCCTCGTGGCGGCGGCCCGCCGTGGCAGACCGGCGGACCTTGCGGTCATGGGCGCCAGCCAGCTGGGTGTCGCCGTGCCGAACTTCTGGTTCGCCATGCTGCTCGTGTCGCTGTTCGCCATCACCTGGCGCATCTTCCCGTCGGGCGGCTTTCCAGGCTGGGACGATCCCGCCGCCGCCCTCAAGGCCCTGACCCTTCCGGCCATCGCGCTCGCCCTGCCACAAGCGGCGATCCTCGCCCGCATCCTCAGATCCAGCCTGATCGACGCCCTGCACGAGGACTACATCCGAACCGCCCGCGCCAAAGGCCTGTCCCCGGCGCAGGCCCTGCGGCGCCACGGCCTGCGCAACGCGCTGATCCCCGTCCTGACGATCCTCGGGCTACAGTTCTCCTTTCTGCTCGCGGGGGCGATCATCATCGAACAGGTGTTCTACCTGCCCGGTCTCGGCCGTCTGATCTTCCAGTCGATATCGCAGCGCGACCTGATCACGGTAGAATCGGTGGTCATGCTGCTGGTCTTCGCGGTGATCGTGGTGAACTTCCTCACCGATCTGGCGTACGCCATCGCCGACCCGAGGCTTCGGCGCCGATGAAACCCACGCTCGTCGTAGGCGGGGCGCTCTCGGCGCTGATGGTCGCAGCGGCCCTCCTGTCGCTCGTCTGGACCCCGTTCGATGTCACGCAGGTGGACATCCCGCAGCGGCTGCTGCCGCCGGGCGGCACTCATCTGCTCGGCACCGACCACTTCGGGCGCGACATTCTGTCGATGCTCATGACCGGGGCGCGCACATCGATCGCCGTGGCGCTCGTCGCGGTGACCATCGGCGCGGGCCTGGGCGTGCCGCTCGGCCTGACCGCCGCCGCACATCGGGGCGGCCTGATAGATGAAGCGATCTCCCGCGGCTCAGACCTGGTATTCGCCTTCCCCAGCCTCGTGATCGCGATCCTGATCACCGCCACTTTCGGACCGTCCGCCGTCAATGCGATCATCGCCATCGGCATCTTCAACATCCCGGTCTTCGCCCGTCTGACTCGTGGTGCCGCACTGTCGCTCTGGACGCGCGAGTTCGTCCTCGCCGCCCGGACCTGCGGCAAGTCGGGCACCCGGATCAGCGCCGAACACATCCTGCCCAACATTCTCAACCTGCTCATCGTGCAGGCCACGATCCAGTTTTCTCTCGGCATCCTCGCCGAGGCAGGCCTCGCCTACGTCGGGCTAGGCGCGCAGCCCCCCACCCCCAGCTGGGGCCGCATGCTGGCGGATGCCCAGACGCTCGTCACCATCGCACCGCACACAGCGCTGATCCCCGGGCTGACGATCGTGCTCATGGTGCTCGGCCTGAACCTGCTCGGCGACGGCCTGCGCGACGCCCTCGACCCACGCCTGAAGCCACTCCGGACCTGATGCCTTCATCTTGGCGCAAATACCCTCGGGGGGACCGGGGGGCAGAGCCCCCCGCGGGTCGGGTCGCCGAAGGCGGGCCGAACCCGCTTCTCAAAGTCGACGGCCTGACCGCCGCGATCCATGGCAAGCAGGTCCTGCAGGATATCACCTTCCACATGGACAGCGGCGAAACGCTTGCCCTGACCGGCGAATCCGGCTCGGGAAAGTCGCTGACAGCGCTCGCCGTCATGGGGCTCCTGCCCGGCTCTGCCGTCGCGTCTGGCCGGATCGGCTTCGGCACGACCGACCTGGCCCGGCTCGGTGACCGCGACCTGCGCCGCATCCGCGGGCGCGAGATCGGCATGATCTTCCAGGAACCGATGACCGCGCTCAACCCGCTGCAGACCATCGGCCACCAGATCGCCGAGGTTTTCCGCATCCACGGCGCCGTGCCGCCCGAAATGACCGGCCTTTTGGAAAGGGTTGGCCTGGATGTGTCCCCCGGCCGCTATCCGCACGAGCTGTCCGGAGGACAGCGGCAGCGCGTGGTCATCGCGATGGCGATCGCGCTGAAACCCCGGCTGCTGATCGCGGACGAGCCGACAACCGCGCTCGACGTCACCACGCAGGCCCGAATCCTCGACTTGCTGAAGGATCTTGCCCGGACCGAGAACATGGCGCTCCTGCTCATCACCCACGACCTGGCGGTTGTGGCGGA